>NYVS01000038.1 GCA_002684755.1 Phycisphaerae bacterium
CGCTGTTCACACAGAGCTCCAGTTGTATTTGCGCGAAATCAACGGGATCAACCTGCTCTCCGCCCAGGAGGAGAAGGATCTCGGCTGGTTGATCGTCAACGACAGCTGTCCGGAAGCCAAGGATCGGATGATCAAGGCGAACCTTCGCCTGGTGATCGCGATCAGCAAGAACTATTCGAATCGCGGGCTTCCACTCCTCGATCTGATCGAGGAAGGGAACATCGGCCTCATTCGGGCGGTGGAAGGCTTCGATCCGGCACAGGGCGCGAGGTTCAGCACCTACGCCTCGTGGTGGATCAAGCAGTCGATCAAGCGAATGCTGGTCAACGCGNCCCAGCCGATCCACATTCCGGCCTACATGGTCGACCTGATCGGAAAGTGGCGACAGACCGCGGCACGGCTCGAAGAAGAGCTGGGTCGACAGCCGAGCAACGCCGAAATGGGTGCCGCCCTGCAGATTCCGGATCGGAAGATCGAAGCGATTCGTCGCGCCATGAAGGCGGTCTCGACCGGCAACCAGGCACCGACCGGAATCAACGGCGAAGCCGCCGACTTCGCGGAGATGTGCCCCGATTCCCGAAACGCCGAACCCGAGGCGGAAAGCGAGCATCGCGAGGAATTCGCGATGGTCCTCAAGCTTCTCGAGTCGATCGACGAGCGGGACGCCCGCGTCATCCGACTCCGCTTCGGTCTGGAAGGCCAGCCGCCGCTCACCCTCAAGGAGATCGGCCGGGAGGTCGGACTCACCCGGGAACGCGTGCGTCAGATCGAGATGGAGGCGCTCCGGCGACTCCAGTCGCAGCTCATGGATGATCGCCCGGGCCGGTTCCTCCGCTCGATCGCGGACGCCGTCGGATTCGACGACCACGAACGGTCCTCACGCCGTTCCCGGACAGGGGTCAACTGACCCGACCGCGGGCCCTCGGCCCCCGGCGAACCAGCAGATACGAATCGCGGGCCCGATCCTCGGATCGGGCCCGCGTTGCATTCCGTGTTCCGGGGGAGCTCGTCGGCGACGCCTCGCACACCTGAACCGATCGGCGAAGGCTCAGGACGGACGCTTGTAGAAGGGAAGGTCGACGATCTTCGCGTCGGTCCCGCCTCCGAGATCGATCCGGACGGTCTCGCCCGACGTCGCCATCTCGGCGGGAACGTAGGCCATCGCGATCGGGTGTCCGAGGGTCGGACTCGGGCAACCGCTGGTCACGACCCCCACCGGTCGATCACCATCGAGGACCGCCATTCCCTGGCGCGGACTTCGTCGGCCTTCGAGGGCGAGGCCCACGAGCTTCCGGGTCGGTCCCGCCTCGGCGATCTTCTGCAACGCATCCTGTCCGATGAACCGGCCCTCCTGGGCGTCCGATTCGCCCTTGTCGAGCTTCACCGCGAAGCCGAGACCGGCGGAGAGCGGATCCGTCGCTTCGTCGAGTTCATGTCCGTAGAGGGGCATGCCCGCCTCCATCCGAAGACTGTCGCGGGCCCCGAGACCGACGGGCCGGACGGCGGCGTCGTCGGCGCCGACGTCCTTGAGCAGCATGCCGAGGGCCTGCTTCGCGAACTTCGCGCCGAGGATGACCTCCACGCCGTCTTCACCCGTGTAGCCGGTCCGACTCACGATGATCTTCATCACGAGGACGTTCTTCACGGTGAAGCGATATCGCTTCAGGGTCGGCACCTCGGTCGAGACCGTCCCGAGGAGCTCCATCACCCTGGGGCCCTGGATCGCGACCATGCAGGTCGACTCGGTCTGATCGACCATCTTGAAGGTGTGGCTCTCCTCCGCCTTCACCCGCTCGAAGTGGGCGACGATCTTGGCCCGGTTCGCCCCGTTGCACACCACCATGTAGTCGTCGTCGGCGAAGCAGTAGACGAGGACGTCGTCGAGACATCCACCCGTCTCGTTGCAGATCAGGCCGTACCGGCACTGTCCGACGGCCATGCCCCGCACCAGCCGGGTGCAGACCCGATCGAGGAAGCGACGCGCATGCCTTCCGGAGATCCGGAGCCGCCCCATGTGGGAGACGTCGAAGAGGCCGCCGCTGGTCCGGGTCCAGACGTGTTCGTCCCCGATCGAACCGTAGTGGAGCGGAAGCTCCCAGCCGGCGTAATCGACCATTTTCGCCCCGTGCTGGACGTGGAAGTCGTGGAGCGGGGAACGCGTTGCGGTGGTGTTGGAGGCCATCTCCGCACGGTAGCGGTGCGAAGTGTCCGCCGCCACCTGCCGGAGATCACCGAGTCACTTCCGATTCTGCGGATCGTGCCGGTCGTGCCGGCGGAGAAGCCACGGATCGATGGATCCCGGCTTGCATCGCGATGTCTGGATTCGACGCTCTTTCCGTCGCAATCGGCGGCACGGTTCCAGGGACCCGAGGAGGAAGAACGATGCCCACCAAGACCACCACCAGAACGACGCAAGGCTCCGAACGCGACGTCTTCTTCCGGCTGGCCATGGCCGCCACCGGAATCGGGCTGCTGCTCTCGATCCTGATCTGACCACCGCTCGAACCACCGAGCATCCGTGATCGCCCGAGGGCGGACGGACCGGTGATCGACCGCCCCGTCGAACCGCCTTCACGGCGGCTCGACGGGGCGTCTCCATGGCCACCGGGGTATTCTGCACGGTTCATGCAGACGGGCCCCTCGACATTCCGCCGACCAGGCACGGCCCCACGATCGTGGGGCGGGTTCGTCGTCCCGATCGAGGTGCCGGTCCGGATCCTCACGCTCGTCCGGAGCCTCACGCTCGCCCTGCTGCTGACCGCGCTCCTCGCCGCCGACCCGTCCGCGTCCGCCCAGGACATCGACGACGAGACGTTCGCCGACCGACCGATCGCGGAAGTCGAGTTCAAGGGACTGAAGCGGGTCGAGATCCGACTCGTGCAGAACAACATCCGAACCGCGTCGGGCCAGCCCTTCGAGGCGGGCTCGCTTCGAGACGACGTCGCGACGCTGTATCGACTCGGCCAGTTCCAGACCGTGACCGCGGACGCGGTGCTGCTTCCCGACGGAAGCGTCAAGGTCATCTACCGGGTGACCGAACAGGCGATCATCCGAGACGTCCAGACGGTGGGCAACACCCTCGTCTCCGACCAGGAACTCCGGAGCCAGATCCCCCTCTACGCCGGCGGGCCTCGTGACGACTTCCTCGTCGAACAGTCCCTGCTCCGCATCAAGGATCTCTACCGGACCAAGGGTCACTATCTCGCGGAGATCTCGGTCGACGACTCGAGGCTCAGCGAGGATGGGATCCTGATCTTCATCATCGTCGAGGGCCCCCGGGTCC
Source organism: Phycisphaerae bacterium (assembly GCA_002684755.1). The sequence goes on from NYVS01000038.1 coordinate 3,284, forward strand.
GGATCAAGGAGATCGAGTTCGTCGGGAATCGCAACTATCCCGCGAACATCCTCGGATCGAGGATCGCGACCAAACCGGCGATCCTCTTCTTCCGCAAGGGCGAACTCGATCCGAACATCCTGATCGACGACGTCGCGACGCTGGACCGCTTCTACAAGGACCGGGGTTGGATCGACGTCCGCGTCGACAGCCGCGTGATGCTCGGTCCCGATTCGAAGGAGGCCAAGGTCGTCTTCGTGATCGACGAAGGCCGTCAGTATCGTCTCCGCGAGATCGAGATCGCGGCGAGCGGCGGCGTCGACTCCCCACTCGACGTGTTCTCGAACGAGCAGCTCCTCGCCCTGGCGAATCTGCGGCCCGGCGATCCCTACGAGCGCCCCAAGGTCGACGCCACGATCGACGCCATCCGGGACGCCTACCTGCAGATGGGGTACGTCGACGCCCGGGCCACGGCCAGAAGCCTTCGCGTGGGCGAGCAGGCCGAGGTCGACATGATCATCCAGATCGTCGAGGGCCGCGCATCGACCGCCGGCCTGATCATGATCCAGGGGAACTTCCTCACCAAGGACAAGGTCATCCGCCGCCTCGTGAAGGTCCGGCCGGGACGCCCGCTCGACGGCACGCTGACCGAAGAGGCCCGCATCGCGATCGAACGGACGCAGCTCTTCAACGAAGCCCGGATCTCGATCCAGCAGCCCACGCCCGACGCCCCGCGGGTGCGTGACATCATCATCGAGGTCAAGGAACGGAACACCGGCTCCTTCAACTTCGGTGCCGGACTGGGATCCGACAGCGGAATCTTCGGCGAGTTCAGTTTCCGGCAGACCAACTTCGACATCGCCGACTGGCCGCTCACCGCCGAGGAACTGATCAGCGGGCGGGCGTTCCGCGGGGCGGGACAGTCGTTCGACATCACCGTCGCCCCCGGCACCGAGGTGAGTCAGTTCTCCATCTCCCTCACCGAACCGCATCTCTTCGAATCGAACGTCTCCGCCCAGTTCTCCGGTTCGTACCGCAATCGAATCTTCAACCAGTACACCGAGGAACGGTTCGTGGCCGGTGGGAATCTCGGCCAGCGACTGGGCGATGTCTGGGTCGGCAACCTCGCGGCGTCCCTGCAGCAGGTGGAACTGACCGACTTCGATCCGTCGACACCGCTCGCCGTCTTCGACGATCGAGGCCCCGATCGCTTCGTGACGCTCACCGGCTCGCTCCGCCGAACCACCGTCGATGATCCCTTCCGCCCCGCCAAGGGGTCCGCGCTGCAGATCAGCCTCACCAAGGCGATCCCGCTGAGCATCGATCGAAAGACGACTCCGGGGTTCTCCGAACCGGAGACCGTCGACTACTGGGCCTTCAACGTGGAACTCGCGAGTTTCCTCACCCTCTACGAGGACTTCCTCGGTCGCAAGCACGTCCTCAGCCTGCAGGCCGACGTCTCCTGGATCTTCGAGGGCAACGCCCCGACGTTCCAGAAGTACTACCTCGGCGGTCAGACCTTCCGTGGATTCGAGTTCCGGACCATCAGTCCGAAGTCCGACCGGACCATCCAGAATCCCGCCGGAAACGGCGACTTCGATCCGATCGGCGGCGACTGGCTCTTCTTCGCCGGCGCCCAGTACGAGGTGCCGCTCGTCGGTGACAGTTTCGCCGGCGTGGTGTTCGTCGACTCCGGCACGGTCACCGATACCCCGGGATTCGAGGACTACCGGGTCTCGGTCGGCCTCGGGGTCCGGCTGTACCTGCCGATCCTGGGACCCGCCCCCCTCGCCTTCGACTTCGGCTTCCCACTGGTCAAGCAGGCCGACGACCAACGCCAGGTGTTCAGTTTCAGCGCGGCCCTCCCCTTCTGAATCGCCACGAGGGATCGTCCGCCCACCCCCCCGGGTCGTCGGGGATCCGTACAATCCACCATCAATCGATCGCCCATTCCTCCCTCGGAGTTCCGTCGCATGCCCGTGGACCGACTCACGTCAACGAACCGCCTCGCCCGCCTCTTCGGCCCCACCGCCCTCGTGGCGAGCCTCGTCGTCCTGCTCCACACGATGTCCGTGAACGCCTCCCGCCCCGCGGTGGTGAAGGCGGACCCGACGCCGGTCGCGGTGGTGAACGTCGCCCGGGTGCTCGAGCAGATCGACGAGAAGTCCGAATGGGAGATCAAGATCGAGGCCCTCAAGGGTTCGATCCAGCAGGAAGGCATCGGCCGACAGCAGGCGATGGAACGACGACTCGCCGAGAGCGAAGCCGCCTCCTCGCCCGAGGAACGCCAGGTCATCCGCGACGAGGTCGCGCTGATGCAGCTTCGCCTCGAGCAGTGGGCGAACATGAAGGCGATCGAAGTCGATCGGGAGCAGTCCCTGATGTGGCGGAGCATCTACCGGAACCTCCGGCGTGAAGCGGAACGCGTCGCGGAAGCCGAAGGCTTCGCGCTGGTCCTCGTCGACGACTCCGCGGGCGAGATTCGAACGCAGTCCGGCACGCAGGTCCCGCTGCAGACCCAGGTGCTGCAGCAGATCACGAACCGCCGGATCCTCTTCGCGTCCAACACCACGGACATCTCGGATCAGGTGATCGTCCGCATGAACAACGCCATCGTCGCCCCCTGATCGCCCCGCAACCGGACCATCGAACCATGAACGCATCACGACTCGGAATCCTCGTCGCCGGCACCGCCGCGATCGCCCTTCTCGCCGGCGCGGCCGGGGTCATGTTCGCCGTGCCGACCAGCCCGCCCATCGTGGCCACGGTCGATCTCGAGCGACTCTTCAACAACCTCGACGTCCAGAAGACCGAAGGCGAACGGGTCGACGCCGTCGCGGTCAAGTACGACGGGGAACTCGACCAGCTCCGCGGACGAATCGAGAACCTCCAGGCCGAGCTGGAGAACTTCGAGCAGGGCGGGGAAGCCTGGCTCAAGACCAGCCGGGACGCCGAATCGGCGATCAGCGAGTACCAGGCCATCGAACAGTTCGCCCGACTCAAGGTCGAGGCGGAACGCGCGAAGTCGATGCGAACCGTCTACGAGCGGATCCGCGCCGAGGTCGAGGCGTTCGCCAAGGCCCAGACGCCGCCGATCGACATGGTCATCATCGACGACACGGTCCCGCAGCTGGAACCGTCCACCGCCGAAGCGATGCAGAAGCAGATCTCCGCTCGCCGGATGATCTATTCGTCCGACGCCTTCGACATCACCGACCTCCTCCTCGCCCGCATGAACGCGGCGACCGGAAGCGGCGGGTGAACGATCTCGGCCCGGCACTCGACTCGTCTCGGACCGCCGCGGAGATCGCGGTGCTCGTCGATGGAAGCATCGAGGGCGCCGGAGATGCCGCGGTCCGGGGGATCGAGACCGTCGAACACGCGATCGAGGGTGATCTGACCTTCATCGGCGACGCCCGTCATGCGCGGCATTGGGCGGACTCGAAGGCCTCGGTCGCGCTGGTCACCCGCGAACTCGATCTCGGGGACTGGGATTCGACCAGCCGATCGGTGATCCGGGTCGAAGACGCGGATCAGGCCATGATCCAGATGCTGGAGCTGATCGAGTCGGCCGCCGCCGAACTCGCCGACCACCCGGCCGCCGGTGTTCATCCCGATGCCCGGGTCGACCCGACGGCGACGATCGCCGACGACGCGACGGTGGGGCCGTTCGTGGTCATCGGCCCCCGATGCCGCGTCGGTTCCGACGCCTGCATCGAGTCCGGCGCCCGGATCTACGCGGATGCGGTCATCGAGGACGGCGTCCATCTTCATGCCAACGTCACGATCCGGGAACGCTGCGTGATCGGAGCTCGCTCGATCCTGCACGCCGGGGTCGTCATCGGCAGCGACGGCTTCGGCTACCGCCCCGCCCCGGACGGTCGCGGGCTCCGGAAGATCCCCCATGTCGGCCACGTCGAGATCGGCGAGGAGGTCGAGATCGGGGCCAACAGCTGCGTCGATCGCGGCAAGTTCGGGCCCACGATCATCGGTGCGGGCACCAAGATCGACAATCTCTGCCAGATCGGTCACAACGTCAGGATCGGTCGGTGCGTCGTGATCAGTGGATTGACGGGAATTGCCGGGAGCACGACGATCGGGGACGGTACCCTCATCGGCGGCGGCACCGGACTGAGCGACCACATCCGGATCGGTGCGGGCTGCCAGATCGCAGGCCGGTCGGCGGTGATGAACGACATTCCCGATGGCGAGACCTGGGCGGGCATGCCCGCCAAGGAAGCCCGGATCGCGATGAAGGAACAGGCCGTGATCCGTAGACTGCCCGACTGGTCGAAACGACTCAAGGAACTTCTCGACGACCGCTGACCGCCGAACGCCCTTCCCCCACCGTCATGCTGAGACCAGAGACCGAAACCGAACCCAGGACCGAGGACGACGACGATCCGTCGACGCCCCCGGCCGTCTCGTCGCGGCAGCACACCCTCGCGGCGCCGATCACCGTCAAGGGGCTCGGCCTGCTGCTCGGCGCGCCGGTGGAAGTGACGATCGAGCCTGCGGATCCCGATCACGGAATCGTGTTCGAGCGGAACGATCTCGACCCGCCGGTCCGGATCCCCGCGCTGGTCGAGAACGTCGTGCCCCGCGGCCGACGGACCACGCTCAAATCGGGCGAAGCCACCATCGAGACCGTCGAACACTGCATGTCGGCGCTCGCGGGACTCGGCATCGACAACGCCCTGATCAGGATCCACGGTCCCGAACTCCCCGGTGGGGACGGCTCCGCCCGACCGTTCGTCGATCCGCTGCTCGAAGTCGGGCTGGTGGAACAGGACGCCGAACGTCGGTTCTTCGATCTCCAGGAGGCGATCGTGATCGACGAGGGCGACGCGATGATCGCCGCGATCCCGCACAAGACGCCCGGCATGCGGGTGGTGTTCGACCTCGACTACAACGCCTTCGGCGGCCGCATCAAGCGACAGGTCCTCAACTGGGACACCGCGGTCGAGGACTACGTCGGCAACCTCTCCTCGGCACGGACCTTCAGTCTCGAGGAAGAGGCGAAGGCGATGTGGGAACGCGGCATCGGCCGGCATCTGACGCCGAAGGACGTGCTGGTCATCGGCGACGACGGCCCCATCGAGAACACCTACCGCTTCGAGGACGAGCCGGTCCGGCACAAGATCCTCGACATGCTCGGGGACCTCTACCTCGTCGGGTGCCCGGTGCGCTGCCGGGTGGTCGCCTACCGATCCGGACACGGTCTCAATCGCCGGCTCGGTCTCGCCATCCGCGAGCAGATGGCGGCGGCGGATCGACGCTTCAGCATCCAGCACGGCCGGGTGATGGACATCCGCACCATTCAGCGGACGCTTCCGCATCGGTACCCGATGCTGCTCGTGGATCGCGTGATCGAGATGGACGGCGAACATCGCGCCGTCGGCGTCAAGAACGTGACGATGAACGAGCCGTTCTTCCAGGGCCACTACCCCGGAACCCCGATCATGCCGGGCGTCCTGATCATCGAGGCGATGGCCCAGCTGGGCGGACTGCTGTTGAGCCAGCGTCTGGAGCACACCGGCAAGATCGCGGTGCTGCTGAGCCTCGACAAGGTCAAGCTTCGCAAGCCCGTCGGCCCCGGCGATCAACTGGTCCTCGAGGCGGAACGCCTCCGAGCGAGCGCGAGACTGGGCCATGTTCGCTGCAAGGCGATGGTCGACGATCGGATCGCGGCCGAGGCGGACATCAAGTTCATGCTCGTCGACGCCGAACAGGAATGACCCGGGCCGCGGCCCCGTCACCCCTCCGCACCGCCCTCCGACGACGTTCCGCGTCTCTCGAATGCCTGATTCAACCCACTCGGGACGGTTTCCGCTGATCCACCGGCCCGGGAATGCCGATGTCACCGGGACGTCGCCCTCCAACACCCTCCATCCGGAGCCGATCCATGCGCATCCTCCTCGACGAGAATCCCTGCGAGATCCCCGCGGGCACGGTGGGCGAAGCCATCGCCATCGCCGCCGAAGCCGCCGAGAAGGCCGGTCGGCTGGTGGTCGAAGTCCGCGTCGACGGTGCGATGCTCACCGACGAGGAACTGCAGACCACGACCCGCCTCCAGGACGCCGCGGAAGAGGTCCAGATGCTCACCACGACGATGGAGGCGCTGCTGCGGGACACCTTCCTGCAGGCCGCGGAGACGCTCACCGCCGCCGAACGCGAGCAACGCCTCGCCGCGGAGGCCATGCAGGGCGGACGCGCCGCCGAAGGCATGGCGTCACTCATGCAGTCCCTCGAGGGCTGGTCGGGCATTCGCGATGCCGTCGTCCAGGGCCTCTCGCTCGCCGAGATCCCCACCGAGGACGTTGAATTCGACGGCGTCAGGCTCGCCGACGCGATCGTCGATCTCCAGAAGCGACTCGGCCGACTGAAGGACGCGATGGTCGCGGAGGACGTCTCGGCGACCTGCGACTGTCTTCTCTACGAACTCCCGGAGTCCACCACCGCATGGCGGACCCTGCTCGACGGACTTCACCACCGCTTCGAAGCAGCCAGCGAAGATGCGGGCGATTCCAACTCCTGATCAGGAAGATCCGGCGAACACCATGGCGACCAAGACGACGCTCAGACGTATCGAGACCCTCCTCGAGAAGACCGAGACCGCGATGAAGCAGACGGCCTGGTTCGAGGCCGAACGCCACGCGGTCGCGGCCCTCGATCTCGCCATCGAGTCGGGGGACCACGAGTCCGCCGCGCGGGCCTGCCTTCCGCTCCAGGAAGCACGCCGTCAGCGGGCCCTCCAGGCGATCGACGCCGCCAACGGTCAGGTCGACGTGCTCGACTCGGTCCCCGGCGAGATCGAATCCGTCGAGGCGGGTGTGTACCTGATCGAACCCAACGGCGTCGGCGCCGATGCCCGGCGACTTCGAATCGCCGCGCTTCAACTCGAAGTACCGGTCCTCGTGGTGTGCCGCGAGCCGGTCAATCGAATGGGACTGGTGACCATCGTCGCGATCGGTGGCAGCACGGTGCGAACCCGCGTCGATCCGCCGGCGGACCCGGAACAGCCCGACCTCGAATGGACGCTCGCCGCGCTCGAACAGCTCGGTGATTCGGCCATCGACGGACTCGATCCCGGGCTCTCCGGCCCCCAGCGCATCGACGCGCTCCGAGCCGTCCTCGATTCCGTGACGGACCATGAGCGACTGCACCAGGCGCTGGCGGAGGCGCTCCGCGACGCCGCGGGCTGACCCGCTGCGACTCAGCGCCAGTCCAGTCCTTCCGGGAGGGTGTTCAGGTTGTCGCATCCCTCGGCCGTGACGATCACCAGATCCTCGATCCGGATGCCGCCCACGCGGGCGTCGTAGAGACCGGGCTCGATGGTGAGCGCGTCGCCGGCGACGAGTTCGGGTCCCTTGAAATCCAGCAACGGCGACTCGTGGACTTCGAGCCCGAGGCCGTGGCCGGTCCCATGCACCATGCCGCAGTAGTCCCCACCGCCCTCCGGGGGCAGTCCGACCCCGAAGCCGTGGGCCTTGATCTCCGCGATCCCGGCTTCATGCACGGTCTCGCCGATCGTTCCCGCGCGAGTGGCGGCTTCCGAAGCCGCTTTCGCGGCCTTGACGGCGGCGTGCATCGCCTCCAGTCGAGGCGAGATCTCCCCGTGGACCACCGTCCGGGTGCAGTCACCGTTGTAGCGGGTCTTCTTGTCCTGAGGAAAGATGTCCACGATCACCGGCTCGCCGGTTCGCAGTGGTCCGAAACCCAGCTCGTGGCAGTCGACGCCCTTCGGGCCACCGGCGACGATCGAGGGGCGGGTCGAGAAGCCCCGCTTGATGACGTGGAGATCGATCATCGAACGAACGATCTCGCTCGTGAGGATGCTTCCGTCGTGCATCAACGTTCCATTCGAATCCACGCTCGCACGGGCGATGGTCTCGCACGCGAGTCGGATCGCCGACTCGGTCACCGCCTGAGCGGCGCGAAGATGCCCGATCTCCTCCGCGTCCTTCGCGCGGCGATCGATGATTCCAAGGTCACGATCGCAGACGACCTCGATGCCTCGCTCGCGCATGCAGTCCGCGAAGAGCATCGGAAGATCCCGATGGACGATCGCCCGTTCGATGCCGTGCCGGCTCAGGAACTCCGCGGTCGCCTGCGCCGTCGCGATGCCTCGGTCTCCGGAGAGCCCGCCCGCCGGTTCGTACTCCCCGGGGCAGGTGATCTCATCGGCCCGAGCGGTGGCCCGCGCCCGATCCATCTCGATGTCTCTCAACATCAGGGTGGATCGTCGCTTGCCGTTCTCCTCCACTTCGATCCACGCGGCAGGATCACCGACCAGGAAACGAATCCGGTGGTAGAGGCTCATGTCGATGACGGGGATGCCCGCGATCACGAGGGCAGTGGTGTCTCTGGTCTGCAATTGGGGCGCGCTCCGATGGCCGATGCGAGATCGAGTTCCAGCCCCGTTCGATGATACCGATACCTAGGATTCCGAGAAGAGGAATCGACCTCTTTCATTCGATCGCCGGGCGGATTTCCGGATCGCCGTCGACGACGACTTGTGAATCGGCGGCGAAGAGGCCATCATTCCCGGAAAGCGCTTCGACGGACGCCTTCCCCCCCGACACCCCAACAACCGTTTGGACCTCAAGATGCGAAACACCTTCTTCACCACCGTCCTTCTCGGAACCCTGGCACTGGCCGGGTGCAACGCCACCTCCAACTCGGTCGTGGGAACCTGGGAAGGCCGAGCCACGGCCGAGGAGGCCCCCTTCTCGTTCGGGGCCGTGACCTTCGCACCGGACGGGACCTTCACCGCGGAGGCGAAGTACGGTGCCACCACCCGGGCCGTGAGCGGCCGCTACACCACCGAGGGCGAACGGATCACCCTCGCCGGCCAGGGCATCCCGCCGCGGGTCTACGAGGTCTCGACCGGCGACGACACCGCCGTCTTCACCGATCAGACGACCGGAAAGTCGATGACCCTCGATCGGTTCAAGTGATCGGACGAGCGGCATCCGCCGACGAGCGGACGAAGAACGAAAGACGCCGGTCCTCCCCGATGGGAGGACCGGCGTTCGTGTTCCGATGGCCGGGGTGGTCGGCCTGATCAGTCCCGGACGAGACGCCGGTACTTGATCCGGCTCGGATTCGTCGCATCCTCGCCGAGCCGCTTCCGTCGATCCGCCTCGTAGCTGGACCAGTCGCCCTCCCACCACTTCACCACGCTGTCGCCCTCGAAGGCGAGGATGTGGGTGGTGATCCGGTCGAGGAACCAGCGATCATGGCTGATCACGACCGCGCAACCCGCGAACGACTCGATCGCGTCCTCGAGCGCTCGCAGCGTGTGCACGTCGAGGTCGTTGGTCGGTTCGTCGAGCAGGAGCACGTTGCACTCGCTCCGCAGCATCCGGGCGAGATGCACCCGATTCCGCTCGCCGCCCGAGAGATCGTCGACGCATTTCTGCTGGGAGGTGCCCGTGAAGCCGAAGCGGCTGACGTAGGCTCGACTGTTGACCGTGGCGTTTCCGAGCTTGAGCTCCTCGTCGCCGTCGGTGATCGCCTCCCAGATCGACTTGCCCGCCGGCAGTGAATCGCGCCCCTGTTCGACGTACCCGAGCTTGACGGTCTCGCCCACCTCGAACGCGCCCGCATCGGCCTCGTCGTCGCCGGTGATCATCTTGAACATCGTCGTCTTGCCGGCGCCGTTCGGCCCGACCACGCCGACCACCCCGCCCGGGGGAAGTGCGAACGTCAGGTCGTCGAAGAGCAGTTTCTCGCCGAACGCCTTGGAGACGGATTTCGCGGTGATGACCCGATCGCCGAGCCGCGGGCCGGGCGGGATCCAGATCTCGATCTCCGCCAGCTTCTCGCGTCCCTGCTCGCCGAGCATCTTCTCGTACGAGGAGATTCGAGCCTTGTTCTTCGACTGACGCCCCTTCGGATTCTGCTGGATCCACTTGAGCTCCCGCTGCAGGGCCTTGCGACGCTTGTCCTCGCCACGGGCCTCCACCGCGAGCCGCTTGTCCTTCTGATCGAGCCACGAGGAGTAGTTGCCGCGCCAGGGGATTCCTTCGCCTCGATCGAGTTCGAGGATCCACCCTGCGACGTTGTCGAGGAAGTACCGATCATGCGTGACNGCGATGACCGTGCCCGCATATCGCTGCAGATGCTGCTCGAGCCACGCGATGCTCTCNGCATCGAGGTGATTCGTCGGCTCGTCGAGCAGGAGGATGTCGGGCTGGGTGAGCAGGAGCCGGCAGAGGGCCACCCGCCGCTTCTCGCCACCCGACAGGGTCTCGCAGGACTGGTCCTCGGGCGGACACCGGAGGGCGTCCATCGCCTGCTTCAGCCGGCTCTCGAGATTCCAGGCGTCGAGCGTGTCGAGCCGCTCCTGGACCTCACCCTGCTTCTCGAGGAGCTTCTCCATGTCGTCCGCGGACATCTCTTCCGCGAATCGCGCATTGATCTCCTCGAACTCCNNCAGCAGGGCCACGGTCNCNCCCGCGCCNTCCTCGACGATCTCCCGGACGGTTCGAGACTCGTCCACCAGCGGCTCCTGCTCCAGGTAGCCGATCGTGAATCCGCGCTTGATCTCGGTCTTGCCGTCGAATTCGGTGTCGATCCCCGCGAGGATCTTCAGCAGGGTCGACTTGCCCGAGCCGTTGAGGCCGAGCACGCCGATCTTCGCCCCGTGGAAGTAACTGAGATTGATGTCCTTGAGGATGTCCTTCTTGCCCACCCGCTTGGTGACCCCGATCATCGAATAGATGGGGACTTCCGACTTGTCTGCCGCCATGACACCGCTCCTCGATCACAGAACCCTCCGCCGAACCGGCTCGACGGAGTCCGAGATGCTACCGTCCAAGGAGCCGACTGCGAGCCTTTCGATGACCGACCTTCCCGAACTTCCGACGCGAACCCCCGCGGTGGTCATGACCTGGGCGGACATCGCGTTCGCCCACTGGCGGATCCCACCCGGGGTCCTCCGCCCCCTGATCCCCGCCGAACTGGAGCTCGATCTCCACGACGGCTCGGCGTGGATCGGGTTGATCCCGTTCGAGATGCGGGACTGCGACTTCCGAGGGGTCCCGCCCCTGCCCGGACTCGGCACGTTCCTCGAATGCAACGTCCGCACCTACGTGCGGCATCGCGGCGTCCCCGGGGTGTGGTTCTTCTCCCTCGATGCCGAATCAAGGCTCGCGGTGATCGGAGGCCGCGTGGTCTGGGGACTGAACTATCGACTCGCCCGCTTCCACCGAGCACGAGCCGGCGAGGCCTTCCAATACGAACTCAGCCGACATCGCGGCGATGGCGAGGGCCGGCTCGACTGGACTCCCGGCCCGGCGATTCCCCGGCCCGAGCCCGGTTCCCTCGAACACTTCCTGGTGGAGCGGTACCACCTCTACTCGATGCGCCGCGGCCGACTGATTCGCGGTCGGGTGGATCATCCCCCCTGGGACCTGCGATCGGCGACCGCGCATCGAGTCGACCCCGGCCTGGTCCGCGCGGCGGGCATCGATGTCGAAGGCGAGCCGGTCATGCACTGCTCGGACGGTGTTCGCGTCCGGGGGTTCGCGCCGGTACCCGCGAGCCGCTCGACGGATTGAATGTCGCCACCCCCTCGCCGACAATGAGGCGTTGCACATGTCACGACCCACACACCACACGAACCGACCGGACACCCCCCTGCAGACGACGCTCTTCTTCGATGGGGAATGCGGCCTCTGTCATCGCGCCGTGGCGTGGTTCCTTCGCCACGATCGGAGGGAGACGCTGCGATTCGCCCCGCTTCAAGGCGATACCTACGCCGGACTCGACCGCCCCCGACCGACCGACGTCTCCACGATGGTGCTTCTGGACGACCGTGGCCTCTGGACCGAGAGCGACGCGGTGCTTGCAGCGCTTGGGGCGCTCGGCGGCGGTTGGGGGCTCATCGCCCGGCTCGGACGAGTGATCCCGCGGTCCCTGCGGAACGCGGTCTACCGATACGTCGCACGACATCGAATCGGATGGTTCGGCCCCGCCGATGCCTGCCGACTGCCGGGGGACGGTGCCGAGGATCGATTTCTCCCCTGACCCCGCCGGACCGACGACGTTCGCGTCGATCAGCCGTCGAGCGCCCGCGCCCGCAGTCGCTCGATCGGAACCACGTCGAGAGTTCGTGCGTGGGTCGCCGCGAGGAAGACCTGCGGCGACACGCCGGCGTCGTCCGCCTCGAGCCACCGAGCGGCACAGAGACACCAGCGATCACCCGGGTTGAGTCCGTCGAATCCCCACTCCGGCCGCGGCGTCGAAAGATCGTTGCCGGCCGCCTTGCTGAATTCGAGGAACTCCGCGGTCATCAGGCTGCAGACCGAGTGGATGCCCTGATCATCCGGCCCGGAGCGACAGCAGCCGTCGCGGTAGTAACCGGTCAGCGGCTCGATGCTGCAGGGCTTCAACTCGCCACCAAGCACGTTGCGGTCGACGGCGTCGGCACGCGCCGAATCGGCGGATCGAATCATCGAGACACTCCTTTCGAACGCACGACCATGGAGGAACCTCATCCGCCGGGCGATTGAGGTTTGCAAGCAGACACCGTGATGTCGATCCGGGGCCCATCCCGCACTCGCCATGTTACCGATCCGAACGGATCAGCATCAGGATCCTCACTTCGCAGTGGCGTCCGGTTCGGCGACTCGCGCGGTCTGGGCGGCGTCCACCTCGTCCACGATGTCCGGGATGATCCGCTTCACACTGCCACCCACCGACTGCTGGAAGCCGGTGAGCATCATGTCCGCCGCGATCGCGACCAGAATCATGCCCATGAATCGAAGGATGATCTGCTGAGCGTGCGGTGTGATGAATCGCTGGAGGAGACCACTGAGTGCGAAGCACACCCCCATGATCAAGGTCAACGCCGCGGTACCCGCGGCGGCTCCGATCTGACCGGAGAGCGTCGGATAGGCCGCCGCCACGGTCACGACGGTGGTGATCGAGCCGGGCCCACCGAGGATCGGCATCGAAAGCGGCACGATCAGGGCGTTGCTGACCTTCGCCTCGTTCGCCTGCAGGTCCTCGAGCTTCTTCTTTCCTTCGGGCGTGGCGTGCGATTTGTTCTCACCACCCTTGAGCATGTTGAAACCGATGCCGAGCACGATGAGCCCGCCCGCCAGCTGGAAGGCCGGCAGGGAGATCCCGAACGCGTTGAGGATGGCGGTGCCACCGAAGACCGCCCCGATGAGGATGATCAACACGACGATCGTCACCTTCAGGGCCGCCTTGGCCTTGAAGCGAGCCGGCAGGTCGCCCGTCATCGAAATGAAGATCCCGGTGTTGCCGATGGGATTCATCATGGCGAAGAGGCCGAGAAACGCTTTGAGGAAGGCGACGTGGTCCATTTTCAGATGATCCTCGATCGGACTCGATCCCACAAGCCGACCAACGATTCACGCACTTCAGTGCCGACGAGGGCATCTCCCGCCGCGTCGGTGTCGACAGAATCGCCGTCGACGACATCCGGCATCAAGTGCAACGACCAGGTTTCCGTGCCCATTCCGAAACATCGATCGCCGAGGTCCTTCGACGTCGCCGGACAGTCGTGCGGCCTCGAGGCGTCGCCTTGAACGGCATCGCACGAAGCTGTGTAAGTGGGCGGACGCGAGGACGCGAATTCGAATGTGGGTGCAGACGTCGATGCGAAATCAACG
>NYVS01000039.1 GCA_002684755.1 Phycisphaerae bacterium
GTGTCGATCACCGACCGCGATCCCGAATCCGAGTTCGGGACCGATGAGATTCGGCCGGGCGCCGAATCCGGGCTCCAGCCAACCGCGACGATTTCCGGCGGTGACCTGGACGCACCAGACATCGTCACGCACCCGCCAGTCGCCGGCGTCGTCGAGCAGGTCCTCCCGCTCGCCCTTCGTCTTGACGAGATGTTCGAGGGTGCCTTCTGCTTCCGCCGGGCCGATGCGACCGAACCCGATCATGTTCGACTGACCCATCAGGATGTAGACCCGGATGGGCGGTGACGATGAATCGTGATGCGCGTCGCCATCCTGCCCGGACGCACCCGCCGCCGTGCTGGAACACGCAAGCGTGAAGATCGCGATCAGGCGTCCGCAGCGCCGTCGACGTTGATTCGATTCGTGTTGACCGGATGACCGTGGTTCGGTTCGGATGGCGGTGCGGTTCATCGTGGGCTCCTCGGGGAACGGCATCGTCGTGTCCGGCTGATCCGTCACGCCGGTGTCGGGAGCCTAGCCGGATCCCCACCCCGGCGCGTCTTCGATCAGTCGCGCCGCGAGCCGATCGAGGCGTAGCGATGGAGTTGCCAGAAGAGCAGGCAGACGCCGACGGGAAACAGGATCGTCCACAGGGCGGTCCATCCNAGCAGCACCGGCCACGAATCGTCGGTCTCCTCGTACTGGTACCAGAAGCCGCCGATCGGCGCGACCACGATGCAGGCCCAGAAGACGACCTCCGTCCGATCGAGTCCCATCAGGAAGTCGATCATGGAATCGAACCGGCCCATCGTTCGGCTCGGTGCGTCGGAAGCGTCACCTGGTCGCCTCCCAGAAGTCGAGTGAAAGTGGATCGTGCGTCGTCCAGGAGATCCGCGGCATCCGATTCTCGCACTGGCCCGCGGCGCGACCGGGATGTTCGAGGCGTTCGATGATCGCTTGAACCGTTTCCCNGCACTGTCGATCATCGTCGTCGGCATGCGCACGAAGCGNCTCGATGACCGGGGGTCCGAACCTGAANAGGGTCACCGCNGCGGCCCGNGCGTTGCCCGGGCCGTCGCGNAGTTCCGCGGCGAGAAACGGAACGACCCGATCGATGACCGTCGAGTCGCGTGCGAACCCGCAGACGATCATCGCCAGCCAGCGTTGCTGGCGATCCTCGGAGTCGAGGGCGGCCCGGACCAGGTCGGAAGCTAATCGATAGTGGTCGATGAGATAGCGGGCCGCTCTTCGATTGTTACATGAGAGGAGGAAACGCGCCCCGACGTCCCAGTCTTCGGCCAGATCGTCGACGCAGGTCATCAGAAGGGACCGTGAGGGGGCGGCGTTGTTGTCACGAAGGATCTGCGCGGCGATCTTTCTGGACTGGCGATCGCCCGCGACGAGTTCGTGTTCCAGCGCCGCCTGCGACTCGGGCCACATCGTCCTCAATTTGTCCTGGGCGGTACTTGCGTTCGACCTCCGTTCGTCGGAGCGAAGATCACGGACCAGCGCGTCAGCGAGGCGACGCGCGTCGAATCCGGCGACCGTCCCCTCATCGACTCGCTGTTCGATCTCATTTCGAATCACCGTTCGATGTGCTCCGATCGAGGTGTTCGAAAGCAGCACGAGGGCGGTGGTCGGAATGGACTTCAAGGGGCGATCGGAGTGGGCCGCGACCCCGATCTGCGAACCGATCACGAGAACGCCGACGGCGGTGCCGATGAGCCCGAGGCGGACTCTTCGACCATGGCGAAGGACCCGGCCGATCGGGGTGCATCGGCCGCATTCCGGGCATTGCACGACGTCTTCGGACGCCGATCGGAGGCCGTGGAGATCGTGCCAGCAGTCGCTCCGGAAGATCCAGCGACCGGGGTTCCAGAGACCTTTCCAGCCACGGCTGCCAGGACATCGGCGGCGTTCGCCTCGCGGCCAGGTGTAGATCGCGAGCAACAGCACGGCCACGGCCACCAGGCTCCCGGCGGCCAACGTCCATGTCGTGATCTGCTCCTGCATGCGTCGCCCTCTGCGTCTGTTTACGTCTTCGGCAGGCGATCGGGTGGTGGATCAGTTTTCGGCTTGGACGTCGGGCGTCGACTCGCGCTGGTCGTATCCGCATTCCGGACAAGTCTCCTCGATGCCTCGGAGGTCGTATTCGCAGCGAATGCATCGGTCGGGCTCCCGACGTTCGAGCTCGGTTCCGAGGGCGAAGTTGATGACCGCCCCCAAGCCGCAGCAGAAGGATCCGAGGAGGAACGGTCCCCCGATGAAGAGCTTCTCTTCGAAGCCCGCGTCCGCAAGGCCGAAGAAGCCGAGCAGCGCGAGCAGGCCCAGCACCGCAAACAGCAACGCGATGCAGACGAAGGCCCGGGTGGTGATCCTGGACAGAAGGGCCAGATTCTGTCGCGTGGTCGGCATGTCGGAATGATACGCCCCCGACCTCACTAGACTCCTCGGGATGCCGACTTCGAAGCTGGGGACCTTTCGCGCGACGATCTCCGGCTTCTGCCTCATCGCCATCGGGCTGTGCTTCACGAGATGGGCGTACACCCCGCTGGTGCCGCCGATGATCGACGGTGGCTGGGTCGACAAGTCCGAGGCGGGATATCTCGGGGGATTCAACAGCTTCGGGTACATGATCGGATGCGTCATCGCGATCCGGGGAACCCGCTGGTGCAGTCCACGCGGCCTGATGCGGATTTCGATCCTCGTCGCGGTGCTGAGCGTGGCGATGGGGATTCGCGACCTCGGCTTCACCTGGTTGGCGGTCGCCCGCCTCGCTTCGGGCATCGCGGGGGCGGTCTGCATCATCCACGCCCCGGCGACGATGTTGCGTCATGTCGATTCCGAACGTCGAGGGTTCTGTTCGGGGATCGCGTTCGCCGGTGCCGGCGTGATGATCGTGCTCACGAGTCTTCTGCTTCCATTGGTGCTTGATCACGGCGCGAGCGCCGGGTGGATGCTCGAGACCGGGTTGACGCTCCTGATGGCCTGGCTCGCGTGGCCGCTGGTTTCGACCGCGTCGCCGGAAACGGTCGGGCCGGCGAAGGACGACCGCCCCGAGCCGCTCGACGCCGAGCGGCGGGGCGTGCTCCGGCTGCTATCGATCGCCTACGTCCTCGCCGCGATCGGGGTGACGCCCCACACGCTCTTCCTCGCCGACTATCTCCACCGCGACCTCGGTGTCGGCATCGCAGGCAGCAGCTCCCTGTTCGCGGTGCTCGGCGCCGGCTGCGCCGTCGGTTCGCTCACGTCCGGGCTTGCTTCGGCATGGATCGGGACGCGATCGAAGCTGATCGTGGCCTATCTGTTCGGGGTGATCGCCGTGCTCATGGTCCTCGTGTTCGAATCGGTCGCCATGGTGACCGCTTCGGCGTTCCTGATTGGTGTCTTCGTGCTGCAGTGCGTTCCGCTGACGTCGGTCCGGACCCTTGAGGTCGTCGGACTCGACCGTCACGCCTCGTTCTGGGGCTTGATGGCGATCTCCTTCGGCGGCGGACTCGTGGTCGCGGCCTACGGGATGTCGGGGATGCTCGAACTCGGCTTCCGATACATCGACCTGTTCGTGGTCGCGGAGGTCACGCTCGTCGCCGGAATCGGGCTCATCGGGATGTCGTGGTTCCGCCGCATGGAGACGACCGCGTCGGAGGCGTGACGGCCTCCGGCCCGGCTTCGCCGAGGTCGGCGGGGGCGGGCGTTTCGGCGAGATGCGATCGCCCTCGCGCGTGGGCGAGATCGACCTGTCGTTTCCGTTCCGCGAACCGGGCCTTCTGGGCGTCGGTGGTGCGATCGTGACATCGATGGCAGCTCACGCCCTCCACGTAGCGTGGGGATCGTCGATCGGAGGCCCGGAGGGGATCGCGGCAGGCTCGACAGAGCGTGGCGTCGCCGAGCTCGAGTCCGTGGCCGACGGCCACCCGCTCGTCGAAGACGAAGCACTCACCGGTCCACAGGCTCTCCTCCTCGGGCACCTGCTCGAGGTACTTCAGGATGCCGCCTTCGAGGTGATAGACCTCACGGACGCCGCGCTGCTTGAGGAGGGCGGTGGACTTCTCGCAACGGATGCCCCCCGTGCAGAACATCGCGACCCGCGGCTGGCGTGCCATGTCGATCCGTGCATCGAGCCAGTCCGGGAGTTCGCCGAACGACTCGATTCCCGGATCGACGGCGTTCTGGAACGACCCGATCGCGACTTCGTAGTCGTTTCGAGTGTCGATCACGATCACGTCCGGATCGCTGATCAATGCGTTCCAGTCCCCGGGATCGACGTACGTCCCGGTCAGGTGCGCCGGGTCGATTCCCTCCACGCCCATCGTCACGATCTCCCGCTTGAGCCGGACCCGCATCTTTCGGAACGGCGGACGATCCGCTTCGGCTTCCTTGAGGGTCAGCTCCGCGAGACGCGGGTCCGCCCGGAGATGATCGACCACGGTCATCACGTCTTCACGAGTCCCCGCGATGGTCGCGTTGATCCCTTCCGGTGCGAGCAGCACGATCCCCCGGACGTCGTGCATCGCGCAGCACCGTTCGAGCGGTTCCACCAGGGAGGCGGGATCCTCGAGCGCCGTGAAGCGATAGAAGGAGGCGACGAGCATGTGGGCGGGTCCTCTTGGAACGATCCCCGCGCTACTCGACGCCGGTGACCTTCGACGGGCCTGCCATCATTTCAAACGGCGTGGCGGATGCGTTCACGAAGGCGGGGTTTCCGGCGATCGACTTGAAGAGCTCGGATGCCTGGTAGTCGTGCATCGCCTGTTCGTTCTCGAACAGATAGACGCCCCCGTAGGTGTTCGTCGCCTCGTTGGCGAGCCACATCTTCGAGACCAACCCGGGAATCGCGGCGAATTCGGGGGCGACCTCGGCGCACACCGTCTCGTACTCCGCGTGGGTGATGTCGTTGAGATTGAAGTTGATGATGAGAATGTGCATGACATCGAGGGTATCGACTCTCATCACGGTGGTGCCCGGGGGATGCCCGGGGGGTGCCCGGACGGGGTGTTCAGGGCCGATCGGCTCCGGGGTCGGGCGTGATTCGGAGGGGCGATCGGCCACCCCCCCGAATCACGTTTTCCCCACAGGTCCCCGGTTCGACACGGATTTCGCGACCGATCCCGAGNTGNATCGACGCCTCNTCGANTGATCGNCGCCGTCATNNCATCGTCCAGTCGGCGAGNAGNCGGGCGAGATCGCCACCGTCNACGNGNCCCGANNCNTCGAGGTCGGCNTCGNCCAGTGCGGTGTTCCANGCGGCGAGCAGGATCGCGAGGTCNCCNCCGTCGACCCNTCCGTCGAGGTTGATGTCCGCGGTGATCGANTCGATCGGATCGATNGNNGNCGGATACTCGTCGGGNCCCGCCCANGCGAGATTCGGAACGGTCTCGTCGACCCACTGATCACGCGNNTCGTCGAACGGGGTGATCCGGACCCANGCGATGTGCGCCGCGGTGGTGTCGAAGTCGGGATTGCCGGTCCAGCCCACGTCGCCCGCGTAGCCGGCGGCCGGGAACCANGTNCCGAGCCAGAACCGNGCNGCGCGGAAGGGGACGTTGCCCTGTCCGAACTCCACNTCGTGGAGNTCGTCGACCAGNCGTCCATCGAGCAGCCACCGCACCGAGCCGACNTCGTCCCGGTTGATCGCCTCGTCGCCGAGGTCGCTNCCCGATCGCCATTCGATCGTGAAGGTGTGNTACCGNCCGTCGNGGGCTTCGNNCGCGAGATCGAGCGGCTTGCCGAANTCNTCNGTNAGNANCTTNCGTCCCTTGTGCTCGCCNCCCTCGCCGCCGAACTGCCCGCCCCANGAATTGGTCCGGGCCTTGGTGAAGNNGAAGTTNCCGGTGTCGGANCCCGCGAGGTCGGTCGGGAACTCCCAGTCGATCTCGGTGTTCCGNCGCGGATTGGGCTCGTGCCAGTATTCCGCCTCNCCCATGCGGTGATCGATGTAGTGGAAGGGCCAGAAGGCGGTGCAGGTTCCGTATTCCGGGGCGACNCGGGCCCGGACCTCGTACCGACCGGAGGCGTAGTAGTCCCGGGTCGCGATCGCGGCACCGACCCGGGTGCGACGGCCGTTGTGNTCGAGGTCGCCGGAATAGAGGTCGCCATGGGCNTCGAGGCGGAGCGCNANGATCGGTTCNCCGTCGTCGANGTCCTCGACCAGGATGACGTTGTCNGGTGCGACNCCGCCGTTGTCGCCGCCCCAGGCCTTNCCGGAGATCANCCANCGNTCGGGATCGAGNGTNCCNTCGGAGAAGTCGTCGAAGAAGACCTCGGAAGTCCGTGCGGGCGGNGACTCGACGGTCGGCGACCATTCNTCGCCCCGGGCGGTGAACCGGACNTTTCGGAACCAGGCGGANCCNGGNTGGTTCTTCCAGTTCTCGAGGGTCAGCTTCCCTTGCCGGAGCCATCGGTCGCCGGTCTGGANGTCGAGCTCGATCGTCTCCCAGTCGGTGTTCGTGAACGACCGGGTGACCANGAATTCGTCNGCGCCCGTGAAGTAGACCGTGCCNACNACGTCNGGATCGGTNCGNACGTCCACGGAGATNGTCCANTCNCCNTCNGGCGGGAACAGCANGTCCAGCGGCTGCGACGTCCTCGACGTNTCGGCNGTCGANAGGAGCCGGAGGGTCGGNACNGNNTCGATNNNCTCGATCGTCGCGTTGAGTCCCANCGCCCACGCCCCGCCGTCGGGATCGTCGAANTCCGGATTGCGCAACAGCGAGTCGCCCGCGTCGGGNACGATNGTGATCANGGGNGCCTCCGCCCAGGGNGGCTCGCCGGGGTCCGCTTCCGGTGGTGGCTGNCGGCCTTCCCAGGCCCGCACCGAATCGAATTCGACGACGGCGTCCCGGTCGGTCTGCCAACCCTGAAGGTACACCTCGAACGCCGTGGCGTCGTCGTCGACGTGGACTTCGAANCGACGTTCGAGCCATCGGTTCTCGTCGTCGATCGCGACCCAGCCGTGCGCCTTGCCGATCTGGGCGCCGTTTCGGACGCCGAGGATCGGAGGTACCAGTCGATCCGTGGTCCGGATGCGGGCGGCGATCGTGTAGCGACCGCGNGGGGTGAGATCCTCGATCCACTGGGAGANNTCNGCGGTCTGACCGGATCCGGGTTCGAGCCGCGCCGCCTGNGNGCCCTGATGGGCGTCGTTTCCGATCGNGACCGGNCCNGTGNTCGTCCAGCCCTCGAATCCCGATTCGAANGAACCGTTCTCGAGCAGGTTNTCCGCGGCNCCGGCCCCACCGACCGTCGTCGCGATGGTGGCCAGAAGAACCGCCCTCGCCCGGTGGAAGGTCGTCGTCGTCTCCATTCTTCGCTGCATGTCGTAACTCCTTCGACGCCGTCCATCGCTCGCACGGGCCGAGCCCGGATCGGTCGTCGCTGATGCCCCGCCGCGAGATACGCGGACATCGGGCGGACGGTTCGAATCCCGGAGTCGGATCTTTCGGAAAAATCGGTGTGGTCGAGGTCGACGGCCACCAGAGGATCCGAGCGGCCGCGAGGGAATCGCCTAGCATCGGATCGTGGCTTCGGACATGCTCCTCGAACCGACCGCCGACGGACTCTGGTGCGAAGCCGGGGGCTTTCACGTCGACCCGTGGCGTCCGGTCCCGCTCGCGGTGGTGACCCACGCCCACGCCGATCACGCGACCCCCGGGTGCGGGCGATACCTCGCCAGCGAACGCACCCTGGACGTGATGCGGGTCCGGTTCTCGAAGGATCTCGAGGGAAGTCCGATGGACTGGGGGACGCCGACCGATCTCGGGCGATGCCGGGTGAGTCTCCATCCCGCCGGACACGTGCTCGGCTCGGCCCAGATCCGCATCGAATGCGACGACGACGTCCTCTGCGTGACCGGCGATTACAAGCGTGAGGACGACCCGACCGCGGAGCCGTTCGAGGTGGTTCCGTGCGACACCCTGCTCACGGAGAGCACCTTCGGACTTCCGATCTATCGCTGGCCCGATCCGAGCACCGTGTTCGACAAGATGAACGCCTGGTGGCGGGAGAACGCCGCCGCGGGTCGGACCACGGTCTTCCTTTCGTATGCGTTCGGCAAGGCGCAGCGGATCCTCGCCGGACTCGACGCCTCGATCGGTCCGATCGGCGTGCACGGGTCGCTGGTGGGTCCGAACTCGGTCTATACCCGGGCGGGCATCCGACTCCCCGACGTCCTGCGGGCCGATGCGGATTCGGCGGCGATGCTTGCCGGTGGGGGGGCGATCGTCTGTCCTCCGTCGGCGACCGGCACACCCTGGATCCGTCGCTTCAACGGTCCGGAAGGTGCTCGGATGGGATTCGTCTCGGGGTGGATGCAGGTTCGCGGCCGACGGCGCTGGCGAGCGGTCGATCGCGGCTTCATCCTTTCGGACCACGCGGACTGGGACGGCCTGATCTCGACGGTGCGGGCGAGCGGGGCGAGCCGGGTGGGCGTGACCCACGGTTCGAGCGAAGTGCTCGCCCGATACCTGCGGGAGAAGCTCGAACTCGAAACCTTCGTGGTGCCGACCCGCTACGTCGGTGAGTCGCCGCCGACGAGCGCCTCGCCGAACGACGCGTCGACCGGCGAGGGCGTCGAGGACCCAAGGGAGGATCCGGGGGAGGACTCGAGGGAGGATAAGGGGGGTGCTGCATGAGGCGCTTCACCGACCTCTATCTCGCGCTCGACGGCACCAACTCCACCGCCGAGAAGACGGCGATGCTCGTCGACTACTTCGATTCCGCGCCGGATGCCGATGCGGCCTGGGTGGTCGCGTTTCTCACTGGGAATCGTCCGAAGGGCACCGGCGCCACCGGACTCCTTCGCGATCTCTGCCTGCGGCACACCGGTCATCCCGCCTGGCTCTTCGACGAATGCCGGTCCGCGGTCGGGGATCTCTCGGAGACCGTCGCGTTGCTCCTGCCTCCGCCGGCGTCGGCGACCGACGAGCCGTTGCACGTGGTGATGCGGGACCGGGTGCTCGCCCTGATCGGGGCGGGCGCGGCGGTCAAGGAACGCATCGTTCTCGACGCCTGGTCCGTCCTCGATGCCGAGTCCCGACTCGTGTATCACAAGCTGATCCGTGGTGGATTCCGCATCGGGGTGCAACGGAAGACGGTCGCGAAGGCCCTCGCCGAGGCGGGTGGGCTCGAGCTCGACCTCGTCGTCCATCGACTGGTCGGGCGATTCCGACCGACCGCCGCGGACTTTCGTCGACTGCTCGATCCACCGTCACCCGATGAACACCTCGATCGCCCGTATCCCTTCTTCCTCGCCTACGGCCTCGAGGGCCCGGTCGAGTCCCTCGGTCCACCGGACGACTGGATCGCCGAGGAGAAATGGGACGGCATCCGCGCCCAGCTGATCATCCGGGAGGACTCGATCCGCCTGTGGTCGAGAGGCGAGGAGTCGATCGGGCCGATGTTCCCCGAACTCGTCGCCGCGGCGCAGCTCCCTCCCGGGACCGTGCTCGACGGCGAGGTCGTGATCTGGGGCGAGGACGGGCCGCGATCCTTCTTCGAACTGCAGCGGCGATTGAATCGTCGCGTGGCCCCGACCACGCAGCTGTCCCTCTTCGGCGAGGAGTCCGCGCGTTTCATCGCCTACGACCTTCTGGAGTCGGATGGCGTCGACCGACGTTCCGAATCCTTCGAATCGAGACGCGGCCGACTCGAACGGATGCTCGAGACCCATCCGTCCGACCGGATCCGCGGCTCGTCGATCATTCCATTCGAGGACTGGTCCGAACTCGCGCCGATCCGGGACGGTTGCGTCGAGCGTGGTACCGAAGGCTTGATGCTCAAGCGACGCGATTCGATCTACGGCCTCGGGCGGACCCGCGGCCGGGACGGATGGGTCAAATGGAAGGTCGATCCGTTCACCCTCGACGCGGTCCTGATCGGAGCGCAACCGGGCTCGGGACGACGGGCGAATCTCCACACCGACTGCACCTTCGCGGTCTGGGATCGCCGCGAGGAACCCGCTCGCCTCGTCACGTTCGCGAAGGCGTATTCGGGGCTCGATCAACGGGAGATCGAGTCCCTCGATCGCTGGATCCGAACCAACACCGTGGCCCGCCGAGGGCCGTTCCGCGAAGTTCGGCCGGAGCAGGTCTTCGAGCTGGCGTTCGAAGGCATCCAGCGTTCGACGCGACATCGCTCAGGGCTCGCGGTCCGCTTCCCGCGGATCCTGCGGTGGCGGAAGGACAAGCCCGCGGACGAAGCGGACGATCTCGAGACGCTCGCCGGACTGCTGCCGGCATCGGGGGAAGACTCGTTCGCCGATACGTCACGAAACGGCGGTCCGGGCCCTGCGTGAAATCTCCGGAATCGACTTCGGTCGATCGCGTCGAAGCCCGGATTCGGTCGAAAACGTACCCCGCGAAGGGTACGTGGGTCGACGCGTCCCTCCGGTTTCGGGCCCGAGTCCCGGCGAGATCGCCACGGTCATGCGATGATCGATGCATGAGCGTATCGATGACGTTGGATGCCGCGGACCCGGGGGTGCTCGAACTTCTCAGCGAGTCCTCGACGATGCGGACCTGGGAATTCATTCGGAACGCGAACGTGACCACGACGATCTCGGATCTCGAGGTCGTGACGCGATTCGAATCGGAGGAACTTCGTCGCCAGGCGGATGCGCTCGTCGCCATGGGCCTGCTCCGCGTGATCCGCGCTCGGAAGCCGCGGCGTGAAACCGGATACCGCGCGACCTGCGAACAGATCGTCGTCGCCTTCGACGAGCATGACGAGGAGATCGTGTCCCGTCTCTTCGCCGTGGGTGAGGCGGTGAATCGGGATTTCGACGCCGTCGTCGAGCGGCACGCCGATCCCGAGTTCCATTCGAAGGCCGGGTTCCGATTCCAGATGTGCGGCACCTATCGTCTCTCGAAGGAGGAGCTCGCGGAACTTCGGCGCCGGGTGCTCGCGGTGATCTCCTTCCTCAACATGCCGCGGAATTTCGGCAAGGGGGGAGGTGATCGGGACGAGGTCGATCCAGGTTGCAACCAGGCGATCCAAATCGCGCTCGAACCGCTCGTCGGGGGACTGCTGCCGACGCCGACGATCACCACGTCGCCACGTTCGAAGCTCAAGCTCTGGGATGGCTCCACCGCGGACTCGGCGGGGCTTCCCGCGCTCACGGCCAGGGAACGCGAGGTGTCGCTCGCGCTCGCGGACGGTCTGTCGCGGGCCCAGGTCGCGGATCGACTCCAGGTGTCGGTGCACACCGTGTCCACGCTCGCCCGTCGGGCGTACAAGAAGCTCGGCGTCACGAGCCAGGCCGAGCTCACGGCGCGGCTGACGGGACACGATCGCGAGGTTCCCGGGGACGACCGGGGCGTGGAATGACGCCGATTCGGAAGGGGAGTACGATCCGGGCTGGAGAAAACCACATGCTCGAACATCTGCTCTTCGTCTATGAATTCAATCTCAAGCACCTCCGCTACTTCGTCGAGGATCTGACGCCGGAGCAGTGCGTTCAGCAGCCGAACGGCCTGATCAACCACCCCGCGTGGCAGATCGGGCACCTCGCCCTCGCGGCCGACCTCGCCGCATTCGAGCTCGGGGCCGATCAGACGTTTCCGCAGGAATGGGCCGAGCGGTTCTTTCCGGGCGCCCCGATCACGGCGGAGGTCGCCGACTATCCGTCGATGACCGAGCTCGTCGATCAGCTGGCGGCCCAGCATGCGCGGGTCGCCGCACTGCTTCCGAACGCGACGGAGGCGCAGCTCGCGGCGCCCTGCCAGATGGAG
>NYVS01000040.1 GCA_002684755.1 Phycisphaerae bacterium
CGTCCGAGCCCCACCGCCCGCCTTTTCAGGAGCCCTTCGTGAATCACGTCGACACCATCGCCGCCCCCGGATCGGGAACCTCCGCCAACGCGTCTTCCGCGACCCCGGAGGAGTGCGCCCAGCTCGTCGCCGATGTCGAGGCCTATTGCCAGGAGATCCGCCCGCTCGAGGAGATCGCCTACCTCGAGCACGAGCCGAATCCCGCGATCGCGGAGCTCGCCAAGAAGTACAACATGCTCGGCATGTCCATGCCGAAGAAGTACGGCGGTCGTGCGGTCGACAGCCTGACCTACGCCCGAGCCCTCGTGCGGATCAATCGCGAAGGCACCGGCGTCCGGACCTTCTTCTCCGGCCACACCTCGATCGGTCAGTTCCCGATCCTGAAGTACGGCACCGAAGAGCAGAAGGACCGGTACCTGCCCGCATCCTGTCGCGGCGAGTGCACGCTCGCATTCGGGCTCACCGAGCCCGACGCCGGCTCGAATCCACTCGAAGGCACCTGCACCTGGCGTCGCGAGGGTGACAAGTTCATTCTCAACGGCGTGAAGTACCTGATCTCGAACGGCTCCATCGCCGACGCGGTCATCGTCTTCGCGTTCCCCGAGGGATCCACCGGTCAGCCGGATCGTCGAATGAGCGCCTTCATCGTCGACACCGCCGGCGACACCTTCGAAGCCGANGCACTCCATGCGAAGCCCGGCATGTACACCTCGGACACCGCGATGTTCGAGATGACCGATCATCCGATCAGCGGCGACAACATGCTCGGTGACGAAGGCAACGGCTTCCGNATCGCGATGCACACCCTCGTCTCGGGTCGGCTCTCGGTCGCCTCGGGCTGCCTCGGAACGATCGAGGACTGCCTCGAGGAATGCCTNCGATACGCCCGGGAGCGGAAGCAGCACGGCAAGCCCATCGGAAAGCACCAGCTCGTGCAGCAGCACATCGCCCGCATCGAGATGATGCGGTCCACCGCCGACGCCCTGGTCGAACGGGCCGCCATCGCCAAGGACAAGGCCGATGCGGCNCCCGGCGACAAGGAAGANCTCGGTCGTGCCGACTTCGCGATCGCCGANGCGAAGTACTGGGCGAGCAACGCCGCCTGGGAAGCCGTCGACCGGGCCGTCCAGGTCTTCGGTGGCCGCGGTTGGAGCGAGCTCTACCGTCCCTTCCGGCACCTCCAGGACGTCCGGGTCTGCCGGATCTACGAAGGNACCGATGAGATCATGCAGCTCAAGATCGCGAGTTCCCTGCTTGGCAAGGAATTCGCGGCGTTCGGCTGACCGAAGACGAGCGACCCCGGCCGTCGACGCCGGGTCACGAACTCGAAATGAAAAGCGACCCCGCCGGAAGGCGGGGTCGTTCTCTTCGTGATCGGTTGTTCGTGATCGGTTGCTCGTGGTGGCCGGCCGGCGTGACGATCGACGCCCTGCAACGGGCGACGTTCAGGCGGACGCGTCGTTCTGATCCTCGACGGCGATCCGCATCGCTTCGAAGCCCTGCTTGATGACCTGGTCCGCGGCCGAACGAATGATGGTCGTGCCGAGGGCGGCGACGAGCCCGGTCATCTTCATGATCTCCGCCTCCCACTCGAGCTTCGTGTTCTCGCCGTCCTCGTGGGGTGAGAGGTCCATCGTCGACTTCACGCTGAACGCGGTGCCGATGCCCTTCGCGTGGACGTCGATGATCACGCGTTCGTGCGGGACGTGTTCGACGAGCGTGAAGTCCTGCTTCAGGTTCGTCCGGATGAAGCTGAACCCCGGACGCACCACGGTCTTCACGGTGTCGTCGCTCGTTCGNTCGCTCTTGACGAGGCCGGGAACGATCTTCACGAGTTCCTCGAGGTTCACGAGGAACTCGTGGACCTTCTGGGGGGATGCCTTGAGGAATTCGGTGCCGTTGAATGGTGCGTGGTTGCTCATGGACGAAGGATGATACGCGAACGGGCGCAGGGACCGGTCGAGACGTTCAATCCGCGACGTCAGAGGCCGTCGTCGGCGTCGCGGTCGACGTCGGGGCGTCGAGGCCGCGAGCGACCTCGAGCAGCTCCAGNAGCCGCTTCGACGAGTAACCCTGATCCCAGAACCAGCGAATCTCGCCGCGGGCGTCGAGNAGCAGGATCCGCCCGTTTCCGCCGTTTTCATTGCCGGTGAGGGCCTGGATCCGCTCGGCGTCCTCGCCGTAGAGCGTGACCACGGCGCCCCAGTCCTCGGACGGGATTCCCGCCCGCATGCCGTCGTCGATCGTGCCNCGGAGGAAGGTCGAGGGGAACCAGCCCACGATCGCGGGAACNTCGACCACCCGGATGTCCGCCTCGGCCTGGCCGAACCCGAGNGTCCAGCGGTCGAGATCGAACTGGGTCTGCTGCAGGTAGCCCACCATCAGGATCGCTGGAGCACCCGACACCGCCGATGGAAGTTCGACGGTCTGGCCCTCGAGCGACTCGCCCCGGACGATCGGGAAGGTCGAGCCCGTCGGATTCCGGTTCGGAATGGGTGTCGAGCAACTGGTGAGNGACGCGATCACGCCGCCGACCGCGATGGTGATGCCGAACAGGATGATTCTTCTGCGATTCGACATGAGTCGGGCTCCGGGGCGTCGGCGGGGGATCGAAGTTCGACGCGGTAGGACGTACGATACGCGAGCGACTTCGATCCGACTCGAGCTGCGATGGAGACCAGTTCCCCGATGCGATCCGTGCCCCTCAAGATCCTCCGAGATCCATCGAGCTCACGACCGGCCCCGATGTCGCTGATGCCGATGATGCCGATGATGCCGATGATGCTGATGATGCTCGGGCTCGCACTCGTCCTGATGNTCACCGGTTGCGGCGAATCCGACGGTCCGGNGTCGTCCGANGCGGGGGTCCGGCTCCCCACGCCGAGCGACCTCGACGAGTACGACCCGGGTGTCCGAAACGAGATCGTCGCGGAGCTCGGTCGGCTCGAGCGGGCCACCTCCGATCCCGCCGCGTGGGCGCGACTCGGGGACCTCTACCTCGCCCATGACCGGCCGGCACTGGCGATCGAGTGCTACGACGCGACGCTCGCACTGGACNCCGATCTCGTCCGGCCGCGGTATCTCCGAGCCTGGGCCCACCATGATCAGGGAGCGCTGGACGCCGCCCGGTCCGACATCCAGCGGGTGATCGAACTGGATCCGACGAGCACCCATCCGAAGTGGCGGGCCGCAGGCTGGCTCGTCGAGGCGGGGGAGCTCGATGGCGCGGCACGGCTCGCAGAGGCCTCGATCGTGCCGCCCGACGTCGATCTCAACGGCGTCAGGATGCTGGCATCGATCCGACTCGATCAGGGACGGCCCGAGGATTGCGTGTCGCTCCTNGAGCCGGTCGTGCGAAGCCGACCGAAGGACCGGGGCTCTCACTACGTGCTTGGTCGGGCGAAGCAGATCCTCGGNCGGACGGAGGAATCGGCGAGGCATCTTCGGCTCGCCGGGGACGCGCGATCGACCTTCGGCGATCCGTGGCTCAACGAACTTTCGACGCGACGAACGGACCTTGCCGCTCGACTGATCGAGGTGCAGACGCGGTCGAACGAGGATCGCCACGACGAGGCGATGGCCGGGATCGAATCGCTCACGGCGTTGTACGGACCGCGGCGGGAGATCCGCTACGCGACGCTCGTCGTGCTCGCGAACCGTGGTGATCACGCGGGGCTGCTCGAAGCGGTGCCGGCGCTCGTCGCGGACGAGCCNGCGTGGGCGTTGCCGCGATTCCGCGAGNCGCAGGCGGCGCTCGCGATCGCNCGAACGGTCTCGCCCCCGGATGNCGCGGGCATCGATCGCGCGATCTNCGCGGCGAACGCCGGGATCGAGCTCGCCCCCGGAGCGGTCGAGGGGTACGAACTGCTGGGCGACGCGTCCGGCACGGGCGGCCGCTGGCTCGAGGCGGCCGCGGCGTATCGCCGTTGCGTCGAACTGGCTCCATTCGTCGCACGGCATCATGTCCAACTGGCCGATGCGCTGGTCCGGTCCGGGGATCCGATGGCCGGNGTCGAGGTGGCCGATGCGATGGATCGGGACTTCGGCCGTTCCGTCGATGCGGCGCTGGTTCGCGCGAGGGCCTTCGCGATGTTCGGTCGATTGGACGAGGCGAGGGCGATNCTCGAACAGTGTCGTCGGGCCCTCCCGGATCATCCCGGCATCGCCCGGACCGATGCGGCGATTCGACGGGGGCGTCCATGAGGTCCGCGGTGAACATTCGAGCCTGGTCGATGGTCCTGGGGATCGCGACGGGGGGTCTCTCCGGGTGCGGGGGATCGGAGCCGNCCACGCCCACGACGCCGGCGGAGAACACGCCGAAGGTCGACGAAGCGACTGCGGAAGTCGCCGCCCCGTGGTTCCGTGAATCGGCGGCCGAACGCGGACTCGACTTCCAGATCGACGCGGGGATGGCGGCGACCCCNCGACTTCCGGAGATCGTGCCGGGCGGCGGCGCCGCCCTCGATTTCGACGACGACGGCTGGCTCGATCTCTACCTGCTCCAGGCCACCGGCGAGGGCGGGAACCGGCTCTTCCGGAATCTCGGGGACGGGCGGTTCGAGGACGTGACCGAGGGCAGCGGGCTCGCCGACGCGGGATTCGCGATGGGGGCGGCGACCGGCGACTACGACGGCGACGGCGACGTGGATCTCTTCGTGAGCAACTTCGGACCGGACCGGCTCTTCCGNAACGACGGCGACGGACGCTTCGTCGACGTCACGACCGCCGCCGGCGTGGGGCATCCCGGCTTCGGTGCGAGCGCGACCTTCTTCGACGCCGATGCCGACGGCGATCCCGATCTCTACGTCACCAACTACGTCGACTGGTCCGAGGCCACCGAACTCGAGTGCCGGAATCGAACCGGCCGGCTCGACTACTGCCCACCGGCGCGATACGACGCGCCGACCCGCGACGTCCTCTATCGAAACGACGGGGACGGAACGTTCACCGACGTGTCCGAGGAGAGCGGGATCACNGCGGCGGTCGGAACCGGGCTCGGGGTGGTCGCGGTCGATTTCGACGGCGACGGCCGACGCGACGTCTTCGTCGCGAACGACGGCATGCCGGATCATCTCTGGATCAATCAGGGTGGCCTGCGGTTCAAGGAGGAGGCGATGCAGCGCGGATGCGATCGCGACCTCAGNGGGGTGGCGAAGGCGGGCATGGGCGTCTCCTCCGAGGATGTCGACGACGACGGCGACCCGGATCTGATCGTGTGCAACCTCGGAGGCGAGTCGGACTCCTTCTACCTGAACGANGGCGGGCGTTTTCTCGACGCGACGAATCGCTCGGGGCTCGGTTCGGCGAGTCGCCACTTCACGCGGTTCGGGCTGGGATTCGTCGACTTCGACAACGACGGGATCCTCGACCTGTACGCGGCGAACGGTCGCGTCGGTGCGAGCGACGACACCGACGCCGCCGATCCCTATGCGGAACCCGACCTGCTGCTTCGCGGCGGCGGAGGCCGCTTCGTGCCGGTGCGTCCNGGGGGCGGGACGGATCCGACGCCCGCGCGGACCAGTCGCGGGGCGATCTTCGGCGACTTCGACAACGACGGCGGCCAGGACGTGGTGGTGCTCGATCTCGGAAGCCCCGCCCGCCTGCTTCGAAACGTGCTGGAATCGCGGGGCGGCTGGTTGACGGTCGATGTCCGCGATGAACGAGGAGCGCCCGCGATCGGCGCGGTGGTCCGAGCGGCACTGGGCGATCGGATGGTCACCCGTCGTGTTCGCTCGGACTCGAGCTATCTCACGGCGCAGGATCCCCGGGTGCACTTCGGGCTCGGTGACCTCGATTCGGTCGCGACCCTCGAGGTCGTCTGGCCCGACGGGNCGACGCGGACGTTGCGGGACGTGGCGGGTGGTCGGGTGCTCCGGGTCGCGCCCCGACCGGTCGACCCCGGATCGACCGAGGAACCGGACGGTGATGGATCGGACGGGGCCGTGGTCCGCTAGGCTGGCGNCCATGTCCATTCCGAAGATTCACGCCACCACCATNCTCTGCGTCCGNGACGANCGGGGCGTCGCCATCGCNGGCGACGGCCAGGTCACGCTGGGCGACGTCGTCGCGAAGTCGTCCGCCTGCAAGATTCGACGCATTCCCGACGTCGGCGCAGAGCGCCGCGGGGTGCTCGCCGGCTTCGCGGGCGGCGCCGCGGACGCCTTCGCCCTGCTGGAGCGGTTCGAGGCCAAGTTGAAGGGGTCGCCGGTGAACCTGTTGAAGGCGGCCGCGGAACTGGCCCGGGACTGGCGNACCGACCGGGCGTTGCGGCGTCTGGAGGCGATGATGATCGTCGCGGACCTCGAGCGGACGCTCGTGGTGAGTGGCCAGGGTGATCTCATCGAACCCGACGACGGGGTCGCGGCGATCGGTTCCGGAGGCAATCACGCCCTCGCCGCGGCGCGGGCGCTCCGGCGCTGCACCGAACTCGCCCCCGCGGAGGTCTGCCGGTCCTCGATGACCATCGCGGGCGAGCTCTGCATCTACACCAACACCGAGATCTCACTCGAGGAGATCGTCGTCGCCTGAGCGGGCCTCCGGTGCGTCCGGGCGGGTGCCGGTCTGGCGGTACGTCGCGCGACGAGCGGCGTAGGACTCGGGCGAGATCGGCAGATCGATCGTCTCGCCCGCCTGCTTCAAGGCGTGGAGTTTTCGAAGAAACGGCACGCACCACTGGCAACCGGTCCCGGCGCCGAGGCAGTCGGCCAGTCGACTCGCGACCGGTGGGTCCTCGCGATTCAGNAACGTCCTGACCTTTCGAAGGCTGACGCGGAAGCAGAGGCAGACGTGATCGTCCGGATCCATGTTCATTCCTCGGGAGGCCGTCGCCATCGGCGATCGTCAGGGGGTCTGATCACCGGGGTCCTCCGTCGCGTCGGCGATGCCGAGTCGCGGGGAGAGTCCCTGGAAGTCGAATCGCCACGTCAGTTCCACCATCGAGCCGATGAACGGCGGATTGTCGAAGGGCCCAGCACTGAAACGGTCCGCGTTGAAACGGATCGCGGGAATGAAGACGCCGTCGAGCAGCAGCGTGGGATCCTCGTCATCGGCTCGAGGGCGACTCGCCCGTTCGACGGCCCGGTTCGGCACCACGATCTCGAACGTGCTTCCCACCGGCTCGTTCCGCGCGACGTCCCAGGGCTGGAACGTCACGAACTGGTCGATGTTCGAGCGCGGCCGGCGGTCGGTGATCCGCACGGGCCAGTCGACCCGATCCCGGAATGAACGGTTCGACGAGGCGATCCACTTGTTCAGCCATCGGACGTAGCGAATGCGTTCGTCGTCGCTCGAATCCGCGGTCGGCATGGGCCAGGGATTCTTCTTCGCGGCCGCGGCGAATGCCTTGCGGATCTCCGCGGTGAGTCCGGCCGGGCTGGTGTTCGANGGAACCACGGGGNTCGGGGTGGCGGCCGGGACGGCAACNCTGCCGCCGGAGGCCGTCGCGGCGAGTGATTTCTCGAGATCCGCGATTCTGGCGAGGGCCGCGGCGAGGGCGGTCTCCAGATCCATCACGCGAGCCTGCAGCCGTTCGTTCTCGCGGACGAGCGTCTCGTCCGGGGCCTGCGAGAAGGCTCGGGGCGTGACGACGGTGCAGAAGAGAAGCCCCATTGAAAGCAGGAGATGGGGGCGGGTCGGGATACGCATGAGAAGTCCTCCGGACGCGAAATCGCATTTTCGACGGCACCCGTCCGATACGCACGACCGGGCCGCTGGTTTGAGAATCGACCGGATTCACCGCTCNACTTCAGGGTCCATCGATACTTGGCGGCCGAGGATGGGCCTTCTGGAAGGGCGATGAGGGTGCTATCCTTCATGCAGGCTGAAATTCGACCGATTCGCCTCCGAGGAATCCATCGCCGATGACCGAGATCCAGACCCTCATTCGAAGTGCGACCCGCCGCCTGACCGTGGCCCGGTTTCTCGAGACCCTCGCTGGCGGGGCCGTGCTCGGCCTCGCGGCCTTGATGGTCTGGGCCCTCGCGACGAAGGCCGTTCCGGCCCTCGGAACGCCCTGGTGGATCCCCGCGTCGGTCGCGGCCGGCGTGGTGCTGGTCATCGCCGTCGCCCGGGCGCTCGGTCCCGGGCGGGATNCGGTCTCGGTCGCCGTCGCCATCGATCAACGGCTCGGCCTCGACGATCGCCTGAGCACCGCGGTTCAGATCGCGGATCGAGACGACCCCTTCGCCGTCGCGGCGATCGCCGATGCCGCGGCCNCCGCGCGACGCGCGGATGTCCCCGGNCGGGTCGCGGAGGCCTTNCGGCCCGCACCGCCCCGTGGCTGGTGGGTGTCACCGATGCTCCTGCTCTTCGTGGTCGGCGTCTGGACGATCGTGCCACAGGGCGATCTCTTCGGAAGCGTGCCGTCGGAGAACGACGCGGTGCTCGCGGAGACCAACCAGCAGGTGGATTCCGAAGTCGAGGAACTGATCGCGATCATCGATGAGAACGAGATGCTCGCGGCGGAGATGGAAGGCACGCTCGACGAACTGATGGGCGGCCTGGAGAGCGGCGAGGAACCCGAGGAGGCGCAGACGCCCGAGGAGGTCAAGCGGGAGGCGATTCGCCAGGTGACCGCGCTGCAGGATCGACTTCAGGAGATTCTCGACGGCGAGGACGCGCGGATGGATGCGACCCTTCGGGAATCGCTCGCGGATCTGAAGAACGACGGTTCCGGCGACGCGGACGCGGACGAGCTCGCCGAGGCGCTGGCGAAGGGTGACTTCAAGCAGGCGAAGGAGGCGTTCGATCGCCTTGCCGAGCGCATGGAGTCCGGCGACATGTCGGCCGAGGAGGCCGAGGCGCTGAAGGCGGCGTTGGAGGATCTCGCGAAGCAGCTTCAGGAAGCCGCCGACAAGAAGAAGGATCTCGAGGATGCGTTGAAGAACGCAGGGCTNGACCCNGATCTGGCGAAGAACCCCGAGGCCATGAAGCAGGCGATCCAGAACGCCTCGAACNTGAACGAGTCGCAGAAGCAGGCGCTTCAGGAGGCCGCGGCGGCCCAACAGCAGGCGTCGCAGGCGATGCAGCAGATGTCCCAGGCGATGCAGCAGATGGCGCAGGGCGACCAGCAGGGGCAGAAGCAGGGCGAGCAGATGCTGAGCGAGATGGAGCGGATGCAGCAGATGCTCCAGCAGGCCCAGGCCGCCTCNGGGCAATGCCAGGGTGCCTGCGACAAGATGGGGCAGGGCCTCTCGCAGTGGGCACNGAATCTCGCGCAGGGAGAGGCTCAGAGTGCCGGTCAGGGNCAGGGCCAGGGTCAGGGTCAGGGTCAGGGTATGGGCGGNCCCGGTCAGGGCCAGGGAGGTCAGGCGCCGATCGCGCCGACGCCGACCGGAACCCGGATGCAGCGGGAGAAGGTCGAGAAGCGAGACGGCGACATCATCGCGCGGGAGATGATCGAAGGAGAGCCGGTCGTCGGCGAGTCGAAGGCCAGGCTTCAGCGGATCTCCGATCGAATCGAGCGCGGCTTCGAGGAAGGCCTCCGCGAGGATCCGATCCCGCCGCATCTTCGTGACGTCCACCAGCACTACTTCGGCGAATTGAAGAAGCGGATCGACGCCGTGCCGAAGGGCGCACCGGAGAAGGCGCCCCCGGCACCCCCGGCGGAACCTGCGAAGGAAACGGCACCCGAGGGGGCATGANGAACGTCCGGATGACGCATCCGTGCTCGTCGACGCTCCGGTGGGTGACTTCATTCGCGGTCATGGCCGCCGGCATCGTGTCGGTCGCGTTCCCCGGCTGTGACAACCGGGCGCCACGGCCGGTCGTCGCCTACGTCTCGGTCGACGAGCAGATCGCGCGACCGGTGCTGGCGGCGTTCACGGAACGCACCGGCATCCCCGTCGAACCGCTCTTCGACACCGAAGCCACNAAGACCACCGCCCTGGCGAGCCGGATCCGCCGCGAAGCGGGCCGACCGCGTGCCGATCTCTTCTGGAGCTCGGCGCCCTTCGAGGTCGAGCGACTCGCGGNCGAGGAGATCCTCGTTCCGGTGGTGCATCCGGACCTCGATGCCCATCCCGCCCGGTGGCGACGGCCGGACGGGCGATGGTTCGCCTTCGCGGGCCGGGCCCGGGTGATCGTGTACGACCCGGACGTGCTCGATCCGTCCGAGGCGCCGCGCCGATGGACCTCGCTGGTCGAGCCNAGATTCAAGGACCGCGTGGTGATGGCGGATCCCCGCTTCGGAACCACCCGCGGTCACCTCGGGGCGATGTCGGTCTTCTGGAATCGCACCGCGATGCCGGGTTACTTCGACGCCTGGCTCGACGGGCTCGCCGAGAACGGCGTGCGGATGCTTCCCGGCGGGAACGCGGCGACGGTGGATGCGGTCGCGCGNGGCGAGGCCCTGGTGGGCATGACCGACACCGACGACGTGGTGGCGGCGCAGCGTCGTGGACTCCGGGTCGCGGCGTCGATGCCGAGGCACGGGCTGCCGGGGGAGAAGAACGCGGGCACGCTCGTCATTCCCAACGCGGCCGGGCTCGTCGGTGGCGGACCGAACCCCGACGGTGCGACGCTTCTTCTCGCGTTTCTCGCCTCCGAGGAAGTCGAGCGGATGCTTCATGAGTCGACCTCCCGGAACATTCCGCTCGCGCACCCGTCGATCGAGATCGATCCGACCCTCCGGGTCGAGGAACCGCTCGCCGTGGGGATCTCCGAAGTCGCGATCGCGATGGATCCCGCNGTCGACCGGGCGATGAAACGCCTGGATCCCGATCGGATCGAGCGGCTTCGGGCGCCCGGACCCGGGCGCGCGATCGGTGACGCGGATCCCTACGACTCGTCCGNGGGCGTGTCACCGCAGGAGCCCATCCCGTGATTCACGGCCTCCGATGGCCGGCGACGATCTGGGGCGTCCTGGTGATCGTGTTGCTCGCCCCCATCCTCGTCGTGCCCGTGGTCCTGGCGATCGCGGGGGATTCCACGTCACCCGANGCGCTCGGATTCGTCCCGAGCCGGGTGATCGCGACGTCCGCCGCGTGGTCGGGTGGCATCGCCACGATCGCCGTCCTCCTCGGCTGGGGTCCCGGTCGTCATCTCGCGAGATCCCGGGCCCGCTGGGCGATGCTCGCGTGTCTCGTCCCGCTGGTGGTGCCGCCGTCCCTCTTCTTCGACGCCTGGTGGCTCGAGACCGGGCCCGACGGCCCGATCGGTCGTGCCGCGGCGGTCACCGGTGCGGTCCCCCGGCTGCGGGCGGTGGTGCTCGCGATCGGGCTGTCCTGCGTGGCCTGGCCGATCGTCGCCTGGTGCGTGGCGATCCGCGGCGTGCGGGATGACGACCGACTGCTCGAACTCGATCGCCCCCGTCGTCCGGATCGTCTTCGAGCCTGTCTTCGGCGGGACCGCGGCGTCCTGCTGCTCGGGTGGGTGATCACCTTCGCATGGGTCGCCTCGCTGACCGTTCCCTTCGATCTCGCGCAGGTCGCCTCATGGGGCTTCGAACTGCGGACCCTCGATGCAAGAGGGGCGACGCCCGCGACCGTGCTNCGAGCGGGGCTGCCCGCGCTGATTCCNGCGATCGTCGCCGGAGTTTCGATCGCCTCGATGTCGGGGCGCCGTGAACGGCCGATCGTTGAATCNACCGGGGGNGGGCGAGGCGGNCGCTGGACGGCGATCGTCGTCGCGCTGCTGGTGGTCCTTCCGCTCGGGTTTCTGCTCCGCCGCGCGGCGTCCGCGGACGTCGCTTCGACCTTCGAGGTGCACGGGGCCGCGATCGGCAACACCCTGCTGGTCTTCCTCGTCGCAGGCCTGATCGGCGGCCTGCTNGCCACCGGCGTCGCGGTCATCGGTCGGGACCGATTCGGCCGGTCGGCGATCCGGCTCGCGGTCGTCGCCTTCGCGGTGGTCCTCCTGCTTCCCGCGACGCTGGTCGCGGTCGGCGTCGAAGCGACCTGGAACCATGCGGTCGTCGGATGGGTATACGACGGTCCGCTGGGCATGATGCTCGGCGTGACCGGGCGGGTGGGGATCGTCGCGTGCCTGGTCGGCGTGATCGCCGGGCGTCGGATCCCCGTGGTGTTCGAGGCGGATGCGCCGCGGCGAACGGTCGACGTGTGGCGGGGACTCTCGCCGACGCTCCGGCAGGCGTTCCTCGTGGGGGGGCTCGCGACCGGGGCCATGGCGGCGGGCGAGATTCCCGTGACCGCCCGGATCCAGCCGCCGGGTTTTCCGACNGTGACCTCCGCGCTGCTCAACGCGATGCACTACCAGTACGTCGATTCGGTGCTTCCCGCCGTCTTCGGCCTCGTGACCCTCGCGTCGGTCGCGGCGATCCTCATCGTGATGCTCGGTTCGATGCCGCGGGTTCGAGGCCTTGCGGTCCGCTCGATGTCACCACTGGTCGCCTTGCTGCCGATCCTGCTCTTCGGTTGTTCCGGGGCCGGCGACGAGACCGGGGTCGAACCGGTGCCGTCGGACGCGGTGTTCGGGCGGGCTGGAAACATCGATGGACGATTCGACTACCCGCGGGCGATCGGTCTCGACGCNGAACGTGGACGCGTCTACGTGGTGGACAAGACGGCNCGGGTCCAGCGGTTCGATCTCGACGGGCGGTTCGAGCGTTCGTGGGCGATGCCGCGTTCGGAGAATGGNAAACCCACGGGGGTCACCATCACCGCGGACGGTCGGGTCGTGGTGGCGGACACCCACGAGCACCAGATCGCGATCTTCTCGCCCGAGGGCGAACTGCTCGAGACCTTCGGCGAATACGGGGAGGGCCCGGGGCAGTTCATCTANCCCACCGACGTGGCGATCGCCGCCGACGGGACCTGGTTCGTCTCCGAGTACGGCGGCAACGATCGTGTCCAGGTGTTCGACGCGGATCGTCGGCCCGTCGGCTCGATCGGATTCATGGGGCACGACGACGACGGTGACCGTCCCGGTCTCCTCCGTCCGCAGTCGATCGCCTGGGACGACGAAGCGCAGGAACTCTTCATCGCCGACGCGGTGAATCATCGGATCGTGGTGACCGATCGTGCGGGGTCGATGCGGCGGGTGCTCGGTGGGGCCGGGGACGAACCTGGACGACTCGCCTACCCGTACGGGATCGTGCTCGACGGCGACCGAAGTCTGATGGTGGCGGAGTACGGGAACAACCGGGTCCANCGATTGGATCGAATCGACGGCGAAAGTCTCGGAGTCTGGGGTGGCGCGGGGATCGAGGCGGGGCGACTTCGGTATCCTTGGGGGGTCGACGCCGGGGGTGGACTGATGGCGGTGCTGGATTCCGGCAACGATCGAGTGCAGGTCGGAGAACTTCCGTGACGATCCGACCGCGGACGCGGCATGACCGAGTTCCAGGAGNCCATTGGCATGTTCGCTGATCTGCCCATNCAATTCGAACACCCGGTGATGCTGCTGGTGCTTCTGCTGATCGTCCCGGTCGTNCTGCTCGCCCGAATGGGATCGGCGGGACAGGGCCGGGGCAAGCTCATCGGCTCGGTCGTGGTCCGCACGATCCTGATCCTCCTGCTCGCGGTCTCGCTCGCCCGCCCGTCGGTCGTCGACCGCGGCGAGAGCGTCACGCTGATGGTCGTCGCGGACGTCAGCCGGTCGATTCCNCGGGAACTGCAGCGGGAGAGCGGTCGGTTCCTCGAACGCGTGGCGGATGCCAAGCGGAACGAGGAGGACCGGATCGGCGTGGTCACCGTCGCCGAGGAATCCGAGATCCGCCAGACGCCCGACATGAACGCGGTGATCCAGCTCGATCACGCCGGGGACCTCGCGGCGACGGATCTCGCGAGCGCGATGCGAACCGCGATCTCCCTGCTGCCGACCGACACCGCGAACCGGATCCTGCTCGTCTCCGACGGNAACGAAACCGAATCGAATCTTCTGGAAGCGGTCGAGCTGGCGCGAGCCAACGACATTCCGGTCGACGTGCTTCCGATCGAATACGAATACGGCAGCGAGATCGTCTTCGAGCAGCTGCGGGCGCCCAACCGGGCCCGGCTCGGACAGTCCGTCGATCTTCGAGCGTTTCTCCGGTCGTCGAGCGAGACGTCCGGGGTGCTTCGGATCTTCCAGAACGACGCGCTCGTCGATCTCGATCCCGGGTCCACGTCTGATGGAATCCGCATCGATCTCGAACCCGGATCCAACACCGTCTCCATCCCGGTCACGCTCGAATCCGGTGGNGCGCAGCGTTTCCGGGCCGAATTCTCGCCCGACGATCCCGACTCGGATGCGATCCTCGAGAACAACGTCTACGAGTCGGTGACCTTCGTCGCCTCCGACGGCCGGGCCCTGGTGATCGATGAAGGCGGCACCGAGACNACCGCNCTGGTCTCCGCNCTGCGGACCGGCGGCGTCGAGGTGGTCGTCGAGCCACCGTCAAGCCTGCTCGGCGGGATCGCGTTCCTCAACGGCTTCGACACGGTGATCCTCGCCAACGTGCCGCGNTGGTCGATCGATCAGGACGCGGATCGAAGTCTCCGNTCCTACGTGCACGACCTGGGNGGCGGNCTGGTGATGATCGGCGGGGATGAGGGATTCGGCGCCGGGGGCTGGATCGAATCCGAAACCGCGAAGGTGCTTCCGGTCCGGTTGGATCCGCCGCAGGAGCGGCAGATGGTCCGCGGAGCGCTGGCCCTGATCATGC
Source organism: Phycisphaerae bacterium (assembly GCA_002684755.1). The sequence goes on from NYVS01000040.1 coordinate 14,603, forward strand.
ATTCCTGCGAGATGGCGAAGGGGAACTACTGGGGGCAGCAGACCGCGATCGCCGCGATCGACGCGCTCAGCAGCCTCGACTACGTCGGCATCGTGACCTTCAACTGGGGTCAGGGTGGCCAGGGGGTGAACGGCTGTTCGTGGGCCTTCCCGATGCAGCCGGCCGGTGACAAGTCCGCCGCGATCGCCGCNGCGAAGAAGATGGTGATCGGCGACATGCCCGACTTCGGGGCCTCCATGACCCTCGCCCGGCAGGGGCTGAACGGCGTGAACGCAGGGCAGAAGCACGTCATCATCATCTCGGACGGTGATGCGGTGCCACCCAGCAAGACGCTGCTCGACCAGTACGTCGCGGACGGCATCACCGTGACCACGGTGATGGTCGGCGGGCACGGGACGCCGAAGGATCGACAGAACATGCAGGGCGTCGCCGAGTTCACGGGCGGCACGTTCTACAACGTCTCCAACCCGAAGATGCTTCCCAAGATCTTCATCAAGGAGGCGACGCTGGTCACGCGAACGCTCCTGATGGAAGGCGACTTCCAGCCGTCCGTGTCGGCGACGCTCGACGGTCCGACCCGCGGCGTCGGATCGGTGCCGGGCATCGGTGGATTCGTGCTCACCGTTCCCAAGGAGGGACTGGTGAAGATTCCGATGGTGGTTCCGACGGAGGAGGGTGAGGATCCCTTGCTCGCGTACTGGAACTACGGGCTCGGGAAGAGCGTGGCGTTCACCAGCGATGCCGGTGGTCGCTGGAGCACGACGTGGCCGGGNTGGAGCGGCTTCCAGCCGTTCTGGGAACAGATCGTCCGATGGTCGATGCGTCCGTCGTCCCCCCCGAATCTCATGATCCGCGCCAGCACCGGCGAGGACGGTCGGGCGGTCGTCGAGGTCGAGGCGATGGGCGCGGACGGCGGAATGGCGAACTTCCTGCAGGGTCAGGCGCGGGTCATCGATCCGACCGGCGCGTCGGCCGCTGCGCCCTTGCAGCAGATCGGACCGGGCCGGTATCGCACGGAATTCGAGCTCGAGCAGCAGGGGGCCTACCTCGTCAACGTGCTGTTCCCGGAAGGTGACGGCGGCGAGCGTTCCGCGGCGAGCATCCAGGCCGCGATCAGCGTCCCCTACGAACGGGAATTCTCGACGGTCCGGGACAACCGGGCCCTGCTCGAGTCGATCGCGGCGAAGACGGGCGGAACGGTGTTCGGGCCCTCCACCGACTTCGAGATGGTCGATCCCTTCGATCGAACGGGACTGGAGATGCCGTCCTCGCCGACGAGGATCTGGGATCTGCTGGTGGTGGTCGCCGCCGGGCTCTTCGTGGTGGACGTGGCGGTGCGAAGGCTCACCTTCGATTCCCGGGCGGCCCGCGAGGCGGCGGCGAAGGCCATGGCGAGTGGAACCAGCACCGCGGATTCGACCGTCGAGGCCTGGAAGACCGCGCGGAAGCGGGCCGGGCGGCGAGGGGGTGCCGAGTCGGCCGGTGCGACCCGCTTCGACACCGACGAGACCGTCGACGGCGACTTCTCCGTNACCGAGGACCTCTCGGCCGCCGATCGGAGCACCGATGGCGCNCGACCGCCCCGACGGGAACGCTCGAACGACGAGGCNTCGAAGTCCGACGAGGTCGAGGAGGACATGACCAGTCGGCTGCTGCGTGCCAAGCGGCGGGCCACCGGTCGCGATGACGACGGAGCCGCCAATGGGTGAATTCGCCGAGGGCATGCGGGCGCGGCTCGACGACGTGGAGACGGTCCAGCTGGCCTGCGACCGTTTTCGCGCGGCCTTCGCGGCGCTTCGGGCNCGGATCGGACTTCGGATCGTCGGGCAGGAGGCGGTGGTCGACCAGGCGTTGATCGCGCTGTTCGCGGGCGGGCACGTGCTGCTCGAAGGGGTCCCGGGACTCGGCAAGACGTTGCTGGTCAGGACGCTCTCGGATTCCCTCGGGCTCGACTTCAACCGCATCCAGTTCACCCCCGACCTCATGCCTGCGGACGTCACGGGCACGACGATCGTGGTCGAGGACGGCCTCGGTGGCCGCGCGTTCCAGTTCAGAGAGGGACCGATCTTCGCGAACATCGTGCTCGCCGACGAGATCAACCGGGCCACGCCCAAGAGCCAGTCCGCGATGCTCGAGGCGATGCAGGAGCGATCGGTCTCCGTCGGTGCCGAGACCCGCCGGCTTCCCGATCCGTTCCTCGTGCTCGCGACCCAGAACCCGATCGAACAGGAAGGGACCTTTCCGCTGCCGGAGGCGCAGCTCGATCGGTTCCTGCTCAAGATCACCGTTCCCTACGCGATCCGCGAGGAGCTCACCGAGATCATCAGCCGGACGACGGTTCCGGGCGAAGTCGACGTCACACCGGTGCTCGACGCCGACGACGTGCTCGCGGGAAGAGCGCTCGCTCGTCGGATCGTGATCGCGGATTCGGTGAAGGACTACGCCATCCGGCTGGTGCTCGCGACCCACCCCGAGGGTGAGTTCGAGATCCCCGAGTTCCGTCACTACATCCGGATCGGGGCGAGCCCGCGGGCGGCCCAGGCGATGGTGTCCACCGCCAAGGTCGTCGCGCTCATGGACGGNCGGTACGCGGCGAGTCTCGACGACGTGCGTCGGGTCGCGCTGCCGGCGCTCCGGCATCGACTGGTCCGGACCTTCGAGGCGGAGGCGGACGGCGTCGACGCCGACGAGATCGTGTGCGGCGTGCTCGAGCGGGTGCCGGCGGACGCCGATCACCCGGAGGACGGGCCGCCGGCCGGCGCGGTCTTCGCGGGAGGCACCCGATGAGTCGNTTTCCCGACGGCCCGCCGCCGCGTTCGAGTCGGCCGACCAAGGTCGATGAACTCATCGACAGTCGCCTCATGGCGCGGCTCGATCACCTCGACGTGGTCAGCCGGAAGATCTTCAACGGACGCGTCCAGGGCGAGCGACGAAGCAAGCGACGCGGGCAGAGCGTCGAGTTCGCGGACTTTCGTCCGTACGTGCACGGTGACGACCTCCGCTTCGTCGACTGGAACATCTACGGACGGCTCGACCGGCTCTTCCTGAAGATCTTCCTCGAGGAGGAGGATCTCTCGCTGATCGTGGTCGTNGACGGAACCTCCAGCATGCACTGGGGCGATCCATCGAAGTTCGAATACGCGCGACGACTGGCGATGGCCCTCGGCTACATCGGGCTGGTCAACCAGAACCGGGTCTCGCTCGCGGCGTTCGGCGGGCTCGATTCGGAAGGCGAGTCCGCGGGCCTGCAGCGGATCTCGAATCTTCGCGGTCGACGNCGNACCCACGAGATGGGGCGATGGCTCCTCGAACTCGAGCCCGGCGGCGACGGGGGATTCGAGGAGGCGATGCGGCGGATCGCNCTGACCCGGCAGGGGCGTGGCGTCATGATCGTGCTGAGCGACTTCCTGCAGAAGGAGGGCTTCGAACGAGGACTGCGCTACGTGGCGGGCCGAGGGTACGACGTCTATGCGATGCAGGTCCTCGCGCCGCAGGAGATCGACCCGGGCCGGCACGGGATGAGCGGCGACCTGCGNCTCGTCGATCTCGAGGACGAGGATGAAGCCGAGGNGACGGTGAATTCGGCGGTGCTTCGAGGCTACCGTCGACGCCTCGACGCGTACTGNGGCTCGCTCCGCGACTACTGCATNCGCCGCAGCATCATGCACACCNTGGTCGACACCTCGACCGATCTCGACGCACTGCTTCTGGACTACCTTCGGAAGCGAGGTCTGCTCCGATGAGCTGGCTGACGCCGCTGTTCGGCGGGATCGTGCTCGCGTCGGTGATTCCGCCGCTGGTCGCGCTGTACTTCCTCCGGCTGCGCCGGACCCGCCGATCCATTCCCAGCACCCTCCTCTGGAAGCGATCGGTCGAGGACCTTCGGGCGAACGCGCCCTTCCANCGCCTNCGGCCGACGTTGCTCCTGTTCCTGCAGCTNCTCTTCCTCGCCCTTCTCGGCATCGCCCTGATGCAGCCTCGTTTCGACGCGGGCGAGCGGCGGGACGGGCGCACGGTGATCGTCGTGGACAATTCCTCGTCCATGAACATCCTCGACGGCGACGACTCTGGCGAGACCTCGAGGCTGGAGTTCGCGAAGGCATCCGCCATCGAGCGGATCGAGGCCCTGCACGGCGGCGGGCTCTTCAGCGGCGACGCCGCGGAGATCATGGTGGTCGCNTTCAACGACGAGGCCGAGATCAGGACACCGTTCACGGATTCGCGTCAGACCGCGATCCAGGCGGTTCGCGGCATCGAGCCGACGGACGGAACCAGTCGACTCGGCGGCGCNCTCCAGCTTGCCCGCGCGTATCTCACGGTGATCGACCCGGACTCCCAGACCGGGCCGGTGGCGACGCCTGCGGCGGTCGAACTCTGGTCCGACGGCCGGATCGACGACCTTGACGAGCAGGTGCTGCGGGAGGGGGAGCGGCTCGAGTATCACCGGGTCGGTTCGATCGAGGCGAGCAACATCGGGATCGCGTCGATCGCGGCCCAGCGTCCGTATGACGAACCCGGCAAGATCCAGGTGTTCATCGCGGTGGAGAATCCCACCGACCAGGTGCGAACGACCGACCTGCAGCTGAGCGTGAACGGCGTGGTTCGTGCGATCACGCCGGTCCCGATCGAGATCGGCCCGGAGACCGAGGAGCCCGGCCTCGGGAGGATCCCCGGTCGCAAGCAGTTCGCCTTCGCGCCGTTCGAGCAGGAACGGGATGCGGTGATCGAGGTGCTGCTGCTCAACGAGGACGCCCAGCCCACCGANGACGCGGCGATGCTCGTGGTGCCNCCCGCTCGACGCCTCAAGGTCGCGCTGGTGGACACCGAGTCCTTCGTGCTTCGATCGATCCTCGAAGGGATGACGCTCGAGTCGCTCGATCTGCTGACACTCGACGCTTACGAAACGCTCGCCGCGTCCGGTGGGCTGGACGACTACGACGTGGTCGTGCTCGACGACGCGGCGGTCGAGACGCTTCCCCCGGGGCGATATCTCTCGTTCGGACGAACCCCGCCGATCGAGGGACTGACCGAGTTCGGGGATCCGGCCGAGGGCATCGTCGTCCGTCGCAGCGCGGAGGACCATCCGGTTCTCCGCTACGTGAATCTCGACGAACTCTTCGTGAGCTCGATGCGGAAGCTCACGACCGGCACGGGCGTCGAATCNCTCGTCGAATCGGGNGATGGACCGATGGTCGTCTCGGTCGACCGAGGACCGATCCAGATCATCCATGCGACCTTCGANCCGCTCGATTCGAACTGGCCGTATCTCCGGTCCTTCGTGAACTTCGTGCCCAACGCGATCGAATACCTCGGCGGTCTCGGCGATGCGGTGGCATCGGCGGGCGTCGCACCCGGGAGTCCGTTGACGGCTCGGCTCCCGGCGCAGGCGATGGATCTTCGGGTGCGGCGTCCGGACGGGTCCGACGTCGCGGTCGAGTCGGCGGATCCGATGACGTTCGCATGGGGGCCGGTCCGCCGGGCGGGCCGCTACGAACTGTCCTGGACGGAGCCCGGGGACGATTCGCCNCGCCGAAGGATCTTCGCGGTGAATCAGCTCGATCCGACCGAGCGACGCGCTGCGGCGGCGGAATCGATCGAGCTGAGCCTCGACCGCATCACCGGGGAGGCGGCGGCGGCGGGGGGTACCCGCTGGCAGGACTTCTGGCCCTGGCTGCTCGGCGTCTCGCTCGTGTTGATGATGCTCGAGTGGTGGCTGTGGCAACGCCAGTCCGCCGCGGGTTGAGCCCGGCGACGATCACGAGGCTTTCCACACACGACCGGCGGCCTCACGATTCGTTCAGCNGCCGCTGCGAAGCGACTCGAGAAGATCGTCGTCGATGCCGAGGAACTCGCGCATGTGGCGGTCGTAGGTCTCCTGATCCTCTTCCCGNCTGAAGTCGAGTCGAAGTTCGTTGATGACCTTGGTTCCCTGGCCGATCCAGTCGTTCCAGGTCTCGGTGGAGATGTTCTCGCCGATCCAGCCGCCCACCGCGCCCTTGAANGGCGGTGCGTCCATCGCGGTTCCCAGCTTGCCGGTCCGGCCGCAGGTGAACGTTCCGGATTCCGATGCTTCCTGTGCCGCGGCCTTCGCCGCATCGGACGCTTCGGGGGCCGTCCTCCCGATCGATTCGAGCGCCGTCACGATGGCGTCCCGGACCATGAGGTCTCCCTTGGCGACGGCGACTTCGTGACCGTGTTCGAGGTGCTGCACGGCCTTGTCCTCGAGCCCGGCGCCGATCATGGCTTCGCCGGCGAGTTGCCAGGCCTTGCTCATGTCCGGATTCAGGACCGTGACGCGCTCGAAGCTCGANGCCGCCTCGGCCGCTCGATTCGCCTTCAGGTAGGCGTTNCCNAGGGAGAAGAACGCCATCTCGTTGTCGGGGTCGGCGGTCGTCATGTTCTCGAACTGGGCGATTCGCTCGAGGAGACGGGGGTCATCGGAAGATTGGGGGGTCTGGTTGCTCATGGCGAGGCATGCTACCCCGCCGACGCCCGCGGAGGCGAGGCAATCGCGTGAGTTCGATCGAAGCGGATCGAGACGGGCCTGCAGGTCGATCCAGGCGGCCGGCCGCGGGGGGATCTCAGATGGCGGGAACGAGGATCTTCAACATCGTCCTGGTCGTCTCGAGCATGTTCCTCGCCGGGGCGACCCCGGTAAGTGCTTCGAAGATCAGACTCACATCACCCGTCAGTTTGAGGTTCTGGCCAACGCGTACCACATCACCGACCGAGAGCTGGCTCAGATCGGTGTCTCCATGCTCGTCGATGAGCTGGTCGACCCACTTGCGTGCCGAGTTCATCTTCGAATCGCCCTCGAACAGTCTTCGCCAGCCGATCAGCCAGTCCCGGGAAGAAAGATCGTCATTCGCCGCCGCCTGCTGGCGGTACGTCTGAAGGGGGCTTCGCTGGGCGAGTGCCTGTTGAACGTCCACCGTGCGGACACTGAGGTACCGACCCATTCGAACGCCTGGCAGGACGCCTCGCTTCCGGAGTCGTTCGAGGGTCCGCCGGGAGACGCTGAAACGCTCCGCGGCGTCGTTGAGAGTCAGCCATTCGTCTTTGGAATCCGATCTGATGATCAAAGGTTGGGATCCGAGGTGGTCCGACAGATAGGCCGGAATCCTTGCTCCGTGAGCGGAAGGAAACCAGTGGAGACAGCGTCACCCCGGACGACGTTCGTAATTTCGTTCTCCCGCCAATCCATGCGACAGCGACGTGATCTCCGACCCATAAACGAAGATTTTTTTGAAAAATCTCGTCGTCGATCTTCCGACGGATTCGGTGCCGGAACCAAGAAACGCCGATCGGGAATCCCGTGGATTCCCGACCGGCTGGTTCGAGGCGTTTTCCGTTGATGTCGACCGGCCCCTCATCCACCTCCGCTCAGCGGCGAGGGGGTCGGGCAGGCGGCTTCAGATATCGAATCGGAATCAGCAGATCGAGTGGTATCGGGGCGGATGCCCACTTTGGAGTCGGGATGATCCCCTTGACGGGGGGAATGCGTGGGTCGATCGATCCGGCGACATCGATCAGGCCGCCCTGGCCCGTGTGCAGGTACCGGACGACTCCTTTCTTCCGACGCCCCTCGGCGGCCGTCACCGGGTCGAACGACATCGTCCCCAGCAGAAGGAGGGCGGGGATCAGCATGATCGACCTGGTGGGAGAAAGGGATCGGAGTCGCGGCCGACCGAACAGGCGTGAATAAGGGCTGGTCATCGGTATCTCCTTTCCTCAATTCGTGGTGTCGAAGATGTGGGCGGCATCGAGTATCCGCCAGCCGACTTCGCGAAATCCCGGGAATCGGCCCATCGTTCCGCTGATGGTCCGGATCTCCTCTTCGTCGAGGAACCAGTCGGGCTGCATGCCCGTCAGATCCGCGATCCGTTGTCGGCGGAAGTTCTCGAGTGTGAATGCACGTTCTCGAAGCGCCCAGTTGCCCAGAACGTTCGCGATCTCCGTCGCCTTGTTGGTGAGGATCGCCATGGGGCGATGCATCGTCGATTGATCCAGGTGCCGNAGGGCGATGTTGCAACCGAAGATCGACCACCAGCCCCAGGACTCGAGCAGGTCACCGGACAAGGACGCGGATTCCGGATCCACCACGCGTTCGATGCCGGTCAGGATTCGATCGATCGCATCCCGGGGTTCGACGACGCCCAACGCCACCTCGACTTCCAGCAGGCCGCCCCGCGCGGTGTTGGCGACGCCTTCGTAGGCGGGGCTGGGAAAGTCCGCGGCGAGATCGAGGTGAAGTTCGATCGATCGACGGAGGTGATCCGAGGCTTCTCGAGCGATCGCGGATCGGTCGATGGTCTCGTCGTCGAGCTGGCGACGNGCCACGTTGCCACGAACGTAATGNGCAAGCGCGAGNGCGACTCGCGTGGCTTCGCCCCGGTGCGNCGCATGATCGAGACGCTCGATCAGATCCCGGGCGACCGTCCTGGCTTCGAGCAGGTGCCAGAGCGTGTAGTGGGCGTTGGCGAGATTCGCCTGCAACATCGATTGCACGTCGGTGTCGGGACATCCCACCGACAATCCCTCCTGGCAGGATTCCAGTGCCCGCGGATATCGACCGAGNCCGTCCCAGGCACCGACCTCTCGATTGCAGGTGATCGCGTGTTCACGCGGAGTCTCGGCCACCAATCGCATTCGTCGAGCGATATCGAGCATCTCCTGATAACGCCCGGCTTCGTGGGCCTTGAGTGATTCGAGTCCGAGATCCCGGAACGGACACGTTTCGATCCGGCCTGAGGCGTCCTGGTCGCTCCAGACGCTTTCCGCGACGTCCCCGACGTTCCAGTCGAGGGCGTCCGCGAGTCCGACCAGGAGGTCCAGTTTGGGATTTCCACTTTCCGGAACGATCTTCGAGGGATCGCGACCGAGCACCCTCGAGAGTTCGGTGCGCGACCATCCTCGATACATCCGGGCCAGATCGACGAATCGACTGAGTTTCAGCCTCTGTGAGTCCGACTTCGCCATGTCTTCGATTTCCTTTCGGGTCTCTCGGCCCCTTGTCGACGACGAAATCGCTCTCCCCGGCTGAAGCGAGTGGTGGTCGACCCACTGTGGAAGGGCTTTGGCTCGTTCCATCATTCGGGGAATCGCGACTTTCTTTCGATTCGGCCGCGGCCCTCGTNANGTGGTCGGTGAAATCCCCGCNCGCAACGCCGTGAGGCCGGATTGCCGCCGCGCCGACGTCGAGCGACAATCTCGAGATGTCCGCCGCTTCGCTCGAGATACCGATCGACGATCCCGGGACCGCCGTCCGTGCCGCCCGGTTCGCGACTCGACTGGAGATCTGTCGGGCCCTNGATCGGGACGGACTGACCCCTTCNGTGGAGGACGTCGCGGNCNTTCGCCGGGCGATCGAGGCGGCCGACCTTCCGCTGCCCGACCTTGCGGTGCTCTTCCAGGAAACGCCGCCGCCGCCGGATCGACGCCGATGCGGATCGGAGATCTTTCGGGTCGATTCCATGGGACGGCGTCGACTCCANGANCTNGCACCGGGGTACGCCGCGGAGNGTGTTTCGGCGATCGTGGTCGGNTTCCTCGGCCTCGACGGTGAGATCGATTTCGAACACTGCGTCGAAGCNGTCGCGAAGCACCGTGAGCACGGTCTCGAAACGGCGTTCCATCGGGCGTTCGATTTCACGCCGGATCCGGAGTCCTCACTGGCCGTGCTCTCCCGGGCGGGCGTGGTTCGAACGCTTTCCGCAGGCGTGTCCGGATTCGATCCGGGCGGGCACTCGGAGGCATTCCGATGCGAGCGGCTTGGATCGCTGGCGGCCTTCGGACGGCGACTTGATCCACCGGTCGAGGTCGTTCCCTGCGGCGGAGTTCGAGCTTGCAACGGCAAGGATTTTCTCGCGGCCACGGGACATCTTCATTCCAGTTGTCGTGTTTCCCCGAACGACGGCGACGACGCGGTGTTCGACGAGGTCGAGGCGGGACGTCTTCGTGGGATGATCGACGCGGTCCGGTTCACCTGACGATCGTCGTCTCGGTCCGGTACCCTCTGCANCGCATGACGGTTCTCGCGACCAACCTCTGCGGCGTTCCACTTCGAAANCCGCTGATCGCCGCCTCCGGCACGGCGGGATACGGACCCGAGATCGCCGACGTGGTGCCGGCGACGCGGTTCGGGGCGATCACCACCAAGTCGATCACGCCCGAATCGAGAGAGGGGAATCCGCCGTGGCGGGTGACCGATCTTCCGGCGGGCATGTTGAACGCGATCGGCCTCGCGAACCTCGGGCTCGCACGATTCGTCGACGAGGTGCTGCCGGCACTCGACGGGCTGGACACCGTGATGATCGGTTCGATCGCCGGCCACCGGATCGACGACTACGTCGAGGTCGCCGCCGCCTTCGGTGGCGAGGCCGCCACGGCGCTGCGACTGGTGGAGTTGAACGTGTCGTGTCCGAACACCGCCACCGGACGTCTGCTGGGGTCCGACCCGGACGATCTCGCGACCCTGGTCGCCGCGGCCCGGGACGCGCTGGGNTCNAAGCCGATGNTGGTGAAACTGTCGCCNGGGGAGTCGGACGTCGCCGGTCTCGCGATCGCCGCGGTCCGCGCCGGTGCCGACGGTCTGACCGTCGCGAACACCTATCCCGCGATGTCGATCGACCCGGAGACGCGTCGAAGTCGGATCGGACGGGCGGCGGGCGGCATGTCCGGACCGGCGGTGCACCCGATCGCGGTGAAGCTCGTTCACGACGTCCGGGCACGACTGGCGGCCGAGGGGCTGCTGGTTCCCATCATCGGTCTGGGCGGGGTGCAGTCGTGGTCGGATGCCGCGGAGTTCGTGCTCGCCGGTGCCACCGGCGTCGGCATCGGAACCGGCTTGTTCGTCGATCCGGGCGCACCGAAACGGGTCGTCCGAGGGCTCGAAGGATGGGTGCGTCGCCAGGGGTTCGAATCGGTCGAGGGCCTGGTGGGCGGATTCGAATCGTGAACCGGAGGTCGGGATGAGTCCGAAGGAACGATCGCGATTCGACGAACTCGTCGACGAAGTCGTGGAGGCGCTCCCCGAACGAATGCGGGATCTGCTCGATGAGAAACCCGTGTTCGTCGAGGATCGGCCGAGCGTCGAGGTAATGGCCGAACTCGGGCTTGATCCGTCGGAAGCCGACGAGATCTGCGGTCTGCACACCGGGCCCATGGCGACGGAGCGATCGGTCGATTCACACCCGGAGGTCGTGGAGGCGATCCACCTCTATCGAGAGGGGATCGTGGCGTGTTCGGGTGGCTGGTCGCCCTGGCGGGAGCCGGACGAGGATGGCCTGATGATCGAGGGAGGCGGCGTCGACCTGATCCGCGCGGAGATCCGGATCACGCTGCTGCACGAGGTCGGCCATCATTTCGGGCTCGACGAGGACGACCTCGAACGACTCGGATTCGCCTGAACCCCCGGCCCGGTCGGGACGGGTCCGAATGCAACGCCTGCTTCACGGCCGCGCCCCGGTGTCGGCGTGATCAGGCTTCGGCTTCGGCGGCTTCGAGGTAGAGGATCCGGTCGCAGTTCGGGCACTGCTGGATCCCGGTGTCGTTCGCATGGAGATTCACGACGAGGTGATACGGGAGGGTGACGTGGCACGCCCCGCAGGTGTAGTCGCGGTCCTTCTTGCTCAGTTCGATCACGGCCGCGAGGGTCTCGCCCTCGGTGATCTCCGCGACCTCCTCGAAGACCGTCAACACCGCGTCGGGCATCCGATCCGCGGCGCTGCTCCGTTCGGTCTCGAGTTCGCCGACCCGTTCGCCGACCGCGGTGGTGCATTCCTCGTGCTCCGACTTGGCGGCTTCACAGAGACGGGACTGGTTCGAGACCGTGTCCGCCATCGTGTTCGCCTCGGTCTCCGCACGCTCGATCTTCTCCATTTCGCCGAGCTGGGTCGTCTCGATCTCGTCCCGAAGCGTCTCCAGCGACTTCATCTCCGCGAGGATCGCGCGGTACTGCTTGTCGTTGGTCGACGCGTTGAGTTCGCTTCGAAGCTTCTCGATCCGAGCCTTGTAGTCGGTCGACTCACCTTCGAGGTTCGCGACCTGCGCCTGGAGTTGTCGGAGCTGCGAGGCCTTCTCGTCGTGTTCGGCGGTGAGCTTGTGGAGCTTTCGGGTCCGGGCCGCGAGGAGGTCGCTTGCGTTCTCGACCCGCGTACGCAGGCCTCGCAGTTGACTGTCCACCCGGTACAACGACATGAGATCTTCGGTGAGGGTCATCTGGGCAATGGTAGCACTCCTCGGCGAGCCATTCCGGGTTTTCGGGGGCGGTGGGAAACCGGTCGCGTCGCGACGTCAGCCACCGGTGCCCAGCCGGAGAACGATCCAGGCGACCGGGCCGGCGACGAGGGGGGAATCGAGGACGTCGAGCACGCCGCCCATCCCCGGAAGCACGGAACCGCTGTCCTTCGCACCGGCAGCCCGTTTCAGGAGGCTTTCGAGGAGGTCGCCGCCGGCGCCGACGATCGCCAGCAGGATTCCCCCGATGACCCCGGCGAGGAGCCCCAGTTCGGCGTCGGGGGGGCCGCCCTCGGAGAGCCTCGCGACCCCGGCACCGACGAGGGCGGCGAAGGCGATCCCACCCAGGCCACCCTCGATCGTCTTCTTGGGGCTGAGCCATTCGATCATCTTGCGACGTCCGGCGAGCATGCCGGTGAAGTACGCCCCGATGTCGCCCGCCTTCACGACGAGGACGAGCCCCGCCACCAGCCACGCCCCGTGGCTTTCGATCGCGAGCAGCCAGAAGACCGGGAGCAGGCCGGTCCAGATCGCGATTCCGGCGATCGCCGCGGCACCGACGAACGCGCCTCGGATCCGCCGGGTCGATGCGAGGCCGACCATCGCCACGCCGAAACCGACGACGGGTCCGAGCATCGCGACGCCGATGGCGAGGGCCGGATCGGTGATCTTCGAGGCGGCGAATCCCGCGAAGTACATCGCGAGGGCCGCGACGGTCGCGAGCGAGGTGGGGCACCGCGTCCCACAGGCGCGCACCAGCGTCGCGGCCTCCGCCGCGGCGAGCGGGATGAGCATCGCGAAGGCCACGGCGAACACGGTGCCGGATCCAGTGCCGGCGACGCCTCTGGCATCGAGCCACACGAGCGAGATGAGCAGGCCGATCAGGATCGGGCCGGTGATCAATCGTTGTCGGAGCATGATGATCCTCGCCGCGGCCGTCGGTGGGTTCCGGCGGTCGTCGTCGCTTCAGTACCGGGGAACGCTTCCGTCGATTTCGATCGACCAGCGATCGATGCCGCCCGCGAGTGATCTGGCGTCCGCGAATCCCTGCTCGCGGAGGAACCCGACGACCTGGAGACTGCGCACGCCATGGTGACAGAGCACGACGACGAGATCGTCCGCGTGATCCTCCAACTCGGGGAGTCGCGACTTGATGTCGCCCATCGGCACGTGCCTGGTCCCGTCGATCGAGGCCGTCTCGACCTCCTCGGTCTCGCGGCAGTCGATGACGAGTGGTGATTCGCCGTCGGCCCGGAGGGTCTGCAGCTCGTCGGGGCCGATCTCCCAGGGATGCCTGGTGCTCATTCGTCGTTCTCCGACGCGGTCGTGGCGTCCGCGGGGCGATCGAACACCGGGCTGATCGTCCATCCGGCCGAACCGGCGGTGGTGGTCGGTGCCTCGTCCGCGTCATCGGACGGCCCCTGGTCTTCGGTCGGGTCCGGCTCGGAGGCCGGTACGGACCGTTCGGTCTCCTCGATCTCACTCGCCTCGGGAGCGACGGCGGCGCTCGGCACGCATCCCGGGAGCAGTTCCCAGTCACCGCGCGGTTCGAGCACGGTCGAATCCGGCGGCGCGCCGATCATGCGGAAGGGTGATGCGACCAGATCGAAGGCGGCGACGAACGGATCCGCCGCGGCGGACCACCGGACCTGGCTTCGATCGGTTTCGAGGGACATCGCCGTTTCAACGGTCGGGAACGCGCCGGTCTCCTGCAGGCGTCCGACGCCATCGTCATCGGGAACGACCGGGGACGCGTAGGTCGGGTTGCATGGAACGGAGGCCATCGGGATCTCGAACCGGATCGGCGGCCAGCCGCTTCGGTCGAACGCGCCATCGAGCGATGTTCGCCACGGATCCTTGGTCGTCATCGTCGTCGTCGTGGGTGTCCCGGCGAAGGTCAGCGGCGGCGGCGTGGGGGCGGNGCAGCCACCGAGGGTGATGCCGGCGGCGAGGCCGGCGAGCAGGCGTCGCGCCAGGGTCCGGTTTCGAAGGTCGATGGTCTTCATGGTGTGCATGGTGCTCGTGTGTTTCAGGTGCTGCATGGGTGTCGTGCGTGTCATGTTCATCATGTTCGTCATGTCCGTCATGTCCGTCATGTCCGTCATGTCGGACGCCGAGTCATGGTTCCAGGCCGGTTCATGGAGCGTCTTCGGGCGTCCAGTCCTCGTCGAGCGGGCCGTCGTCGACGCCGCATGTTCGCAGCGCGGACCGGATCGTGTCGACATCGAAGCCACGACGGGCGAGTTTCGCCGCGGCTCGGCGGATCGACTCGGGGTCTTCGATGGGGCCCGACCGTTCAAGTCGGTGAAACGCCGTGATCGCCGCTTCAAGCTCCGGAGCGACCGGTTCGCTCGACGCGTCGGGCTTGGAATCCCGGGGGGCGTGCGGGGNGGCATCCACGTCGGCCTGATGGGTGGCCCGCTCGAAACCGGCCTCGATCATCGACTCGACGAGACCCGCCGCTTCGAGGCGGCGTCGGCACTCGGCATCGCTTCGGCCCGCGGTCCGCCATTCGAGGATTCGCGTCGCCGCGTGGTCGGCATCGTCGAGCCAGCCGTCCTCGACGAGTTCCTCGATCACGAGATCCACGATCTCCGGCGTGTGATCCCGTTTGCGGAGTTTGCGGGCGAGTTCCTCGGAGGCATGGGCGCGGGCCGCGAGGAGATCGAGCGCGACCGCTCGAGCCGTTCGGACGCCGATCGATCGAATCGCCGCCATCACCCGCGGATCATCGACGGAAAGTCCTTCGACGATCTCGTCCGGATCGATCTCGGATCTCGGCAGGGTGCCGGCGACCGTGCCGTCGATCTCCAGCGTGAGGAGGCCGGGATGGTCGGGATCGGCCCGGATCGCGGTCACCCGGGCCGCGTTCGAGGGCGGAGGTCCGGGCTCGGGCTCGGAATCGGATCGTCCATCCCGGGGGCGGGGTCGACTCATCCGCCGAGTTCCATTCGAAGTGCTTCGAGTTCCGACTGTGCGTGCGCATCGCCGCCCCGTCGCGCGGCGTCGAGGCCGGCTTCCACCGCTTTCAGCGCCTCCTCCATGCGATCAAGGGACTCGAGCGAGCGTGCCTTGTGGAAATGCAGGTAGCCGTCGTCGGGATCCGCGGTGATCGCCCGGTCGTACCACCCGAGCGCCACGTCGTGTTCGTCGGCCTTGGCGTGCTCCTGGGCGATGCCGTAGAGACAGAAGGCGTCGCCGGGTTCGGCTTCCAGCATCGTGAGCAGGCGGTTGAGTCGATCTGATTCGGGCATCCGGGGATTGTCCGTCGGATCGACGCCGAGGACAAGCGGGGAGGGGTCGTCCCCCGGGCTGGAAACGACTACGCTCCGAGCATGACCGCATCCAACGACCCCCATGTCAGGCATCGTCGCTCCGTCTTCGCCACGGTTCCCCTGGTGATCGTCTCCTGTCTCGCCATCCTGGGCCAGACCGGCTGCGACGAGGGCTATTCGGCCCGGCAGACGATTGACCTCCGGCCGCGGGTCGTCGAGGTCCAGGACCACCACGGCGGGACCCGGCGGGTCACGGTGATCAACGGCGAACAGTGGTACCAGTCCTTCGGGCCGGTGATCGAGATCATCGACGCCGAGGACGGGCTCCGGATCAGCACGATCGATCTCGGGCCGTTCGGCACGATCCCCTCGATCAGCGACATGGTGATCGCCGCCGACGGTGCGTTGTACGTCGCCTACGCCAACGATCGCGTCGTCCGGTTCGACCTTTCGAATCCGCGCCGTCCCACCGAGGATCGAACGTGGACCCGCGCCGATCTCGGCGTTCGACCGATCCATCTCTCGGCGGCCGGCGGCACGGTCTGGGTCTCCGGTCGGGAGGGGCTCGCCCGATTGGACGAGCCCGGGATCGTCCAGCTTGGAAATCTCGCGGACCCACCGTCCTTCGGGCACGTGCTCGAGACGTCGGCGGGTCCGGTGATCACGAATCGAAGGCAGATCATCGCCGTCGAGGACGGCCGGTACCTCGGTGCCGCGTCCGAAATGCGACCGGTGCCGCCCGCGATGTCCGCGCGGCTCGGCCGGCAGGCCATGGTCTTCGTGCTCCGCGGCGCGGCGGCGAACACCGTGGGGCTGATGGGACCGGACTTCCGGGAACTCGATTCAGAGACCTTCGGCGACACCATCTGGATGGCTCGAATCGTGGACGATCGGCTCTGGGCGGTGTGCGAGGACGAACTCATCACCTGGCGGATCGACGATGCCGGACGCATGGTCGAACCCCAGTTCATCCCGGTGAAGGGCGCCCGGGACGTCGGCCTGCTCCGGCCGAACTACTACGCCGTCGCCGGAACCTTCGGTCGCGCGATCTACCGCTACAAGGCGGACTCCGGCGGCGCCGCCGACGAGTTCCTCGCCGTGGAGCGAAGTCCCGGACGCATGGTCCAGGCGATCACCGACGGACGTCGCGTGCTGGCGGGAAGCGAAGAGGGCAACTGGCTCTACCGCATCGGTGGTCGGATGGAGCTTTCCGACAAGGATCTCCAGAGCAACACCGCCGGTTCGCGGAAGGTGACGCTGAGCTGGGGCGAGGCGGAGATCGGAGATGATCGAACGTCGCTGACGATCACCCCGTTGACCGGTTCGGATTTTCGGTGGTCACCGCCGAACGAGGGGCGGATCTACACCCTGGAGACCGCGGACGAGCGGGTCTGGGTCGGTCANGATGAAGGCATCGACGTCTTCGAATTCCGGGACGAGGCGGTCCGAACGACCGGATCGATCGTGATGGAAGGGCCGGTCGCCTGGCTCTTCCGGCCCCGGGTTGGCAACGAGGTCGCGTTCGTGAGCGCGTTCGGTGGCATCGGAACCGCGGAAGCGGTACCGGATCCCGAGGCCGATTCGGCGCTGGTCCAGCGGGTCCGTCCCGAGGAGGCGGCCGAGGCCGAGGAATCGATGCGGGAGGCGGGCGGCCTGCCCCAGCCGTCGAAGCCCTGATCCGGGCCGGTCAGTCCGCGACGGCGTTCGAGCAGTAGCGTCGACAGATCGCGTCGTCGGCGCAGGTGCTGCCGCGGGCCTTGCAGACCTTGCGGCCGTGGAAGATGAAGAGGTGGCTGAGCAGGCACCACGAAGGCCGGGGGAACAGCGCCATCAGGTGCGGTTCGATCCGCTTCGGATCGGTCTCCGTCGTCAGCCCGAATCGCTGGGAGATCCGCCCCACGTGGGTGTCGACGACCACGCCGACGTTGATGGCGAAGGCGTTTCCAAGCACGACGTTCGCGGTCTTCCGGGCGACGCCGGGCAGGGCGAGCAGCGATTCCATGTCGTCGGGCACGGCACCGTCGTGCTGCTCCACCAGCATCGTCATCGCGCCGTGGACGCTCTTGGACTTGTTCCGCCAGAAGTTCAGGGTGCGCAGATGGGGGGCGATCGCCTCCGGAGACGCCGCGGCGAAGTCCGCCGGCGTCGGGAAGGCGGCGAAGAGTCCGGGCGTGGCCTTGTTGACGCCGACGTCGGTCGCCTGGGCGCTGAGGATCGTCGCCACGAGGAGTTCGTGCGGCGTGTTCGCGTCGAGTTCACAGTGGGCATCGGGGTACCGCTTCCGCAGCGCCGCGAGGATCCGCGCGGCCCGACGCACGTCCGCGTCGCTCCGTTCCGGAAGATCGAAGTCGGACTTGCGACGCGGACCGCCCACGGGTGGGGACTTCCTCATCGTGAAGCGCTCCGGGGCGGGGTGGAACCCGCGCCGCTGACCACGACGGTGAGCAGGACCGCGCCGAGGATCAGGGACATGCCCCGCTCCGCGGACCGGTGCCACGGATCGAAGGCGGCATAGGCGGCGGTCGCCGCGCCCCGGTCACCGGCGTCGACCGCCGAACGCCACGTCTCAAGGGTGGATTCGACCGAGGGCGAGATGAAGAGGAGGTACCACGAAAGCGTCGCGACGGCGAGGATCATCGTCGTCGTGGCGAGCCGTCGGGCGATCGACTTCGGGCGACCGACGGGCGCCCCGCGGCGGACGGCGAGGAGCACGACCCCGATCACGGCGCAGCCCAGCTGGACCCGGTCGGACGCCTGGAACACGGGATGGGTGACGTAACCGGCGATGAAACGGCCGGCCCCCTCGGTGTCCTCGGCGAAGAACGGTTCGATGCGATCCGTTCGGACCTCCATCGCGGGAAGGCTGGTGAACGCGCTCATGGCGGTCGCGGCCGGTGCGATGATCGCCGCGGTCCAGGCCACCAGCGTCAACCACCAGACCACGGTCGCGAGCGTCGACATCATTCCGGGTGACTTCAAGCGTGGTCTCCATCGTCATGACGGGGGGGGTGGATCGGGGTGGCGGCGGCGGACCAGCTCGTGGCATCGGTCCAGCGTTCCTGCTTCCAGATGGGGGTCTCGCGCTTCAGTCGATCGATCGCTTCGCGGCAGCCTCGGAAGGCCGCGTCCCGGTGGCCGGCGATCGCCACGATCTCGACGCTGATCTCGCCGATCGACACCGGTCCCGACGCGTGGCGGATCGACAGCGCAGTCAGGCCGAACGTCGCCATGATCTCATCGGCGATGGTGCTCAGACTCCGGGTCGCCAGGGTGGGATGGACCTCGTAGTCGAGGGCGAGCAGGGCGCCTCGTTCGGGATGGATCTCCGGTCGGGTGCGACCTCGGAAGACGCATTCGCCGCCGATCGCCTCGTCGGTCCGTTGCAGCGCATCGGGATCGGACGGGGTCAGGCCGCCGGGTTCGATGGCGACTTGCACGCCTTCCGACGGACTCGAGGATTCGGAGGATGACCGGCTCATTTCGGAATCGTAGACGACCCGCCGCGATATCGTGGGGTGATGACCGGTACCGACGATTCCCGAGCCCGATGGGGCCTCACCCTCGCACCGCTGGCGGCCGATCCTCGCGCCGGACTCCGGGTGGTCGCCGGGATGGGCGTGCCGGGGGTGCAGATCTCCGCCGGGCAGGCGGGCACCCGACCCCGGGAACTCGATGGTTCCGGGCGACGCGATCTCCTCGTCGCGGTGAGGCGCCTCGAACTCGAGGTGGTGGGGGTGGATGCGTGGCTGGACCCGGCGACGCTGCTCGAGCCCGAGCGGGTCGATGCCGCGGTGTCGGCGACGCTCGAAGCGGTTCAACTGGCCCACGATCTCGGCCGGGTGCCGGTCTCCACGCGGCTTCCGGAGGAGGGTGGAGAATCCGCGATCGAAGCGATCCTCGCCCGCGCGTCGAAGCTCGGCGTCCGGCTCGTCGATCATGGCGTGCCGCCGCGCGGTCGTGACGTGCGAACGCTGGAGGCGGGACGCGAGTCCGGGGGACTTCTTCTTCCCGATCCGGTGGAGACCTCCGTCCAGCCGTCGACCCCCGTGGGTTCCCGGGCGATCGACGGGCTCGGAATCGGGATCGATCCTCCGGCCTGGTTGGTCGGGGGACTCGACTGCATCGATGCCGCGGCCCGCGGCGTGTCGGCGATCAGGCTGGCGGACCTGTCCCGCGACGGCATGCGGATTCCAGTGGGGGATCCGGACGGCCGCATCGACGGCGTCGCCCTCGTGGTGACGGCGCGGACCGGGGGATTCGAGGGCATGCCGGTGATCGACGCCCGCCGATGGCCGGATCCGGTGACGGGGGTCCGGCGCACGCTCGCCACCCTCGCCCGCGTCTGATCGCGGGCGGCGCGGTCACCGCCGAACTTCGTGGATCGCATGTCGCAGGAGCGGGATCACCAGTTCTCCCGTGGCGGTTTCGACGGCGTGCACCGATCCCGGCATCGAGAAGACGAGGAGGCCGCCGCCGACATCGCGACGGATCACGCCGGCGGTCGCCCGGCTGAGCAGACCGGCCACGCCGATCGCGTCGACGCTGAGAGCGCGGAAGCGTTCGCCGTAGCCGTCGAGCTCGACGTCGATCAGATCCCGCACCACCTCGACCGTCCCGTCCCGGGGTGCGATGCCCGTCCCACCGGTGATCGCGATCGCGTCGACGCGGGGATCGGCGACCGCGGCTTCGATCGCGGTCCGGACCCGAGCGGGGTCGTCGGGCACGAGATCCCGTTCGAGCACGGTGAGCCCGTCCGCCACCAGCAGTGCCTCCAGCCGATCGCCACCGCGATCCGTCGCCCGCGTTCGCGTATCGCTCACGGTGAGCACGTGGAGTCGGGGCGGGTCGGATGCCGCTCGGCGGTTCGCAGCCGATTCGTGGGATTCAACGCTCATCGGGATCCGATCGGCGGGAGAGTGGGGTGTGAGCGCGGGGTGGAGCGCGGGGTGGGACTCGAGACGACCGGCTCGCGTGGCCGGAGCGGTCTCCGGGACGTGCAGGCGGTCGGCGTCCACGGTAGCGTGGCCTCGTCACATGAGCATCATCGGACACGGCATCGACCTCGTGGAAATCGATCGCATCGAACGGATGCGGGTCGATCATGGTCGTACGTTCCTCGATCGTTGTTTCACCGCCGGAGAACAGGCGTATGCGGAGTCCGCCCCCCGAGTACGGGCGGAGCGNTACGCGGCTCGGTTCGCCGCGAAGGAAGCCATNCTCAAGGCGTTCGGAACCGGTCTNCGCGAGGGAATCGCNTGGACGGACATGGACGTCGTGCGCAACGATCTCGGAGCCCCGTCGATCNTCCTGTCCGGCGAGGCCGCCGAATTCGCGGCGACGCTCGGAATCACGTCCTGGATGATCTCGATCTCCCACACCGCCGAACTCGCGATGGCCAGCGTCATCGCGGTCGGGACACCGNCGGCGACGGTCGGCGACGGCGCGAAGGGATGACGCACCGATGATGAAGCGAAGCGGNCCAACCCTCTACGAAGCGATGTCCCAGTCGCCCGCCGCGCCGCGGGCGACGCCGGGACGCCGGCCTCGNAATCCGGACTCGGAGCGACCGGCGGCCGCCACGCTGCTGACCCCGGGTCGATCCATCCGGCTTCCCGTCGGATTCGCGTGGGTGGGNGTCGTGCTCGTGGCCGGANTGATGATCGGGGCNTATCTGNTCGGGTTCAGCCGCGGCGAGCGTGCCGCGGAGGCGTCCGCCGCGACCGTCGATGCCGCTCGCCTGGAGGCGGTGCAGGAGGCGGGGCGGGTCCGAGAGCCCGTCTCAGCCCCGCCGAAGCCGCCTGCAGGGGCCTCCAGCGACGCGGACCCACGNACNCCGGGGCTGAACTACTGGGTNGTGATGCGGCCGAGGCAGGACCGGGCGGAGGAAGTCGCCGGCTTCATCCGGGCACGGGGCCTTGACGCGATCGTCGTCAAGAGCGACACTGGTGGACTTCCCAAAGTCATCGTCCTGCCGGGTTTCCGCCCGGGGGAACGGTCGACGCCCGGGGTCGAGTCGCTGATGACCGACCTCAAGCGGATCGGCCGGGAGTTCGGGAAGGCCTCGGGTCGCACCAGCGACAACTTCGACAGTCTCTATCCCGAAACGTACCGGCCTCCGGCCGGATGAACCAGACCACCGACCGACCCCGGTCCCAGCCTCGAGACGAACCATGAGCCTTCACAGCAGCCTCAAGACCAAGTCGGGTGCCCTCAACCAGCATCGAAACGTCCTGACCCGTGCCGAGCGCATCGAGAAGCTGCAGGACAAGAACAAGTTCGTCNGCGGTGAAAGCTCCCCGCTCGGGATCCCGAAGGTCCGGAGCATCAAGGTGGCCGCCGCCAAGAAGAAGCCGACCAAGGGTCCGGACGCGGCGGCCGAGAACGGCGACGACTGATTCGCCCCGCCGCCGGCNNATGCCGCGGCCGCTCGTCGATCCCGTATTCGATCATTCGAACCCCGCGGTGGCATGCCGCGGGGTTCTTCATTGACCGCGGCCCGATCCGCNGGATGGAAGCCCGACCTTGTCCAACACCGATCCCGTCATCGATCCCNCCTCCCGCCTCAGCCGCCGCACGCTCGCGATGGACGCCTCGGGCATCCGGCGCGCCTTCGAGCTCGGGGCGACGCTCGAGAACCCGATCAATCTCTCGATCGGCCAGCCCGACTTCCCGGTGCCCGCCGCCATGAAGGCGGCGGCGACCGCCGCCATCCAGGAGGACCGGAACGGCTACACCGTGACGCAGGGCATTCCCGAACTGCACGAGTCGATCCGACGTCATCTCGCCCACGATCTCGGATGGTCGCGGGACGGGGACGAGTATTCGACGATCGTCACGAGCGGCACGAGCGGCGGACTGCTGCTCGCGAGCCTGGCCCTGCTGGACGAGGGTGATGAGGCGATCATTCCGGATCCCTGGTTCGTGCTGTATCCGCAGCTCGGGCATCTCACCGGCGCGACGATGGTCGCGTGCGACACCTATCCCGACTTCCGGATGACGGCCGCCCGCGTCGAACCGTTGATCTCGGATCGGACGAAGTTCATCCTGGTCAACAGCCCCGGCAATCCATCCGGCGTGGTGCTGACGGACGACGAGATGCGGGACCTCGCCGACCTCTGTCGCGACCGCGGGGTCCAGCTGGTGACGGACGAGATCTACGACGAATTCGTGTTCGCGGATTCGATGCGACCGGACGGAACCTGTCCGTCGCCGGCGCGGTTCGATCACCAGGCGTTGGTGATTCGNGGCTTCGGGAAGACCTACGGCTGCACGGGATGGCGTCTCGGATACGCCGCAGGGCCGACCTGGCTCGTCGAACAGATGCGGAAGCTCCAGCAGTTCACCTACGTCTGCGCGCCGAGCCCGCTGCANTGGGGGGTGATCGAAGCCTTCGACATCGACAACACCGAACAGGTCGCCCGCTACGCGGACCGGTGCGAACTGGTGATGGAGGCGCTTTCCCCGCATGTCGACGTGGTGCGACCCGGTGGCGCGTTCTACGCGTTCTTCGAGGTNCCACCGGCGCTGGGGATGACCGCCACCGAATTCATGGAGCGGGCGGTCGAGCGTCGAGTGCTGCTCGTTCCCGGCGGGGTCTTCTCGGGTCGTGACACCCACGTNCGGCTCAGCTTCGCCGTCGACGAGAAGGTCCTTCGGGAGGGGTTGGCGATTCTCGTCGACCTGCTTCAGGGCGGCTGAATCGAGCGACGTCGAATCGCAAAAAACGACGCAGGCCGGAGGCGTGACCTCCGGCCTGCGTGTCTTGATTCCTGACGAGTGATCAGTCGATCACTTGTTGATGTTCTCGGCGGCCTGGCCGGACACGTTGGACATGCCGCTCTCGCCGTCCTGACCGGGCATCGCGTCGGGATCGATCTTCGGCTGGTTGGCGGGCTGCTTGCGAGGCGTGACTTCGACGACCTCGTCGCCGCCGTCGCAGCCGAGGAGGCCGACGGTGAGGGTTGAGGCGGCGAGCAGAAGAGTGCAGCGGAGTGTGGTGTTCATGGGTGTTTCCCTCGTTGAATTGAAGGAGTCGGGGGCGACTCCGAATCGAATGGACTCTGGAAGCGTCGGAATCGGCGCTCCGGCCGACGCGCTTGCGCCGGGTCCGTGTATTGGATCCGATTCACCCTACGGTGGTCAAGGCCGATCGGGTGCGGGCTGCGGTCCAAATTCGAGCATCCGGCCGCGTGGGGCGAGCCGACGCCACTGGGTGTGATACGCCCGGTCGTTGTCCGCGACCTCGACTTGAACCCCCTTCAGGGCGTCGGGGCGGACATTCGGGAGACGGATCCGGAAGACCCGTCGCGTGGGATCGGGGCCGGTCCGGTCCGAATCGGCCCGCCGGNCCGCCGCGGGCCAGTCGTTCACGATTCCCCCCTTCGGATCGAATTCGAGGAGGCGGTCGGGGCTTGCNGGTTCGAAGAGGAAGGCCCGGGGCCCATCGACGGTTCGAATCGTGATGACGACGAGATCGCCATGNGGATTGCGGCGATCGCGGATCGTGGTCTGCGGTGAAGCGTCGTCGTCGGCGAATCGATCGTCGGCGATCTCCAGATCGATGATCACATCCCCCGAATCCTCGTCGGTGGAGGTCGTCAGGAAACCGAGCGGTTCGATCGTCTCGTAGACGGAGTGGGCCCAGCCCGCGATGGGCCATCGAGGTCGGCCGTCGCCCACCTCGGGATCCCGTCGGTCGATCGTGATTCGTCGTGAGAGTNGCAGCGGAACCCTTCGATCCTGATCGTCGGTGAAGGTCGCGGTGACCTCGAACTCCGGCGGCAGCGGCGGCGCGTCGACCTGCGGCGCGGTCACCGGAATCCGGAAGGACCGACGTTCGCCCGGCTCGAGGGTGACCGGTTCGGGAAGGTCGATCGTGAACGGTGTCTCGAGGTCGGTGAGCACTCGATTCTCGAAACGGACCGGGGTTCGACTCAGGAATTCGTGGCCGTCGACCAGCCACGGTTCGGCGGGGCCTGCCGGTGCGAAGGCGAAGGTGACCGGTCGATCGATGGGATTCCGGATGCCGATCTCGATCTCGTCGGCGACGCGGTCCCGCCAGGGATCCGCGACGGATCCGTCGACGCTGACGACGTCGGCGCGACGCTTCAGGGCGTACGCTCGATCCTGGTCGGCCCGGAGCACGAANTCGTCGGGAAGCACCACGCCGACGGGNAGGTGGCGCAGGTGCACCTCGTCGCCCGGCCCGAGATCGAGCAGCGTCAGGTGGTCGAACTGACCGGTGAGCGGGTGCTGGTCGATTCCACCGCCGCAGACGCCGAGGAGGTGGTATTCGACCCCGTCCCGATCGGCGTCGCGGTGGAGGGCGTGGAAATGACCCGCGATCACGGCGTCGACGCCGTGCTCGACGAGGAGCGGATGCACCCGGTCGTTCCAGTTCACGCCGCGCTGTCGCCAGAGCGGACGATGCATGAGCAGCACGATCGGCTCGTCGGGCGCGGCCTCGGCGAGCACGCCGGCGAGCCAGTCGATCTGNGCATCGGAGATGTCGACGTCTCCACCGTCGAGGTTCTCGTCGCTGAAGAGCACGACGACGGTGCCGTGGTCGAGTCGGACCGCGTAGTGCAACGGCCCGAAGCGAGCGCGATAGCGATCGGCGAATCGATCGTCCGATGCATCCCGACTTCCGGAGATCACATCGTGGTTTCCGGCGGTCGGCCAGAAGTCGGCGTCGAGGGGATCGATGATCCGAAGGAAGTCGTCGACCTCGCGGTCGTAGTCCGCGAGATCCCGCTTGTAACCCTGGACCAGATCACCGACGCAGAAGACCGCGTCGGGGCGGAGCAGCGCGAGATCCTGCACGGCACGTTGGAGCCGATCGAGACCTCGATCGTCGCCCGTGGTGCGATCGGGCAGGATCGCGAGAAGCGTTCGNTCTCGATTCGCCGAGCCGTCGACGAGTTGTCCGTCGCGGGCCCGACCGGCTTCGTCGAGATCGAATCGCCCGGACTCGAGCACCTGATTGCGGACGAGGTCGGGTTGGACGGCGGGCGGGTCGTCCGGGAGGTGGGGGTTCGAACACAGGACGAGCGGGATGATCAGCTGCAGCGGCATCAAGGTCATGGCGTCTCCGACGGGCCATTGTGCGGGAATCGATCACGCCGCGCGCGGCGGGATGCCCGACCGCTCGAACCCACCGTCCTGGCACACGGGCCGTGGCATCGGTCGGGAAGAGAAAGACGCGAGGGCAAAAACGACGTCGCCCCGTGGATCGCAAGCGATCGGGGGCGACGTAGCGGAGGGGAGAAAGACAAGTGAAGGTGGATCANACGACCAAANGGTCGTNAATCCACANNTNAAGATACTGCGGAACCGCGGCGANGGTTCGCAGCGTGCGTCGATTTTCCTCNGAAAATGGATTCTTCGATCAGCGGAGCCNGNGGTTATNGGGCNATCATTGGCCCCGCTCGATGGGGGTGGCATCCCCGTGCACGATGGTTTCGAGCATCTTCGCCCACCGGGGCGCGACCCGAGACACGAGGGAATCGACCGCCGCCGCCCTGGACGCCGCTTCAAGGCCGGCGTCCCGACCGCGATCGATCGCCGCTCGCCACGCGCCTGGTTGCCGCGACTCCGCGGCCGAGAGCACGATGGCGTCGGTGGAGGGTCGACGATCGCTTCGATCCGGATCCTCGACCGCGACCGGGACGGCGCCGCCGTACATGGCCTGCCGCTCGATGCTTCGGACCGGCTGGCCTGTTTCGGGAAGAAGGACGAGCGCGGCATCGGCGAGCAGGGCCCGAAGCCGATCCGCGTCGTCGAACGCCGTCACTCTGGAGAGCAGTTCGCGTTGGCGAAGGTGCGACCAGATCCGGCCGTCCGTTCGATGATCTCCGAGTTCGATGGCGACGTGTTCGAGGCCGCCGGGGAGCTGGTCACGACCGGCGAGGCCGTCGATCATCGCGGTCCAGGTCGCGACGTCTCCGACCGGCCCGAGGATCACGCCGAGGTTGCGTGGGCCGCTCGGAAGCGGGAGGGTTCGAGGCACGGGGACCGGAAGACTGGTGCACCGGTCGTCACCGAACCGACGGGCCGCGAGGGTGCGGAGTCCGTCCGTCGCCGCGACCACCGTGATGCCGGGCTCACGCGGAACCGCCCGGATCTCATCGCGGCTGCGGATCTCGACGACGAGCGGGCGTTCGAGTCGACGCGCGAGTCGGGCGGCGAATCCGATCCCGCCGGTTCCGACGGCGACCACCACGTCGAGCTGATCCATCCCGGCTTCGGTGAAGGCGTCGAGCGTCGCGTCGATCGCGCGCTCCCGGATCCAGAAAGGAAGCCTGGTCGGGAGGGTGATCGTCGGGATCGGCGCGTCCCGATCGTCGATCGCGTGGTGCGGGTCGCCATCGAGGGCGAGCAGGGCGCGGGTGCCTTCGGCGGCGAGTCCGACGGCGAGTCGGGCGAACGCGGCATGCTCGTGGTGCACCCGGGGCGCGTCGAGGATGAAGGCAACGCGAAGCGTCATGCCGATCCGGCCTCGGCCGCCGTGTCGAACGCCGCTCGGATCGCGGGTGGAATCCGCATCGGCCTCCTGGTCTCGAGATTCACCAGGACCCACCTCGTGGTCGCCGAACAGATCACCCGTCCATCGACCGGTCGAACCACGAGCGTCGCCCGGCGGACGGTGGTCCGCGTGCCGTCGACGATCCACGTCGCCGCGAGGATCTCGTCGCCGGCGAAGGCCTCGCCCCGGTAGTCGATCTCGTGTCGGGCCACGAACCACATCGAGCCTTCACGGAGATGTCGTTCGCGGGTGAATCCCGCCGCATCGGTCGCCATCTCCGCGAGTCGGTCGACCCATCGGACGTACTCGACGTTGTTCACGTGCGGCACGCCGTCGCTGACGCCCTCGGCGGATACCGTCATCTCCGCCCAGAACGCGATCCCCGCCGGGACGGACAGGTCCTCCGGCGGACGTCCGGTGAAGGGTCGGAATGGGACGGTGGTGCCACTCATGATCACGTCGATCCTTCGGTGTCGGGTTCGATGCTCCGGAGGTAGCTCCAGGCGTAGATTCCCGACGAGTGCCCGTCGCTGAACCGGATCCGGATCGCGTAGTTGCCCACGGGCTCGATTCCCTCCGCCCGGAGCGGGCCGGCGTCACCACCCGACGGCAGCACCGCCAGGGGATTCCGGTCGAGTTCCTTCCGCAGTTCCCGAGCGTCCGCGGAGGGGCTCATCCGGCGGAGCCAGCCCACGGGGTAGAAGACGGTCCGTCCTTCGGGCCACTCGATCGTGAGGCCTCGGGCTCGGTCCAGATGGAGGTGTCGGGGAGGTGGATCCACGGCCATGACATGATGGTATGCGGAGACGTCCGCGGTGTCGGATCGGCGTCGGCCGTAGAATCCGGGGATGCACACCACCACACCCACGACGACCGCCGGCGAACGGCTTGCGGCCAGACTCGAAGACGCCGCGCCGGTCTGCGTCGGGCTCGATCCCGTGGCCGCCCGGCTGCCCGCCGCGATCGACGGTTCCGATCCCGTGGACGCGATCGAGCGATTCTCGAACGGCGTTCTCGACGCGGTGGCCGGGGTCGTGCCCTGCGTCAAGATCCAGGCGGCGTGCTTCGAACGCTACGGCCACCTCGGGGTGGCGGCGATGGAACGGGTGATCACTCGGGCCAGCGATGCCGGATTCCTGGTCGTCTTCGATGCGAAACGCGGCGACATCGGCATCTCGGCGACGCACTACGCGGTCGGGGCCGCCGCGACCGGTGCCGACTGGATCACGTTGAACGGCTATCTCGGGGAGGACGGCATCACGCCGTTCCTCGAAGCGGGGCTCGGCGTCTTCGTGCTCGTGCGGACGTCGAATCCCTCGGGTGACGAGATCCAGGCGCCGGCCTGCGGCGAAGGCACGGTCGCCGGACTGGTGGCCGGCATGGTCGACCGACTCGGCCACGCGAACGGACGAACCGGACCCGCTTCCGTGGGCGCCGTGGTCGGCGCGACCAAGCCGGAGGCCGCCGCGGCACTTCGGGCGAGCATGCCCGACGCGCCGTTTCTTCTCCCCGGATACGGCGCACAGGGTGGGGGTGCCGACGGGGTGCGGGCCGCCCTCGATGGTCATGGCGGCGGCGTGCTCGTCACCGCGAGCCGCTCGATCATCCATGCCTTCGTCGATCGGCCGGGTGACTGGAAGACCGCCGTCCACGCCGCCGCGGTCGACTTCGCGGGCGAGATTCGTGGCATCGTGGACGACGCCACGGAGGGTGCGGACTGATGCTTCGATATTCCCCGATCCTCCTGCTGGTCATCCTGCTGGCCGGTCCGTTCCTGCTCGAGCCGAAGGGCGAGGCCGTGGATCCGGATGCGCCGAGGCTGGTCATCGTCACGCCGCACAACGAGCAGATCCGCTGGGAGTTCAAGCACGGCTTCGAGAAGTGGTACGAGGCGACCTACGACTCGCCGGTGCAGGTGGTCTGGAGCACCCCCGGCGGTACCAGCGAGATTCGAAAACTCCTGATCTCCGAATACTCGGCCGCCCTCGACGGCGGAATCGAGCCGGGTGGCAACGCCGACCTTCTCTGGGGTGGCGGCAGCTACGAGTTCACGCAGCTCTCGAAGCCGCTTGAAGTCAAGGTCGACGGCGAGGTACGCGAGACGACGGTGCTCTCGAAGCTCGACGACGTGACCGACCAGTGGCTCACGTCCGTCTACGGGGACGGGGAGATCGCCGGGGAGCCGCTCTTCGATCCGGGACACCGCTGGTTCGGCACCGCGGTCTCGAGTTTCGGAATCGTCTTCAACCGACACGTGCTCGAACAGCTCGGCGTGAAGACGCCCCGGACCTGGCAGGACCTCGCGGTTCCGCAGTACGAGGGTTGGATCACGATGGTCGATCCCGGCATGAGCGGATCGGTGACGACCGCCTTCGAGGCGATCCTGCAGCGGCGCGGCTGGGACGAGGGCTGGCGGATCCTTCGACGGCTCGCCGCCAACGCCCGCTCCTTCGCGGGCAGCAGCACCAAGGGACCGATCGAAGTCGCCGCGGGCGAGACCGCCGCGGCGGTGTGCATCGACTTCTACGGACGCTACGAGGCGCAGCGGACCCAGGACGCGGCGGTCCGCGCCGGACTCGCCGGGGCCGACGCGGTCGGGCGGGTGGGATACGTCGATCCGCCCGGCGAGACCGTCATCGATCCGGATCCCATCGCCGTGCTCACCGGCGCGCCGAACCGGGAACTCGCCCGTCGGTTCATCGACTACGTGCTCAGCGAGGATGGCCAGGCGCTCTGGCAGTTCCCGGTCACCGAGACGGGGCGGGGGCCCCGGCAGTTCGAACTTCGAAGACTTCCGATCCGACGATCGATGTACGACGCGGACTTCGAACGATTCGTCGACCAGGTCGACCCATGGTCGATCGCCACGGCGGTCGAGCAACCCAACCGCGCGATGCGGGCGTTCATCGCACCGCTGTTCCGCGCGATGGCGCTCGACCAGGCGGAGCTCCTCGAGACGGCCTGGCGGACCATCACCAGCCATCCCGCCTACCCGACCGATCCGACGGGGCTCGTCACCGCCGCGGACGTCGACGATCCGGACCTCCGACGGATGCTCGAGGAGTTCGACTCCTTCCCCGTCATTCCCGGGCCCGACGACACGTCCTACGACCTCGCCGATTCCGCCACGCTCGACACCGTCAAGAAGGGCTGGTTGCGACGAGGCTGGGCGGACGACGAGCTCTGGCCGTCGGAAGGGGATCCCACCGAGATCCTCCGCCGCATCGCCCGGGCGCACTTCCGATCCGCGTACCGGTCGATCATCCAGTCGAAGGGTGCCTCCGGATGAACTCGTCCCGAGGGCCACGGACCGCCCGGACCAAGGTCGTCGCGACGGTCGGGCCGGCCTGCGATTCCGTCGAGGGCCTCGAGGCCATCGTCGCCGCCGGGGCCGACGTGCTCCGACTCAATCTGAGCCACGGGACGCTCGAAACGCATCAGTCGACGCTTTCCCGGATCAGATCGCTCGAAGACCGCCTCGGTCGGCCCATCGCGGTCATGGCGGATCTCCCGGGCCCGAAGATCCGGCTGGGGACCCGCGTCGCGGAAGCACTGGTGACGGGGGCCGAGGTGGTGTTGCGGGGGACCGACGAAGCGTCGGGTTCCTCCGAGTCGTCGGACGCATCGATCACGATCGACGCGGACGGCGTGCTGGATTGCATCGAGATCGGCGACCGGGTCCTGCTCGACGACGGGAACATCCGGCTTCGAGCCGTCGCGGTCGATGCGTCGGACGTCGGCGTGGCCATTCGGTGTTCCGTGCTCGCCGGCGGCGCACTTCGTCCGCGGATGGGCGTCAATCTTCCCGACAGCGATCCCGATCTTCCGGCGGTCACCCCGCGGGATCTCGAACTGGCGCGGGCGATGGCCGCGAGCGGGGTCGACTACATCGCGGTGAGTTTCGTGCGCGACGGCGACGACCTGCGTCGGCTTCGGGCGGTGCTCGACGAGGACGGCGTGACGCCGGGGCTCGTGTCGAAGATCGAGCGACCCGCGGCGGTTCGCGGCATCGGCGACGTGATCGCGGCGAGCGATGCGGTGCTGGTGGCGCGCGGCGACCTCGGGGTCGAGATGGACATCGCGGAAGTGCCGGTGACCCAGAAGCGGATCGTCGCGGCGGCGGTGGCCGCGGGACGGCCGGTGATCGTCGCGACGCAGATGCTCCAGAGCATGATCGACGCGCCGACGCCCACCCGGGCCGAGGCGACCGACGTCGCGAACGCGATTCTCGACGGCACGGATGCGCTCATGCTCAGCGGCGAGACCGCGATCGGATCGCACCCCGTCCTCGCGGTCGGAATGCTCGGGCGGATCTCGCTCGCCACCGAGGACTGGGCCGACGAACGCGATCGGATCGTCGCCCCCGATGCCTCGATGGTGGAGATGGCGGATCCGTGGATGCCGGCGATCGCCGCCGGTGCGAGACGAATCGCCCACGAGATCGAGGCGGTCGCGGTGCTCGCGTGGTCCCACGACGAACACACCGCCTGGCTGCTCAGCCGGGAACGTTTCCGGATCCCGATCGTGGTGTTCACGAGCGAGCCTCGACTCGCGCGGCGGATGCGACTCCTCCGCGGGGTGCGTCCACTGGTGGTGCCCCCGGTCTCCGGCCGCGGCGCCTTTCTTCGCATCGCGGTCCGCGAGGCCCTCGCCGCGGGCGTGGCCGGCGTCGGGGACGCGTGCGTGTTCGTCCATGGTTCGGGGCGGGACTCCGATCGACCGACGGATGCGATCGGGGTGCTGCGGGTGGGGGACGAAGGAGCGCCGGACGCGTGATCCACACCGCGGTGACCATTTCGGTCGGGGACGAACTGCTCGCGGGCGAGACCCTCGACACGCACGGTCGACATCTCGCCGAAGCCCTCGCCGCGCGCGGCTGTCGCGTGCTCGAGCACCGCGTCGCGGGCGACGACGTCGAGGCGATCGCGGCGGCCATCCGCGATGGTGCGGCCCGTGCCGGACTCGTGGTCGTCACCGGTGGGCTCGGCCCGACGCTCGACGACGTGTCGAGGGACGCGGTGGCCGACGCGATGAACTCCCCGCTGGTCGAGGACGCCGAGGCGCGGCGCGACCTCGAAGCCTGGTACGCCGGTCGTCGACGTCCGATGCCGATCGGCAACCTTCGGCAGACGCTGCGGCCCGAGGCCGCGACCTGTCTCGCGAATCCGAACGGGACCGCGCCCGGCCTGCGCGGACGGCTCGACGACGCCGAGGTCGTGGTCCTGCCCGGGCCGCCGCGCGAGATGCATCCCATGCTGGAGCGGGTGCTCGAGTCGCTCGCCCTGGCGACCCCGCGGCCCGCGATCGTGGTTCGGGCGTCCGGGATCGGCGAATCCGATGCGGCGTCGTTGATCGAGTCGTTGATGGAACGCGACAACGAACTTCCGGTCGCGACCACCGTCTCGCAGGGCATCCTGTCCGCCCGGATCCGGGGCCGCGACGAGCGCGATCGTCCCCGACTGGAGGCGATGGCATCGACCATCGAGGCGGCGTGGCGGCCCTTCACGTTCGGCCGGGGCGACGTCACGCTCGCGGAGACCGTCGGCGTGGAACTCACGCGGGCCGACCTGACCCTGGCCACCGCGGAAAGCTGCACCGGCGGAATGATCGGTGCCGCGATCACCGACGTCGCCGGCTCGAGCGCGTGGTACCGAGGCGGTTGGGTCACCTACGAGAATCAACGCAAGATCGAGGACCTCGGGGTCGACCCGCTCGCCATCGAGCGGGACGGCGCGGTCTCGAAGGCGGTGGTGACCGCGATGGCGGCCGGTGCCGCGCAGCGTTCGGGTGCCGATCTCGGCATCGCGACCTCCGGCATCGCCGGGCCGGATGGAGGATCGGCGGAGAAGCCGGTCGGCACGGTCTGGATCGGGATCGCGGACGCCGACGGCGTCGAGGCCCGGTGTTTCCGGTTTCCGGGGGACCGGAGCGTGGTGCGAGCCCGCGCGGTGGCCATGGCGCTCCAGATGGTCCGGTTCCGCGCCACCGGCGTCGAAGCATCGCTCCTCTGGGAGCGGGCGGGCGCGTCATGAGCGACGGCTGCGTGACCGAATCCGCGATGGTCTGGCGACCCTTCGCGGTGGGGGTCGGCTCGAATCTCGGCGATCGCCGCGGCCAGATCGACCGGGCGTCCGAACTGCTCGGTCGAACGCCCGGCATCCGGAATCTCCGATGTGGACCGTTGCTCGAATCGGCGCCGGTGCTTCCGGCCGGGGAGACCACGCCGCACCCCGATTACCTGAACACCGTCTTCGGCGGCGAGACCCGCCTGCATCCGCGTGCGGTGCTTTCCCGGCTGCTCGCGATCGAATCGGGATTCGGTCGACGCCGGGGCGTCGGTTGCCGGCCGCGGACCCTCGATCTGGACCTCCTGTTCGTGGGCGATCTGCGAATCGCCGAGTCGGGGCTCGAGCTTCCGCATCCGCGAATGTGGTCCCGGGACTTCGTGGTGACGCCGCTTCGAGCGTTGTTTCCCGATCTGGCACCGTTCGATTCGTCGATTTCAGGTCTTGACGGCGGGGTTTCGACGGCCTGAGACCGTAATCACGGAACCCGGTCGGGTGCAGGCCGGTACGATCCTGAACTCGGCGGCGTGTGCCCCGACGACAGACGGCCGAGCATCTCGGCCCCGGGTCCGCGTACCCGACCCCCTCGACGCCTTTCGCGTCACCTCACCGGAGTTGGTTCCCATGAGACAGTTGACCGCCGCGCTCGCCGCCGGTGCCGTGTTCGCCACCATTCTTCCCGCCGTCGCCCAGGATCCGCCGAAGCCGCCGAAGGCCTCGTCGCCCGCCGCGGGTTTCACGCAGGCGGACCCCGCCTCCTTCACCGACGCGGATCGCAGTGCCGACGCGATCGCGAACGGCATCAAGCAGTTCGCCCGCACCGGTGAGGCGTACCGCAAGGCCCCGGCGCTGGTCGAGAACATCGTGATCGACGTCATGACCCCGATGGGCCGGCAGAAGACCCTGATCGATTCCAAGTGGGGTGCGAACGGCGCGTTCGACATCATGATCGACGGTCAGATGCGCATGCTGTCCACCAAGGACACGTTCTTCATGCTGATGCCGTCGGACGAGTCGCGATACATGTCCCAGGCGATCGTCGACGGGAACGTCGAGTCCGCCGTCCTCGCGGCGACCGGCGGCGGGGGCGTTCCGGATCCCGCGTACCTCTTCCGGATCGGTGATCCGGCGAAGCTGAAGCCGGAGCAGATCCCCGGCATGTTCGGCCTCGGTGCGATCGTCGATCCGAAGCTGACCGGCTTCCGAAAGATGGATCCCGGCTTCCAGGCCCTGCTCGAGGGCGAAGGTGGCAAGGCCGTCGTCTCGATGAACGCGAAGACCGGACTCGTCGATCGGATCGATCTCAAGGTGATGCCTCCCGGCATGCCCGGGGGCATCGATGTCGCCTTCACGATCAAGAGCAAGGTCGAGAAGAAGCTCGCCACGCCGATCGCGTTCGACACCACCGGCAAGACGAAGGTCGACATGCCCGATCAGCTCGGCCCGCAGCCCCTCGCAGTCGGTGCCGAAGCGCCCGATTTCGAGCTCAAGTCGTTCGACGGCGAGACCGTCAAGCTCTCGAGCCTGCGGGGCCAGGTCGTGGTCCTCGACTTCTGGGCGACGTGGTGCGGTCCGTGCAAGCGCGGTCTGCCGGTGCTGAACGAGGTCGTCAAGTGGGCGGCGACGGAAGGTCTTCCGGTCAAGTTCTTCGGCGTCAACTCCTGGGAACAGGGCGAGGCCGCCGCGCGGCTCGCTGGTGCGAAGGCGTACTGGGACGGTCAGAAGTTCGCGTTCCAGAGCCTCTTCGACGGCGACGATTCGGTGGTCGGCAAGTACGGCGTCACCGGCATTCCCACCAGCTTCATCATCGGTCGGGACGGCAAGATCGAGGTCATTCATCAGGGATTCGATCCCTCGATGGTCGACACCATGAAGACCGAACTGAAGACCGCGGTTGGTGAAAAGGGCTGATCGAAGCCCCCGAACCGAGGTTCACCGGCACCGCCCGATCGCGAAGAGATTCGTGATCGGGCGGTGTCCTTGGCACGTACCATGGTGGTGGAGTTCCGGAGGGTCGGCGGCGTCGTCGGCTCCGTCCGGAGCCCTCGACTGCGAGGAGCACCACGGCATGAATCGATCCGACCTTCATTCGACGGTCCGCCGGAACGGCGTCCTCGCCCGAGCGATGATGCTTCTCATCATGCTCGCGGGCGTCTCCGGGCCGGCTTCGGCCCAGATGAGGGACGCGGATCCCGAGGCATCGAAGGCACTGCGTTCGGTCATCGAAGCGATGCGGGCGACGCCGATCCAGGTTCGAGAGCAGGTCGTCATCTCGACGGTCGAAGGCGAGCGTCGTGCGGACGCGGCGCCCCGCACCGCGACCTGGACCATCGTGCCCGGGCGGGGTGCGATGGCGGCGTTCGATGGATTCCGCATCCGACTCGCCGACGGGCTGATCCGGACCGTCCACGAATCCTCCGACGGCCTCTATCACGAGCGGAAGGACGAAGGCTCGCCGTACTACGGCCTGCTCGCGACGTTCAGCGATCTTCCGTGGCCGACGTTGGCGCTGGGGCTCGGTGAACCGATTCCCGAGGAGTGCGCCATGCAGCTTCATTCCCGCGCACCATGGCTCCAGCCCACGTCGGTGGAGACCGTGGAGGTGGACGGGCGTTCGCGACGCCGCATCGGTCTCGCGAGCGACTTCGAGGAGATGCGGATCGACGTCGACCCGAAGACGAACCTCCCGATCGAGGCGTTCGTCCGCATCCACGACGGGATCTTCGTGCGGGACGGAATCGAACTGGAATACGCCTACACCTACGAGATCGAACCGGCCGAGCCGAAGGCGGAAGTCTTCGAGATGCCGATCGGAACCCGCCAGCGGGTGGACAGTGCGGCCGCACTGGCCAAGGCGGCGCCGCGCGACGGCGGTGATCGGCCCCGAGGCGGCGGGCTCGCCGCCGGACGGACCGCGCCGGACGTGGACCTTCCCGGAGTCGACGGCCTCGGCTTCGAACTGGAGGCGTCCCGCGGCAAGGTCGTGGTCCTGGATTTCTGGGCGACCTGGTGCGGGCCCTGCCGGGCGGCGTTGCCGGCACTCGCCGAACTCGCGGCGTGGGGGGAGGCCAACGGCCTGCCGCTGGAGGTGGTGGCGATCAACACGAGCGAGCAGTCGCGAACCCTGGAGGCCCGACGCACGCGGATCAAGGCGTTCCTCGCCGAGCAGGGCCCGAGGGTGGCGGGGCTCGACATCGCGCTCGATCTCGACGGCTCGGTGGCCGAGGCGTACCGCGTCCGAGGGCTCCCGACCACGGTGATCATCGATGCGGACGGACGGATCGTCTCGGTGCGGACCGGTTTCGGGCCCGGCTCGGAGGAACGGCTCCGCTCGGACATCCTCGACCTCTTCGAAGGCGGCGATCCCGCCCCCGAGGGCGACGAGGACGATGTCGTCTGACGTCCGGGCCGGTACCATCCATCGCATGAGCAATGAAGCCCAGAACCCGACGGATGCCGCCTCCATCGATGTCGACGTGCCGTTGGACGACGCGGTGGTGCTGCTCGTGGACGACAACGAGCAGAATCTCGAACTCATGCAGGCGTATCTCGACGATCTGCCCTGCCGGACCGAGACCGCGATGGACGGCGTCGAAGCGATGGAACAGGTCGCCCGGAATCGTCCGGACCTGGTCCTGCTCGACGTCATGATGCCGCGGATGTCCGGCTTCGAGGTGTGCCAGAAGATCAAGTCGAATCCCGACACCCGGGACACCGCGATCATCATGGTCACGGCCCTCAACGAGGTGCCCGACTACGAACGCGCGGTCGAGAGCGGCACCGACGACTTCCTGTCGAAGCCGGTCAACAAGCTCGAGCTGATCACGCGGGTCCGGAGCCTCCTCCGCGTCACGCTGCTCCGCAAGCGGCTGGCCGATCTGCTGAAGGATTCGCCGGACGCGTCGACGGGCTGAACGAGGGCGACGCCGAGCCGGGCGTGCCGACGCCACCCATGAAGACCGCCCCACGTCGTCGAGCGACGTGGGGCGGTCTTCGATTCGGGGGGGTCGATCCACGAGGTGGATCGAGTCTCGATCACCCGGCGTTGCGAACCAGCATGGCCGGGCTGTCGTCGGGACGGCGCCAGCGGCTCTGACCGCCACGCGGCTCCTGTCCGTGGAGCAGGTGATCGAGGTATCGACGGAGGGAATCGTCGTCGAACTGGCTGAGCCAGTCTCGGCGGGCGGAACCGTTGTATTCGCGAATGGCCTCGATCAGGTGGTCCTTGGCGGGCATGGGCGGTTCTCTCCGGGGTGCGGGAAGGGAAAAGGTCGCGATCCTGCGTCGGGGCGTTGGTGCGGGCCGGGGCTCGTGTCGGCACCGTTCCATCCCTTCGGCAGATGAGGTCTTCGGCACGGTCTCCATCCGAGGTCGACCGGATAACCACGACCATCACGTCCGAATCACGATCTTTTCGGACCTTGTGGAGCCGTGCCCACCCCATGGTGGTGCGACTCCACCATTCACCACATCGGGTGGTGTCGGTCGTTGTCCGAAAAAAAGTCGATCACAGGGTCCGGGCTGGGCGGCTGATGGCCCCCGGCGACCGGTTCGAGGCGGAGATCAACCTTCGCGGAACGCCAGCTTCGCTCGGTTCACGTCGGGGTGAACGGAGAGGACGACGTTCAGGCGGGTGATCTGAAGCACCTGGGCGACGATGCCGTTGACCGCCGCGACCTTCACCTCGGCACCGTGGGTGCGGCCCCGGCTGTGAAGCATCAGGAGCGTCGCGAGGCCGGCGCTGGAGATGACCTCGAGTCCGCTGCAGTCCACGATGATCTTCCGGGCGCCTTCGTCGATGATCCTGACGACGTCGTCGACCATCTGTTCCGCGTTCTCGCCGTTGATCCCGCCGTCGGCGCGGAGCACGTGGATGTCGTCGTCGATCTCTTCGAGCAGAACTTCCATCGTGCGTCTCCGTTTCGATCGATCCGTGGGGGGACTATTCCTGAACCGCCTTCATGGCGATCAGATCCTGGACATCGACGATCCCGACCGGCGCGCCGCCTTCGTCGACCACCGGGATCTCGTCGACGCGTCGCTCGCGCACGAGCCGGACGGCATCGCGCACCAGCGACTGGGCGTCGAGTCGTCGTGGGTTCACCGTCATCACTTCGACGATCGGTCGTTGCAGCCCGTCGGCACCTTCGGTGCGGACCAGCCGGCGCAGGTCGCCGTCGGTGAAGATGCCGATCGCGCGGCCCTCGGCATCGACCACCGCGGTGGCGCCCAGGCCCTTGGAACTCATCTC
>NYVS01000041.1 GCA_002684755.1 Phycisphaerae bacterium
CGTCGACTACCACGCGTTCGGGGCGTTCTTCGCCGACATCGACGACGAAGCCCATCTTCGGAATCCGTACGACGGGTACAACACCTCGCCCACGCGGCGAGAACCCGAGATGCAGGTCACGACGCCGTCCGCCCGGCAACGGCTCGCGGAGATCGCGGCACGCCGCACCGTCGTCGAACGTCGCCTGCGGGCGGCCGAGGCCGCGGCCGACGAGGCCTCGCCGGACTGGGAGCGAATGCTCGAGGCTCGGATCGCGGCGGGTGGCGACCGAAGTCGCCTCTGGGTCGACGACGTGCTCGACACCGGCGGCACCGCGAGCGGCGACTGGACCTTCCGCGCCGATTCCGGGTTCCCCGCCCATCGAGGAACCGGCTATCGCGTGCAGCGATCCGACGGACTCGTGCAGCACTACACCGTCGACACCGATCGACGGATCCGCATCGAGCCGGGGTCCGTGCTCGAAGCCTGGGTCCACCTGGATCCGACCGATCCGCCCGCGGCGGTGATGCTGCAGGCCCACGCGAAGGGATCCTGGGAGCATCGCGCCCGCTGGGGCGACGACTCGATCTCCTACGGACGCACCGCGGAAGATTCGCCGTCATATCGCCGGATGGGCGGACTCCCGCCGACCGGCACCTGGCATCGACTCGAGATTCCACTCGCCGACATCGGCCTCGCCGAAGGTGACGAACTGGACGGAATCGCCTTCACCCAGTTCGGCGGCACGGTTCGTTGGGACGCCACGACGGTCCGGCAGCCGGGCCCCGCGCCTCCGGATGTCGTCGCCGCCCTGCGGAAAGCGGGACAAGACCGCTCGATCGAGGATCGACGGGTGATCGCGGCCCACCGCCGATCATCCGATCCGGCGATCGCCGAGGCCGCCGCGTCGCTCGCCGCCATCGATTCGGAACGCGATGTCGTCGCATCGATGCTTCCGACGACGCTCTACACCCGTCGCCTCGAGACGCCGCGCGAGGTTCGCGTGCTGCCCCGGGGCGACTGGCTCGACGAGACCGGACCGACGGTCATCCCGGCGGTTCCGGCCTTTCTCGGCGCGGTGCCTCGACGCGATCCCGGAAACCCACGGGCGGATCGCCTCGACCTCGCGGACTGGCTCGTGACCCCGGCGTCCCTCGGTGGAGTCGGGGAGATGACCGCCCGCGTCTTCGTGAACCGGATCTGGGCGATGCTCTTCGGCGAGGGACTCTGCCCCAGCGAGGAGGACTTCGGCGGTCAGGGACGCCCCCCCACCCATGCGGCGCTGCTCGACCTCCTCGCGGTCGACTTCATCGAATCAGGATGGGACGTCAAGGCCCTCGTCCGTCGGATCGTGCGCACCGACGCCTACGCCCGGTCGTCGGTCCCGGTCGGCGACACGGCGATCCTGGACCCGGCGAACCTTCACCACGCTCGACAGGCCCGCCACCGGATCGATGCGGAATTCGTCCGCGACACGGCGTTGCAGGCGGGTGGACTCCTCGACACCAGCCGCGGCGGGCCGAGCGTCAAGCCACCCCAGCCACCGGGGCTCTACCGACACCTGAACTTTCCGATGCGACGCTATGAACCGGACACCGACGACGCGCAGTGGCGGCGCGGCGTCTACGTGCACTGGCAACGACAGTTCCTGCATCCGATGCTCAAGGCGTTCGACGCGCCATCGCGCGAAGCGTGCGTCGCGACGCGATCGGTCTCCAACACGCCGCTCGCCGCGCTGGTGCTGATGAACGACCCCGTCTTCGTCGCGGCGGCCCGCGGGCTCGCGGACCGGGTGCTGGACGAGGACCCGGCCGCATCGGACCGCGAACGCCTCGTCGACGCCTGGCGGATCGTGCTCGGCCGNCGTCCGAGCGACTCGGAGCTGAAGGTGCTGGCGGATCTCCTCGAACGATCCCGCANGNCNTTCGGAGATCGACCGGAAGATGCGATGACGCTGCTCGGCGATCGGNCCTCGAGTGATCCGANCGCCTTGCCGGGCGAGGTTCCGCCGGCCGAATTCGCCGCGTGGGTCCAGACCTGCCGGGCGCTTCTCAACCTTCACGAGACCTACACCCGTGAGTGAACCGATGTCCGACATCCTCGCCCGACTCGATGCGATGAGCCGTCGCCGGTTTCTCGGTTCCCTGTCGATGGGGCTCGGAGCCGCCTCGCTCAGCCAGTGGCCCNNCGCGGTCCCGGGCGTCCACGCCGCGGGCCCCGCACCCCCNCCGCTGCTTCCGAAGGCCAAGCGGGTGATCTTTCTCTGCATGGCGGGTGGCCCGAGCCATCTGGAGACCTTCGACCACAAGCCGCGTCTCGTGGAACTCGACGGCCAGCCGATGCCCGAGTCGTACACCCGCGGCATGCCGATCGCCCAGCTGCAGGGCAAGGAACTCCGCTGCCTCGGATCCCGCGCGACCTTCCGTCGGCACGGNGAGAGCGGTCAGTCGATCAGCGACTACCTGCCGCACATCGCGACCTGCGCCGACGACATCGCCATCGTGAACTCGATGGTGACCGAGCAGATCAACCACGATCCCGCCCACACCTTCATGAACACCGGCACCATCGTGCCGGATCGACCCAGCATGGGTTCGTGGGTGAACTACGGACTCGGCTCCCTCAGCGAGAACCTGCCCGGCTTCGTCGTGCTCACCAGCGTCGGTGGCCGNAATCCGCAGCCGATCGCGGCCCGGCAGTGGTCGAGCGGCTTCCTGCCCAGCAAGCTNTCGGGCGTGGAATTCCACGGCCAGGGCGATCCGGTGCACTACGTGGCGAATCCGCCCGGGATCACCACCGACTGCCAGTCGAACCTCGTCGACGCGGTCGCGGAACTGAATCGACTCCGGGCCGAGACGACCCGCGATCCCGAAATCGATTCACGCATCGCGCAGCACGAGCTCGCGTTCCGGATGCAGGCGTCGATCCCCGAACTCATGGACATCTCCGGCGAGTCGCCCGAGACCCTCGAGATGTACGGGGCGGTGCCGGGCGACGGCTCCTTCGCGAGCAACTGCCTGCTCGCCCGCCGACTCGCGGAACGCGGCGTCCGCTTCATCCACCTCTACCATCGCGGCTGGGATCATCACGGCGGCCTGAAGCAGTACATGGACGTCTGTTGCGACAAGTGCGACCAGCCGACCGCGGCGCTCCTGAAGGATCTCAAGCGACGCGGGATGCTCGAGGACACGCTCGTGGTCTGGGGCGGCGAGTTCGGACGGACCCCGATGTCCCAGGGCGGCGGAAGCGATCCCGGCCGGGACCACCACATCAAGGGCTTCTCGATGTTCCTCGCGGGCGGCGGCNTCCGCGGTGGCGTGACCCACGGCGCGACGGACGAACTCGGCTACGACGCGGTGCAGGACGTCGTCCACGTCCGCGACCTGCACGCGACCATGCTGCATCTNCTCGGGCTCGATCACGAGCGACTGAGCGTCCCGCATCAGGGCCTCGACGTCNGACTCACCGGCGTCGAATCGGCCCGAATCGTCCGGGAGATCCTCACTTGAACGCATCGGAATCATCCGTCGAAAACGCGAACACGCCGGCGACCACGCCGCCGCCGCCACCCGTGATTCGCACCGCCCCGCCGGCGGAACGCCTCTCGACCACCGCGACGCTGCGGCGATGCATCCTCTGGATCGTGATCGCCCATGTCGCGGGGACCACGAGCTTCATCCTCGGGTTCACCGCGGGCGAGGCTTCGCCGATCGCGATGCTCCTGGGGATCACGATCTACGGCTGCTTCATCGGTCTCGTCGATTCCAGTGGCGGCTTCCGCCGGCGCCTGCAACGCCCGTTCGTGGCCCGATCCTTCAGAGTCGGGTACGGGCTTCGGCTCGCGATCTGCGTCGTGCCCGGCGCCGCGATGGCCGTGGACATGTTCCCGGGAATCCTCGCGGTGATGGCCGGTGAACTCTTCCAACGGGAGGTCGGGTTCAACGTGTTCGCCTCCACCCTCGTGTCGACGCTCGTGCAGGGGACCCTGATCAACATCGCCATTCTCGCCGTGGTGCTCTTCGCCTGGCTCCTGCAGGTGATGTTCATGGAGTGGAAGCCGCCGGTGTTCGACGCGCGGGCCTGTGCCGACTGCGGCTACCACCTCGAGACGCTCGAGGTGGATACCACCGCGACGTGCCCGGAATGCGGACGGATCAACCGGGGCCTGAACGAACGGCGTTCCTGGATCGACCGCGTCTCGTGGCCGAAGTTCCTGCTCGTGGTGATTCCCGTGGGAATCGTGGGCATTCTGGCCCAGGGCAGCACGTTCCTTCTGTTCGGCTGAACACCACCAACCACACCGTGCTCGCGAGGCTCCCCGTCCCGGGTCGACGGCATCACGATCGGCGTCGCCCCGCATGGAAGACGCACGCGAAGGGAGCCTGCGTCGATGCAATCCGATCCGCGTCGGAACGCGTTGCTTCGAGCATCGCCGGCTCGCCCGTCGCCACTTCGTC
The DNA here is from genome assembly GCA_002684755.1 of Phycisphaerae bacterium. The sequence continues at coordinate 4,437 of NYVS01000041.1, forward strand.
ACGTCGTCACTTCGTCGCTTCGGACCGCTCAGCCGGGGCAGACGCCCCACGCACCGATCATCAGGCCGAGATCCGCACCGTCGATGGACTCGTCGCCATTGAGATCCCCGAGGCCGGTGGTCCCCCATCCGCCGATCAGCAGCCCGAGATCCGCGCCGTCGACGACGCCATCACCGTTGAGATCGCCGACGCAATCGGCCTGCGGTTCGGGAATGAAGTCGAACGCCGTGATCTCGATCGACTGCTCCTGCCCGTTCATCGGCGGGCTGCCGTTCACGAGCCAGAGGTTGAGGTGCACGCGGGCGAGACCGGGTCGCGGCTGGTGCGGCCCGGTGTAGGTCCATTCGTGCAGCAGGTCCTCGGACGACGGGTCATCGGCATGGCCGAGCCAGGCCCGGCAGATCACACCGTCCGGCGTCCAGTTGAATTCGCTGGTGACCTCGGCCGGTGTCGGCTCCGGCATCTCGAACCGGCTGATGTTGCCGCCCCACCAGTACGGCTGGGCGACGAACTGGGCGAAGTCGTTTCCGGGCTGACCCCAGCGGCTGAACTCGATGTCGAATTCGCTCGCGGGGTTCCACCACTCGTCGCTTCCTTCGAAGCACTGCGGGTACTCCCAGATGAAGAGTCCGAACACGGTGTTCGGATCGAGCAGATCGACCCGACCGCGCGTCTTGAACCGGTACGTCCCGTAGCCGAGCACGTCCTCGACCGTGACTTCGGAGCATCGCCATTGATCACCGACCCTGGTGATCGCGAGCCGAAGCGATCCGTCCGGCCGCACCGTCGCGTTGCTCGCCGAGGGCGAGAACGCATTGGGGCCGGGACCCGTGTAGGCGGACTTGACCCGCCAGATCCGGTCGGAGAATTCGAGGGTCGTCCCGCCGAAGTCGCCCCACTGATTCACGCCGGGATTGACCCGCGCGAACTCGAAGGCATCGACGTAGGCTCGGCCCGATTCCTGGGCCTTCGTCTGGATGAACACGAATTCGAGGCGGACCCGCGTCGTNCCGGACGGCGCCGCCGGCAGCAGCTCCTCCACCGTGNACATCTCGTCCGTGGGGGATTCCTGATTGAGCAGGATCATCGAGGAGACTTCGAGCACGGTTCCGCTCGAGTCGAGCCAGCTTGCGACGAACGCGAGTCGCGCGGCACCAACGACCGGATCCGCGCCGCGATGGCCCACATCGACCGAAAAGCGATGCCGCCAGCCGGGGAAGCATTCGACGGTCTCCAGCAGTCTGGAGATTCCGGGGCCACCCGTCGACGGACCGGCGAGCCATGCGGCCCAGGACCCATGCGACCGAAGCCCCGTCGATCGCCCGACCGCCCCGTCGTCGGACCAGGCCGCGATGGGTTCGCCACCCTCGCCCGGACCGATCTCGAAGCTGGGATTGTCGGGAATGCAGTCGAGATCGCCCCCAAAAGCCGCGGCCGCGACGGCGGATGCCGTCACGGCCGCGGATTGAAGGACAGTTCTGAAATCAAGGGTCCGGTTCATGCGAGAGTCTAGGCTCCATTGCGGAATCGGATCATGAATTCAGGTCCGGCTCAGGGGCCGGCACATCCGTTGCACTCGNCCTCGGCGATGCCGGCACAGATCGAGTCCCAACCGAACTGGCAGCAGATCGCATCCACTGCACACACCGCATCGGTGCAGGCCTGGTCGGAGCAACTGGTGTTGCCGTTGGCCTCGCAGCAGTCGCAGTCGGGGCAGTCGCCCGGATCACCACCGCCACCGCCACCACCATTGTCGTCGGGGCACTCACCCCAGACGGCGAGGAACTCACCGAGGTCGATGCCGTTGACGAAGCCGTCGTTGTTGAGGTCCTCCGCACAGCCCGCGCACGCACCCCAGGCCGCGAAGAGGAAGCCGAAGTCGGCACCATCGACGACGCCGTCGTCGTTGAAGTCACCGGGGCAGGCGACCGGCCCGCCGCCGCCGCTGCCGACGGTGACGTCGACTTCGTCGATCCGGATCGAGCCGGCGCCGCAGTCCGGCTGGACGATCTGGGCGACGATGCGGATCGACGTCGTTCCCGCGGGTGCGGTTCCGGAGATCTCCGCGAAGTGCCAGGTGTCGTTGTCGAACGCACCGGTGCCGTCCATGACGGTGCCGGCGATCGAGTCGATCGGGGCGCTCGGATCGCTGCCGAGGAATTCGATCTTCTGCAGCACGAAGTTGTCCGTGCCCACGATGGAGTCCGCCGCAGGTGTGTAGGCCGACATCGACAGGGTCACCTGGTCGCCCTCGAAGATGTCGGGGATGATCTGGCCGAGGCCGGACACGCCGCCGGGATCGCACTGGCCGTCACCGTCGTAGTCGGGGAAGGACCCGAACATGCCGGCGGAGTGCGGACCATTGATGAAATTGAAGTCGTCGAAGAACACGTTGCCGTACTGCTCGGTCCAGCCGTTGAAGGTCGGGAACACGAGGTACTGGTAGTCGACGCCGTTGTCGAAGTTCGGGTTGATCAGGGGCTTCGCCGCATCCCGCTTGCTCGGGGCCAGCAGCATGTTGTCGATGTACATCGCACCGGCATCGTCCTGGCTGGCCTGAAGATAGACCGGCACGATCGTCGCGGAGACCGCGTTGTCGGGTGCGTATGCGAGGAATTCACCGGGAATCCATTCCTCCATGGGCATGTCGGGATCGTAACCCTCGAGAATCCGACGCTCGCCCAGGGCGATCACGGTGTTGGAGGCGTCCTTGAACTCCACCTTGATGCCGCCCCAGCTCCCGTTTCGAATCTGGTCGCCCGCCGGGGTCAGCGCGAAGGCGCCGACCCGGTAGACCGACCCGCCGACCACGGGGATGTCGTAGATCGACACCGCGCCATTGCCGTTGAAGGGGGCGCAGAAGCAGCCGAACATCTTCAAAGACCAACCNGACTCAAGGGCGAATTCGCCGTTGCGGCTGGCCTCGCCGAACGTGGAGTAGGTCTTGGCGATCGGACTTTCGAACCCTGGGTTTTCAAGCAGGTTCGGGCCGTCCGCGTCGTCGGCAAACGCACCGCCGGCGGGNACGAGGGCTGCGGCGACGAGGCCGAGCGTGAGGGATCGAATGGTCACGGATCTTCTCCTGTTGTGAAGAATGAGAAATCGGAGCCTGNAACGAAGGTCGGGCCACGGTGCCCGTCGCGAGCGAAGTCATCCGCTTGCGAAAGATCTTGAAACTGCTCGTTCCCGCGACGTGCGGAAAGGGGCCGAAAAAGCCACGGAGCGCGGACGGAAAGAACGTTTCGACCACCGATTTCACGATGGTCTGGTTGTTCCAGTCGTTCCAATGCTACGCCTAAACCCCTCGTATTCCACTCTTTCGCGATACTTTTTCGATTTCCGAGGACAAAATCGAGGAAGGCAAACACGGACCTCGAGATCACGGAAAATTTTCCGTTCCNGAGGCCCGACTCCGACTTTCGCCCGGTTCCAAATCCGGTTCCCGGAGTCCCTGTTCTTCATTTGCCGAATGCCGTTTGTTGGTTTGTCCAGACACTTTTCATTGTCTATTCTCGTGGTCACGAGACGATCCATCTTGTGAATCGTTCAAACCATTCCTCGGAACCACAGAAGACATGAACCTCCGACCGACCCTCCTTCTCGGAATGATCCTCTCGATCATCCTCGTCGCCTCGAGCGACTCTTTCGCCAGGGGTGGCGATGGCGAAGGTCCCAGCATCGTCCAGGTGGAGAAGACCACCGACGGATGGCAGTTGCTTCGCAACGGCGAGCCGTTCTTCCTGCGGGGAGGCTGCATCGTTCGCGGCGGTGTGAGCCCCGAACTGCTCGACCTCTTCACCGAATTGAAGAACGCCGGCGGGAACTGCATCCGACTGTGGGCCACCGGCCCNGGCACCATGGGAATTCTCGACGCGGCGCACGAGCACGGGCTCGGCGTGTTTCTCGGTCTCTGGATGGATCACCCGGTCGGCCACGTCGACAGNGCCGGCGCNTTCTTCGACTACACCAATGTGAACGCGGTCCTCAGCCAGATCGAATCGCTGCGGGTTCAGGTCGAGCTCTACAAGAATCACCCCGCGCTGGTCGCGTGGGGCGTGGGCAACGAGATGGCCCACCTCACCGCGGAGGCCGACGCCGAGACGCTCGANGTCCGCATGATCTGGCGGGCGATCAACCAGACCGCCGCGATGGTGAAGGAAGTCGATCCCAATCACCCCACCGTCGCCGTGACCGCCGAGACCGGCGACTGGCACCAGATCGACAACGCGACCCAGCTCGCGAACTGGTGTCCGAACATCGACATCTGGGGGATCAACGCCTACGAGACGATGCCGCAGATCCGCGACAAGGTCGAAAGCGGCCCGTGGGACCGCCCCTACTTCATCCCGGAGTACGGCCCGCANGGCTGGTGGAGCTCGCCGCAGTGCAGCTGGAACACCCGCATCGAACACTCCAACAACGTGAAGGCCGACTGGTACAAGAACGGATGGGTCAACTCGATCGAAGGCGAGTCCGACCGATGCCTGGGCGGATTCGCGTTCGCGTGGGACACGCTGGACTCGCCGCTCGATTCCTGGTGGACCATGTTCGACCACGAAGGTCGCCCCACCGAGTGCATCGACGTCCTCTACGAGGCGTGGACCGGAACCCCGTCCAAGAACCTCTCGCCGGTGGTCACCGGCATCGAGGGCCTGAACTGCCCGACCTATCAGGCCGGTGAGATGATCGTCGCCGAGCTCCTCGCCACCGATCCNGAGGGTGACGTGCTCGAAGTCGACTGGCTCATCGGCCGGGAAGTCTTCGATGCCAACGGTGGCTACCTCTGGGAGACCACCGGCGCCTGCGACTACCTCGTGCAGGGTGGCGGACTCAACCTCGAAGTCGAAGTCCCCGAAGCACCCGGCGCCTACCGACTGGTGGCCTGGGCCCGCGACAGCGGTGGACGAACCGGCGTCGCGACCACGCCGTTCTTCGTCGATGGCGAGATTCCGGAAGGCGAAGTCCCCATGCCGTTCCCGGTNGACGACTACTACGGCCCCAGCGGATTCATGGGCGCCTCGTGGATCCTCAACCGAAGCAACACCGCCTCCCCGAACGGCGCGTGCGGCGGAACCGCCCACAAGTTCACCGTCAACGCACCGCCGATCGCGATCTGGGCGGGTTGTGCCTGGCAGTTCCCCACCAACAACTGGGGCACCGCACCGGGCCTCGAGATCATGTCGGGTGGTACCGCGGTGAAGTTCCTCGCCTGGAGCGACAAGCCCGGAACCGTGCTCGACTTCTTCGTCGGCACCGAAGGCACCGATGGNTTCTCCGTCAATCTCGACGGTGTCGAGCTTCCTCTCGAGCCGACCGAGATCTCCATCCCCCTCGANGGCATCGAATACGAAGACGTGGTCATCGGCTTCGGCTGGACCTATTCGCAGGGCTTCGGAGACGACGGTTCCCGCGAGATCTTCATCTCGGACATCATCTGGGACGGCCCTCCGCCCCCGCCCCCGTGCCCGCTGGACCTGAACGACGATCGCCNGATCGACTCCTGGGACCTCGGCATCGTGCTGATGAACTACTTCAACACGAACGCCGGTGACGCGGACACGAATGGCGANGGCTTCGTCGACCAGCAGGACATCGCCGTGATTCTCGCGGCCTGGGGCCCCTGTCCGGAATGAGGCCCGATCTCCGGGCACGACCCCTGATCACAAGCACGACGCCCGGCGAATTCGCCGGGCGTCGTTTCGTTCTCGATCCTGCTCGATCTNCCCATCCGGCGTGGAGNGGCCCGGGAACGACATCCAGTGCAAGCCCGGANGGCCCGCGTCGACCCCGATCCGGGAGGTCGATTACCCTCGACGCATGACCACCTCCACCACCACGTCNGATTCGAAGCCCGACATCGAGATCGAACTCGCCCGAGGCGAGGAAGTGATCGCGGTCGCCGAGTTCGACGCGAACTCGATCATCCGGTACCACTATTTCGGGCTGATCCCACTCTCGATCTTCATCGTGACGATCCCCCTCGCCTTGCTGATCGCCCTCGGCTACCGAATCTGGCTCAATCGCGTCGTGGCCAGCTGGTCCGCGGTCCTGACCAACCGCAGCCTCCACGTTCGCAAGGGCATCTGGAACAAGACCGAGAAGACCATACCGCTGGAGAAGATCACCGATCTCTCCAGCATCGAAGGGCTCGTCATGCGTTGGGCGGGCATCAAACGGCTCGGCATCGAGACCGCGGGACAATCCGGCCCCGGCGCCCTGGTCAGCCTGCTGGGCGTGGTCGACTCCGACGCCTTTCGCGGCCTCGTGCTCGACCAACGAGACCGCTCCAACAAGTCCGGGTCGGTCGAGGGCGCTGGANCGAAGCACCTCGAGCCGTCCGTCTCGAGNGATTCGACGCTGCTCGAGATCCANGGCACGCTGGCGTCCATGGCGGCGGATCTCAAGCGGGTGGCCGACCGACTCGACGACGCGTCCCCCTGAATCTTCGTCGTGTCCGCGACCTGCCCTGGCAACGGGGACTGACTCGGCATCGGTCTGGAGCCCCCACACCGTCTCACCGGCGGTTTGGGTCTCTGTTCACGTGGACCCGGCCACGAGGCCCAGGGTCGCATCACCGGCGTCCAGCACGCTGCAAACCGGCCCACCAGATCTCGAGTGCGTTCACACAAGCCCTTGCGCTCGATGCGGCGATGTGGCGTGGAACCGCGTGCCTGCGAACGGTCCGCCTCGCACCTGCGACCCTTTTCGTCGAGATGGCGTCGTTCCCGATCCACAAAAGCAAAGATGGCGGTGCCGCAAACGGCACCGCCATCGATGAAGATCATGAATCGGCGAAGGCCGAATCAGCCGCGTCGGCGACGACTGGCGAGGCCAGCCACACCGAGGAGGGCGATCGCGCCCGGCGCGGGAACGANGCNTCCGTAGAAGTTCGTNCCCCANNCCGCNCCGGACTCTTCGNCANCGGCNNCNNGANTGTCAGTCTGAACGTAGGTGAAGTCGANGCTGATNCGGGTCGCCGAGGCGGCACCCNCNTCGAGNACGTAGTCGAGGTTGNAGAGGTAGACGGTATCGGTGAGCGAGTCCGCATTCACCGTTCCGGCGACGATGGAGAATCCATAGTCGGTGCCGGCGGCGCCGTACCAGAAGTTCAACTGGATGTTGGCGTTGTTTCCGCCGNAGGGGCTCTTGCCGTTCTCGATGTACATCTCACCACCGAACGAGATCATGTCGCCCTCGGCGTAATCGCCGGTCACGCCGAGATCCTGGGTGTAGCCGCTGTAGTTCGGCGTACCACCGAAGGTGCCGTACGCGACGACCGCGGCGTTACCGCCGAAGAAGCCGACGTCGTAGGGACCTTCGGAACCGCCGAACTGGGTCCAGCCTTCGGAACCGTTGCTGAAGCTACCGTTGGTGATGTCGGCAGTCGCGATGGTCGAGGCCATCGCGGCCACGGCAGTCGCAAGAATCACATTCTTCATCTTCAAAATCTCCTGTGGGAACGGTCTGGGAGTGACCGCATTGGAACAAGGGAACAACACATCAATTGTGCACGAGTCGGTCTGCGATTCAAGCACCAAATCGGAAGTTTCCCGGGTTCCTGAACGCAGATTGCGGATTCCGACGTCCGGGTTAATGCTGAGTTCACTGTCCGTCTTGTTCCAAAACCCGCGCTTCACCAGCGATGCCAGGGCCGCCCTTCAGTCCGCAGACTCCNATTCCAGCGAAGTTCCCGACGATGGCCTTCCCCGCCGCATCAGTNCCCGGATCGCCTCCGGACCGGCCTTGCCGAGGTACCGATCGCCGGCAGCCGTGCGAGCGGCGACGTGCAGGATGACGCCCAACAGGCCTGTNCGACGTCCACGATTCACGCGTNNGGGCGGATCATCGGGATTCCGGGGGTTCGAANCGGTGTTGTCGAGTTNGAAACGCGCCTGAAGCGTGGATCCCNCGGGCAGGACGATGGGCGGCTCGAACCGAAGCGTCTCCCGCTGGTGATGATCCCAGTCCGGGATGGCGAGGAGTCGCCGTCGACGGCCATCCGGAAACTCGACCATGACCTCGAGTCCGCGGCAGATCTCGATCGCGCGGGGCGAGATCCCGAGCAGCTCGACCGGATGTTCCAGAACGACCGACGCCGACGACACCGGCCGTGCATCACCGGCCGCGACATCGACCCGCCCGACCGCCAGNGGCAACCATCGAATCGGACGGGACGCCTCGGCGGCCGGCACCAGTTCCAATTCGATCCGCTCCTGAAGCCGTTCGGGGACGCCCGTCGGTCGATATTGAAACTGCGTCACCAGATCACTGCCCACCGGCACCGGGACATGGAAGCCCCTGGGCAGCCGGAAGTCACCGGACCCNGCCAGGATCACGCCGTCGGCCCCCATCGGTTTGATCCCGGGATCACCCCCCATGAGGAAACCGACCCGGGGGTCGCGATCGTCGAGGTATCGACCCGCCCCGGTGTCGTCGAACGCGAACGCCGCCACCCGCATCGCCTGCGGTGATGCGGGTCGATGACGAATCGCCTGCACCCGAAGGGGCGTTGCGTTCTCCAGCGGGAACGTGACGCCGTGCACGTCGATCTCACCGGTGTGCCACGCAGGATCGGATTCCTCGGGGATGACATGCGCTTCCGGCATCTCCAGCACGACATCAGACCGGAACGAAGGCGGATCGCCCGGTTCGAGCGTTCGCCCGGGACCATCGCCCACCGGTCCGCCGGCCTCCAGCCAGGCGGCCAGCGTCGCCCGCTCGGACGGGGTCACCGTTCGGTGATTCGCCCACGCGGTTCCCATCGGCAACCACGGCGGCATCCGCCCCGAATCAATCACCTCGAGCAGAAATCGTCCGCGATTCCGCACCCCGGCGGCATCGACGAGTTCGAACGGCCCGACACGCCCCGATGCGTGGCACGAGACGCACCGTCGTTCGATGATGTCCGCGACCTCGCCGTTCCANGTCGGCGGCGGCACCGCAGGCACCTCGAGGCGGTCGCCGATGGACTTGCCGGCATCACCGGTTGGTGGTTCCGGGAGCGCGACCAACAGGCCGACGAGGATGCCGNNCACGGAGACGATCGCGTTCATTCGTTCGCCACTTCCGGAACGGCCTTTGGAACGCGGCCGATGCGATCGATCCGACAACCGACGGCCGGACGAATCGGTTGCGCGATCGCTCCACCCGCGACGATCGCCGTCACCGCATCCCGAGCGTACGCGGACGTCGCGTTCCGGCGTCGACGACCGATTTCGGCGTACAGGTTGTCGAGCGGTCCTCGGTATCGAATCGTCCATCGATCGGCGGCCCGCGTCATCACGAAGGCCTCCGGAACCACCGTGCCGTCGAGCGGCGTGACGAGATCATGACGGTCGTCGAGCAGGATGGGCATCTCGAGTCGACGCGGGCCCGCATGGGCGACGGCGGCCTCGGCGGTGATGCCCGGCATCGCATGGACCAGGAACAGACGCCCTCCGACGCCGTCGACCATCGCGTGCAGACGCCTCAGCTCGGGCACGGAGGCGTTCGCGATCGGGCAGGTCGTGCTGCTCAGGACGACGACCACGAGTCCGGGACCATCCGCGGGAAAGATCGCCTTCCGGCCGCCGTTCACGTCCCGAACATCCCGAAGCCTGATCGACTCGAGCATGGACCGGGTCAGCACCGGCGCCGTGGCGATCGAATCCGGAGGATCGGTCGATTCCGCGGAGGGATCGATCGCAGGGGCGCCGACGAACAGGCCGAGCATCAGCGTCAGCACCGTGGCCGGGATGATCGTGGCGACCAGATGGATCATGTTGATCATGATGCTCATGATGATCATGGACTCACTCCGAGAGGGTCATCGACCGAACGCCCGACTTTCGTACAGCGAACGCGAACGGCGGAACGGCCTTCAGGACCGTTTCGCCGCTTCGCTGGTCCGATCGATCGGGCGTCGGCGTCATCCACCGCAGAACTGGGCGGCGATCGCGGCACACGCCGCGTCCCAGTCGGTGCAGCAGTACTCGTAACCGGGACGGTTTCGCACGCAGTTGCAGACCGGGGGCGGGATCATGTTGAAGGCGCAGGCATCACAGCCACCACCGCCACCGCCACCACCGCCGCCGCCACCGCCGCCGCCGCCGCCGCCGGCGAAGTTCGACGTCTCCGGCTGGGCGGCGAAGCAGCCGATGTTCCACGGGAATCCGTCATCGGGCAGGTTGCGTTCGAGCGCGAGTTCGTAGGAGATCGCGTGGTAGTGATATCCACGTTCCGAGTCGAAATGGCCGTTGCAGGAATCAAGCGTTCGCTTGCCGTCCATCTCCGCCGCAAGAACACCGTCCTCCTCCCAGGGACCGTAGACCGGGATGCCGTCGAAGGCGTAGCCGATCAGGGTGGAGTGACCGCCGGAGTACGGCTCGATGCAGGGCGAATACTGGTGATAGTGGTAGCGGGCGTCGGGCGAGGGATGGGCATTGCACGCGTCCATGCAGATCGTGTCCGGCGCCGTGATCCCACCACCGTCGTAGGGGTTGTAGAAGGCGACCCCGTTGACCATGATTCCGATCGGGCCCATCTGGACGAGTGCGTCGACCGACGGATTGCCGGTCATCTCGGGATCGAGCGGAATCCGCCAGGTGTCGTTCTGGGCGCCGACCGAGTTCGGATTGCCGCATTCGCCGGGGAAGTTTCCATATTCATGATCCGGAACCCCATTGCCGGTCACCACGAGGAATTCACCGTCGAGCTGGATGTCCACGTTTCCGTGGAAGTTGTGGCACTGGATGTTCCACTGGCTGATCATGAAGCCGATCTCGAATCCGTTGGTCAGGCCGTCTCCATTGAAGTCGACCGTCCCAGTGCCCCATGCCGCGATCAGTCCACCGAGGTCGGCGGCATCGACCTGAAGGTCACGGTTCAGATCGGCCTTGCAGAAGATCCCGCCGGGCTGCGTGTCCACCTGGGCGGCGGCCACGCCGGAGAATCCAAGCGTCGAGAGCATGAGCCCCGCCAGAAGGCGACGGACATCGGTTCGTGAATTCATCTTCCAGACTCCAGAGTTCGATGGGGTGGTCGTTCGAGGCGTCGAACCGCCGGTACACATTGAATCGGTTCCGAACTTCGGGACACGAAGAAACGGCGACTTCGCGAAATTGATCGAAGCGAGCGAGCACGACGACCCGAAAGCCACGTCCGATCATCCAGCGGCGGTCGCCGTGGGCAGGAAATCACTCGATGTGAACGCCGAGGCCGGAACCCGCTCGAAGGTGATTCGCGCCGGCGGTCTGGCCGGCCCCTGTGATTCGGTCCGCATCACTTCGTCGATCAGTGGATCCCGTCCGGGACCGGGCCTGCCCGGCGGTGGACGGCGTCGCCGTTCGCCCGGTCCCCCCGCGGGCCCCGGTGGCGGCGGCGGTCGCCGATCGAACTGCATCGGTGGTCCGTCGCCACCCGGTCGCCCGCGATCGGGACGCCCTTCAGGCTTCGACGGCGACCATCGCCGTTCCGCGGGATCGAATTCCTGATCCCACTCCAACACGAGGCGACGAACCTCGTCGGTGTTCGGATCGACTTCGATTCGAATCCGGTTCGGCGACTTCGAGCCGTCATCCGTCTCGCGCTTCACGGCGATCAGCGTGGTGACGTCGTCGACGGGATCGACCTCCGTGGTCAGTTCATAGCCTTCGGCCACGCGATCCAACAGGCCTGGAATCGCATCGACCAGAAGATCGAGTCCGTCCCCCATGATGCGGGTGCTCCACGCCGTTCGCGCAAAGCGACTGACGATCCCACTGTGGCTCCGGCCCCAGCCCCCCCGCGCGTCGACGCCCCACGCGTGGCTCCGGTCGGCGGGTCGATCGACTTCGAATCGCAGGAGTGGATGCCCGTTCGGGCGGGCCAGAAGATCGATCGATCCTTCGAGATCCGGACCCGCTCGCCCCTCGGGCCCTTCGAGCCGGACGTCGAACCGCAGGGCCGTCACCGCGGATTCGGCCGCCAGCACCCGGGCGATGATCCGATCGGCACGCACCTCGCTGGTCTGGAAGAACACCGCCAGCATCATCACCGCCGCGATCGATCCGAGTCCCCCGGCCATGGCCCACCATCGCCGGTTCGAGGCGACCGCCACCGGACCGACGTCGCGAACCGTGGCCATGCCGCGTCGGATGCGGGCCTCGGCGGCCACGGCCTCCTCGGCCTTCGAGGCCTCCAGCAAGGCTTCGACGAATCGATCGTCGGCCTGCTCGGCCGCATCGCCTCGACGTGGTTTCGGATCTTCGGTCATGCCAGCAATCCTTTCGTCCTCAGGCAGTCGGCGATCATTCCCCGAGCCCGTTGGAGTCGCTTCTTCACCGCCTCGGGGCCGGCATCCGTCGCCTCCGCGACCTGCGAGATGGAACGCTTCCCTCGATAGAGCACCTCGATCACTTCTCGATACCGATCCGGAAGCCGCCCCACGCAGTCGTTCAACATCTCGATCACGCCGGATTCCCCGGACATCGAGATTCGTTCGTACCGCGCCGCATGCGATTCGAGCACGTCGACGATCGCGGTGTCGACCGCGAACTCCCTGCGGGTCTTCCGCATCAGACCCAGCGCGGTCCGATGTGCGATGCCGCGAAGCCAGGGACCGAAGGGACGATCCCGATCGAAGTCCTCGAAACGCCGCCAGGCGACCATGAAGGTCTCCTGGAAGACATCCTCCGCGAGTGCGTTGTTTCGAACCATGGCGCGAATGAAGGCCATGAGATGCCCGGCGTTCTGGCGCATCAGGACCTCGAAGACCTCCTCGGCGCTCGGCGGGTCCCTTGGATCCGACTGATTGGATTCGAACTCGAGGTCGGACATGTACCAATCTTGATCGATGGAGCGACGTGGGGACGGTCGATCCACGATTCGGCGCGTATTTTCGAGGCGTGGGCCCGAAGGACATGCCGGGCGGCTCGGTATCGTGTCGGCTCACCCCGGAACCCACGCCCATGCCGATGCCCATCCATCCCATCGATGCCGACGTCGAACGCCTTCTCACCATCGTCAACGACGTCTCGCAGCCCAGCATCGTCTCGATGACCCCCGCGGAGGCTCGAACGTGGTCGAAATCCACGTTCGCCCCGCCGGATCGGCCGATCGAGGTCGCCTCGGTCACCGATCGCGAGATTCCGGGCCCGGGGGGCCCCCTCACGGTCCGCATCTACCATCCCGCGCCCGAGGGACACCGACCGCTCCTGGTCTTCTTCCACGGCGGCGGTTGGGTGCTCGGCGATCTCGATGGCGCTGATCCGACGGCCCGCCGCCTCGCCGTCGAACTCGACGCGGTGGTGGCGTCGGTCGACTACCGACTGGCCCCCGAGCATCCCTACCCCGCCGGACCGGAGGACGCGATCGCCGCCACCCGGTGGCTCGCCGAACACGCCGCGGAACTCGGCGCCGATCCGGAACGGGTCGGGGTCGGCGGCGACAGCGCGGGCGGGCATCTCGCGGCGATCGCGGCGATCGCCATGCGGGAGGAGCAAGGACCGAGGCTCAACTGCCAGTACCTGATCTATCCCGTCACCGACTCGGACTTCACCCGCGAAAGCATGGTGGACAACGCGCGAGGCCGACTCCTCGAGACCGAGGACATGGCCTGGTTCTGGGATCACTTCTGCCCCGATCACGATCGCCGCGCCGAATGGCTCGCAAGCCCGATCCGCATCGACGACATGGCCGGCCTGCCCCCCGCCGTCGTCGCGCTCGCGGCGCACGACCCGCTCTACAGCGAAGGCCTCGCGTACGCCCGTCGGCTCGAGGACGCGGGCGTTCCCACCATCGTGAAGGTCGCCACCGACCTGATCCACGGCTACTTCAGTCTCGAGGTCGTGGGCGAAAGATGCCTCGAGGAGATCCAGCTCGTGAACCGGCTCGCCCGCCCTCTGTTGCATGCCTCCGCGACCGGCGTGCTCCCGTGACGTGATGCGTCCGGCGATGGCTTCAAGCCAGATGAAAGACCTGATCCAGCGGCCGCATCGCCTCGTCCGGATTGACGCCCTCGAGGGACTCGAAGTAGTCCTTCATCGCAGTCTGCCAGCGAGCATTGACGGGCTCGCCGGCCATACCCGCCAGTGCGGCGTCCCAATCCGGAGTCTCGACGTACCCCACCAGCAGGCCGTCGTCCCGGAGAAAGAGCGAGTAGTTCGTCCATCCGTGGCGGGAAAGCGCTTCAAGCATCTCCGGCCACACCTCCTCGTGCACGCGCCGGTACGCCTCGAGACGCTCCGATCGGACCTTCAGCAGGAAACACACTCGACGCATCGCGTTCTCCGAGAGGCTCAGCGGACGAAGGCGTCCGGCAGACCGCCATCGACCGCAAGCACCTGACCCGTCGTCCGGGAAGCCTCGGGACCAAGCAGGAATCGGATCGCAGCCACCTGATCGCGCGGCCGGATCGGGACGCCGAGCAGGGTGCGGTCCGCGTAGAACGCCGAGAGCCGGTCCACGAGTTCCTCATCCGACATCGATTCATCGAAGTCGATCGAATATTTCCGAAGGCTGGAGATCACCCGGTCCCGCGGGAACATCGTGCTTCCCTCGATCACCGTGGCCGGCGCCACGGCGTTCACCCGGATCCGTGGTGCGAGGCCGACCGCGAGCGACCGCACGAGGTGATTGGCCGCCGCCTTCGAGGCGTCGTAGGCCGATGACCCCTTCTTCGCGACGACGCCGTTCACGCTCGTCGTGACGACGATCGATCCGTCGAGTGCGGCATCGCCCACCAGTGATCCGAGCTCCTCCGCGAGAATCGAGGGGCCCTGGACGTTGACCGCGAAGGTCCTTGCGAAGGTGGCGTCGTCGACCACGCCGTCCGGGCCGGGCGTGGGGAACATCCCGGCGGTGACGACGAGGTCGTCGACGCCCCCGTAGGCGAGGATCGCATCCTCGAAAGCCCGTCGAACCATGGCACGATCGGTGGCGTCCGCGGTGACTGCGAGCGTCGGCCCGCAGCCCGAGACGCCCGAACCCGCGACACCGATGCCCGACCCCCGCGACGCCTCGATGGCGGCCGCGACGGCCTCCGCACCGGCTGGATCACGGTCCAGGCAGACCACCGAGGCATCGTCCTCGACGATCGAAGTGGCGCACTCCCGCCCGATTCCGGAGCCCGCCCCCGCGACCAGCACGACTCGACCGGCGAACGGACGCGGCGCGGGCATGCGCTGAAGCTTCGCCTCCTCCAGCCGCCAGTACTCGATGTCGAACGCCTCCTGCGCAGGCAGCGCCCGGTAGCCTCCGATCGACTCGGCACCGCGCATCACCTCGATCGCACAACGATAGAACTCCGCCGTGGTCCGGCTCTCCGACTTGCTCGCGCCGAACGCGATCATGCCGACGCCGGGAATGAGGATCACCGTGGGTTCCGGCGGACGCATGCCCGGACTGTCCGGATGTCGACACGATTCGTAGTACGCCTCGTAGTCCCGGACGTACGACTCGAGGCCCGCGTCCAACCGCTCGCGAAGGGTC
>NYVS01000042.1 GCA_002684755.1 Phycisphaerae bacterium
CTCGACACCGCGATCGCGGAGCTCTTCTACAACGGAATGATCAGTCGCGAGGACGCGATCGCCCAGTCCGCGAACCCCGACAAGCTCGAACGCATGATCGCCGCCTGAGGCGGGGGACGGAATCGACACCATGCCTCAGTACACCTATCAGGCCCGCAACGGATCGGGAAGCGTGGAAGCCGGTGGTCTCGCCGCGGCGGATGCCGCGACCGCGGCGGCCATGCTCCGGGGCAAGGGACTTCACGTGGTCCAGCTCGCGCCCACCGCGACTCAGGATCGGTTTTCAGGAATCAGCGAGAAGCTGAGCTGGTCGAGCGGGCCGGGCAAGAAGGAGATCCTCGACTTCACGACCCAGCTCGCGGTCATGATTCGCGCCGGCATCAGCATCCGCCAGGCGCTCGAGGGAATCGCGGACCAGACCACCAACGTCAAGTTCAAGCGCATCCTGCTGGAGATCAAGTCCGACATCGAGAGCGGGCGGCAGTTCTCCGAGGCGATCTCCAAGCACCCCAAGCTCTTCGGCCAGCTCTACATCAGCATGGTGAAGGCATCCGAGATGAGCGGGGCCTTCGCACGCATGCTCGATCGGATCGCGGCCTACCTCCAGCAGGAGCTGGAGACGCGGAAGATGGTGGTCGGGGCGAGCATCTATCCCGGAATCATCGCCACCATGGCGATCAGTGTGACCGTATTCCTGCTGACCTTCGTGCTGCCGCGTTTCGCAGGCGTGTTCGAAGGCAAGGAGGAGGCCCTGCCCGGCCCCACGAAGTTCCTGATGTCGCTTTCGGACTTCATGGTCGGCTTCTGGTGGGTGATTCTCATCGCCGCCGCGGCCTTGATCACCGGGTTCATGCTCTTCGTCCGGACCGAACTCGGCGGTTTCTGGTGGGATCGATCCAAGCTCTCGATGCCGGTCGCGAACCGGATGTTCCGCGCCCTCTACATCAGCCGTTCGCTTCACACCATGGGTGAACTGCTCAACGCCGGCGTACCCATGCTCGACACCCTCGCCATCACCGGCGACATCTCGGGAAACCGCCTGTTCAAGAAGATGTGGCGGTCCGTGCACGCCTCGGTGCGGCAGGGGCGGAAGATCCAGACCCAGCTTTCGAAGTCCCGCCTTCTCCCCAAGTCCGTCGTCCAGATGGTCGCGGCGGGTGAAGACTCCGGCAAGCTCGGTGAAGTGCTCGACGAGGTCAGCGACTACTACCACCGCGTGCTTCGAGAAGCGATCAAGGCGGTCACCAGCATGATCGAACCGCTGATGATCGTGATCATGGGTTCGATCGTGGGCTTCATCGCCATGGCGATCATCCTGCCCATCTTCAAGATGAGCAGCCTGGTGTCCGGCTGAACCGAGGAGGATCCGATGTCGCATCACGCTCGAAAAGCCGTTCATCGAGGCCGGACTCGCGGTTTCACCCTCATCGAATCGGCGCTCGCCACCGTCATCATCGGCACCGGCGTGCTCGCGATGATCGCGGCCCAGCAGACGTTCCACCAGCAGAACGGGTGGGCCCAGCGATCCGCGAACGCGATGCGTCTCGCCGGCGAGATCCGCGAGCTCACGCTCAACCTCCCCACCATCGATCCGGTGACCGGATCCGAGTACTGGGGCTCGGAGCCCAACGAGATCGTGGTGGAAGACTGGGACGACATCGACGACTTCGACGGCGCCGTCTTCTCCGCGGACCTTGGAAACGGCCCGATCACCGCGATGCGGACCCCGTTCCAGAACATGCCCGGGTGGACCCAGCGGATCCTCGTCTCGAACGTGGATCCGTTCGACGTGCGCACCACCCTCGAAGACGGCACGAGCGAAATGACCAGGGTCGAGGTGATCATCGAGTACCAGGGACCGGACGACCTCGAACCTCTGGAGATCACGAGGCTCACCTGGATCCAGCCGCGATGAGCGACGGATCCTTCGACACCGCGAGGCGCGGAGCGAGATCATGAGACGAAACGACTTCGAAAACCGACGATCACCGGCACCCCGTCGACGGCGCGGTGTCGCGAGCGTGCTTTCGATGATGTTCCTCGTGATCTTCGGCTCGCTTGCCGCGGCCATGGCGGTGGTTGCCACCGGCAACGTCCGAACCGCCGACGTCTCCCTCCGGGTGAGTCGCTCGACCAGCGCCGCCGAGACCGGCCTCGTCTACGGCACCTGGATCCTCCAACGAGAGGCCAGCCGGTTCGTGGTCCGGAAAGGCGAGATCGACGCGGAATTCACCGGCGAACTCTGGGCCGGGACCTACGACACCTCGACCGATGGCGAAGTCGTCCTCACCCCTTCCGACGGCTACATCACCAGCACGGACCCGTCGGGCATCGCGGAAGCGGTGCGGGATGCCCACCTGGCGGGCGATCACGGCGAGATCATCGAACCGGGCGATGCCGCCCTTCCCGACATCGACTCGAGCGGCGATCTCCTCGCGGTGCGGCCGATCCGCGTCTCCGCGGAAGAGAACGCCGCCTACTTCCGACTCCGGTACGAACTGGTCCCGGGCGAGGCCGCGATCCGCGTCACCAGCGAGGGAGTCGATCGTGAAGTCCGGCGAACCCTCTCGATGCTCGTCCGCCTGGACAAGCGGATCGAGTACGCGGTGGTGAGTCCGAACCGGATCATGATCGGAAAGAACGTCCTGATCGTCGGGCCGCTGGGCACCCGTTACGGCGAAGCCGAGGGCGAGCTCAATGCGGGCAACGGCAATCCGCTGGACATGCGCAGCGACATCCGCTGGCTGACGCCGGCCCTCGACGCGCGACTGGACGAGTTCGAGGCGATCGTCGCCGAAGCCGACGTCGACGACGACGGCCGACTCCGTCCGGGGCATCCCGTGGAGGGGCTCGCGCTCACCGAAGACTTCGAGGATCTGGACGGCGACGAATTCGTCGACGAATTCGATCTCTTCCTGGAGACGTTCGACCTCGATGGCGACGGCCGGGTCGTCTACGACCAGACCCTGGCCAACGGCGCAACGGAGGAGTTCGCGGGCATCGACGACCAGTTCGCTCATCTCGTCGACAACGCGTCCCCCGACCGGAACGACGACGGCGTCGTCGATGCCGACGACACGAGCCTCGGATGGCGGGACGGGGTGCTCGATTCCTGGGATCGATTCACCAAGGTCGACGGACGACTCGCTTTCGCCGTCGCGAGAAGCGACTGGGAGTCGACGCAGGACGCCCCCATTCGATCCATCGTGCACGGGGGGATCCGGCCGGATCCCGACGAGGCCGCGATGTCCTTCGGCCTCGGTCCCGAGGAGCTCCGGGTGGTGACGACCGACATGTTCGCCGGCAGCGCCGCCTATTTCCGCGATGTCGCCTTCAGCGGCGGCGCGTTCCAGGACCAGGTCTCAAGCGGTGTCGCCGCCGGTGGGGAGGCGATTCTTCCCGGTGATGCCGAACATCCGGGCTACGAGACGACGCCGCTCGGCAGCTTCAGTCCCTACGACCTCTACCTCCGGCCGATCTACCGGGGAATCACCTTCCGCAACGTGGCGATCCCCACCGGCAACAACGCACTCTTCGAGGACTGCACGTTCCTGGGGGTGACCTACGTCGAAACCGAGCAGCTCTGCAACGATCCCAACTGGAACTACGCCGGAGCGCTGGAGGATGCGGACAGCGGGCCGGGATTCCTGATCAGAAGCCGATTCGGAGACCTTTTCACGAGCCATCCGGACCTCGGCGAGATTCAGGACTCGAAGATCCTCTCCAACAATCTCCGCTTCGAGAACTGCACGTTCCTCGGCTCGCTCGCGGGCGACACCCCCGGCGAATACACCCACTGGCGGAACAAGATCCAGATCACCGGGTCGTCGCGGTTCTTCGCCGATCCCGAGGACGAGGACATGCTCGACCAGCCCGACGGCGAGTACCTTCAGGAGCTGCTGGAAAGCCTTCCCGAAGATCAGTTGCTGGAGATGCGCAAGAGCTCGATCATGATGCCGGGCTGGTCCGTCGACGTGGGCAGCTTCACCAACGAGACCTCGGACGATCCCGATGCGACCCCGCGGGTCGATCTTCGTGGTCTGATCGTCGCCGGAATCCTCGACATTCGAGGTACCGCGTCGGTGAAGGGGACCTTGCTGATGACCTTCCGCCCGGTCGCGGGCGAAGGCCCCCTCTTCTACGACGGCCAGACCGACGCCTTCAACACCACCATCGGCTACTTCGGCCCCGAAGACGGCGACGGCGAGGGATCGGACCCGCTCGACCCCGACTTCAGCGGCTTCGGCGAGATCCTCCTCGAATACGACGAGGACATCGTCCTCCCTGACGGAATTCTCTGGCCGATCCTCGCGGAACCCGTCGCCGCGAGCTATCGAGAGGGAATCTCGTGAACACGAACACTCGACGCCGACGCCCCCGCCGCCGCGGATTCAACCTCGTGGAAGTGCTCATCGCGCTCGCGATCACCGCCACCCTGCTCACCGCCACCCTGGCGGCGCTGGACGCGAGTTTCCGCGCCTACCAGGCGACCACCGAAGAGGTCTCGACCCAGTCGATCGGCCGCATCGTCATGCACCGCATGCTCACGCTGATCCGCACCGGAACGGACTTCGGCCCGTATCCCGCCGATCCGAGGGTCACCACCATCCAGAGCGACTTCATCGAGTTCCGGACCCAGAACGGCGAGGTCGTCACCATCACCTGGAACCGCAACGACGAGACGCTGCTGTATTCGGTCGAGGGGAACGCACCGGTGGAGATGCTCGACGGGGTGGTCGGCACCACCGACGAAGCGGGCATCGTGCAGGCACCGTTCACCCTCAACTACGAACAGGGGCGGCGTCTCTACCGCGCGACCATCGACATCACCGTCGAACCCGACGACATGATCGATCTCGAGATCGAGGGCGATCGCGCCCGACCGGTGCGACTGGTGGGCAGCGCGATGCCGAGGCTCGAAGCGTTCTGAACGAAGTCCAGTCAGCCGTCCGAATCGGTTCTTTCCCTCGTCAATCGCATCAGGCGGGCATGCGTGCCCTCCATCCGCGGATCGTCCTCGGCGAGGTTGGAGGCGTCTCGCAGGGCGTACGTTCCGTCGGAGCGCATCTGCCAGGACTGCCGGTGATCCTCCAGATTGATCATCAGGATCTCCCAGAGCCGGGCCCGGAGCCCCCGGTTCTCCACCGGGGTCGCCGCTTCCACCCGGTTGTGGAGGTTTCGATACATCCAATCCGCGCTGCCGATGATGAAGTCGCCGTCGAGGGGATCCTCGCGACCGCCGGAGAACCAGAAGATCCGACTGTGCTCGAGGAAGCGACCGATGATCGAGTGGATCCGAATGTTCTCGCTCAGACCGGGCACCCCGGCGCGGAGACAACAGAAGCCGCGCACGATGCAGTCGATCTGCACTCCCGCCTGTGACGCCCGATACAACGCATCGGAGACCTCACGGTCCTCGAGCTGGTTCATCTTGCAGATGATGCGACCGGGCCGCTCCGGGGTGCTCACCATGATCTCCCGCTCGATGTAGTCGACGTAGCTCGACTTCATCGTGGTCGGCGCGACCAGAAGCTTGTTGTACTCGCGCTGCCGGCTGCGTCCCGTCATGTAGTTGAACAGGGTCACCAGATCCTCGGTGATCGCGGGGTCCGCCGTGAAGAGTCCGACGTCCTCGTAGAGGCCGGCGGTCTTCGAGTTGAAGTTTCCGGTCCCGAGGTAGGCGTAGCAGCGGATGCCTCCGGCCTCCTGCCGCACCACGAGCACGGTCTTGGTGTGCGTCTTTAGACCGACCACGCCGTACGCGACGTGCACGCCGGCGTCCTCGAGCTTCCCGGCCCAGTGGATGTTCCGGGCCTCGTCGAAGCGGGCTCGAAGTTCGACGAGCACCGCGACCTGCTTCCCACTCTCCGCCGCCTTGATCAGCGACGGGATGAACGGACTGTCACCGGACGTGCGGTAGAGGGTCTGCTTGATGCAGAGGACCCGCGGGTCCGCCGCGGCCTGCTCGACGAATCGTTCGACGGTCGCGTCGAATGACTCGTAGGGCATGTGGACCACCATGTCGCCGCTGCGGATCGCCGCGAGCAGATCCGAGGAATCGCCCTCGAGCCCCCGCGGAACGACGGGCCGCCACGGCTGGAATCGCAGTTCCGGAACGTCGAGATCCGCGATGTCGTCGAGGATCCCGTAGTCGAGGAGCCGATCGGTCTCATAGACGTCCAGCTCGTCGAGATCCAGCTCGTCGAGGACCAACTTGAGCACGCGGGGGTCCGGATCCGCCCCCACCTCGAGTCGGACGACGCTCGCGAATCGCCGCTCTCGAAGCTGCTGCTGGATGTGCTCGAGCAGATCCTCGGCATCCTCGCTCTCCTCCTCGACGTCGGCGTTCCTGGTGACGCGGAACGGGAGGATGCGGAGGATCTCCATGCCCGGGAAGAGATCGTCGAGATTGTGTTCGATCAGTTCCTGCACCGGAACGAATCGTCTTCCGTCGCCGAGGTCGTACAGCCGGCGGGGAACTTCGGGCACCTTCACGCGGGCGAACAGCTCCTCGGTCTCCCCCGCACGGCGGAGCATCACGCCGATCGAGACGCTGAGATTCGAGATGAACGGAAAGCGGTGCCCGGGATCGACCGCGAGCGGCGTGAGAATCGGGAAGATGTTCGCCCGATACCACGACTCCGCGTCCCGCTTCTCCTCGTCGGTGAGATCGTCCCACCCCAGCAACTCGATCCCGGCATCGACGAGCGTCGGAAGCACGTCCTGTCGGAAGCAACGCCGCTGGAGGTCCATGAGGTCCACCACGACGCCGCGCAGCTCGTCGAGCTGCCGTTCCGGCGGCAGGGTCTCGAAGTACTGGGCGCCGAGTCGGAGATCGCGACGTCGCTTCAGCCCCCCGATTCGCTTCATGAAGAACTCGTCGAGGTTCCGCGAGGTGATCGAGAGGAACCGGACCCGTTCGAGGAGCGGCGTGCGAGGGTCGATGGCCTGGAAGAGGACCCGCCGGTTGAATTCAAGCCACTGGATGTCCCGGTTGAGGAACCGGCCCGGATCGTCCAAGCCGACCTCGCCCGGATCCGGCACGCCGCTTCCAATCCTCGATAACTCCTTCTCCGTCGACTGGGGGTCGGTCTCGGTCATCTGGGCTCACCGCGCCTTCATTCGATCCAAGGGTGGGAATGCTCGCTCGAACGGCCTCTGCCTCCGAACTGCCGTCATTCTAACGGACTGCTTCAGCCGCTCATTTCGGCGCCGGTAACCACCGCGCGATGCATCCGGGGGCCTCTTCGACCGCGACAGAGGCGATTTCACACCCTTCCGGGATGGTCGGGTCGAGCCGGGTCGCGACGTGCTCGGCGATCCGCTCGGCGGTCGGATGCAGCCGATCGAAGGGCGGAACCCCGTTGATCGTCCGCCCCGAAAAGGGTGCCACCACGTCCTTGAGCGAAGTCTCCACCACGTGGAAGTCGACGAGCAGATCCTCCTCGTCCAGACGAGGTCCGCGAACCGTCACCGTGACCCGCCAGTCATGGCCGTGGAGCTCCTCCCGAACCCCGCCCACGGTGACCGCGTGGGCCGCGGAAAATCGATGCGATACTTCGAGTTCGAACATGTTTCGAGTATAGGACAATGGACCGTCCATCCGATCGAACCGGATGAGTACGTTCGTTCGACGCCCCCCCCGACCGCAGGAGTCACCGTGCCCGACGCCCCCCTCATGCTTTCCATCTCCGGCGCCCGTGGAATCGTCGGCGCCACCATGACGCCCGAGATCGTCGCCCGGTACGCCGGCGCCTTCGGCTCGCTCCTTCGAGAAACCGTGACGGACCGTCCGCCGCGACTGGTGGTCGGCCACGACGGCCGGCGATCGGGATCGTGCCTCGCCTCGGCGGCCGCGGCGGGTCTCGCCGGGGTCGGTTGTGAAGTCACGCTTCTGGGCGTGAGCACCACACCCACCGTCGGCGTGATGATCCGCGAACTCGAGTGCGACGGCGGCATCAACGTGACCGCGAGCCACAATCCGATCGAGTGGAACGGCATCAAGTGCCTCGACGCCGACGGCCTGGCGCCTCCGGGCCCGGTGGCGGAGGAGATCATCGCGCGATTCGAAGGAAGTCGACTCGACCGGATGGCCGGTGCGGACTGCGGGCGGATCCAGCACCGCGACGACGGATCTCGGATCCACGTCGACAAGGTGCTCGGGATCGTCGACGTCGAACTGATCCGATCGAAGCGGTTCCGCGTGGTGCTCGATTCCGTGGCGGCGTCTGGTGGCCCCGCGGGCCGGATGCTGCTCGAAGCCCTCGGCTGCGACCTGCTCCACCTCCACGGTGAACCGACCGGAATCTTCCCCCACACCCCGGAGCCGACGGAAGCGAATCTGACCGAACTGGCGAACGCGGTCGCCGCCGACGGGAGCGCGGCGATCGGATTCGCCCAGGATCCCGACGCCGATCGGCTTGCGATCGTGGATGGAACAGGCCGCTACATCGGTGAGGAACGAACCCTCGTTCTCGCTGCGCTGCGGATGATGCAACGACACGGCGGCGGCCCCGTCGCCGCCAACCTCTCCACCAGCCGCATGATCGACGACGTCTGTGCCGGCTTCGAGGGTGGCCGGGTGATTCGGACCGCCGTCGGCGAAGCGAACGTCGTCCAGGGCATCCGCGCCCATCAGGGGCGAATCGGCGGCGAAGGCAACGGTGGCGTGATCGTGCCCGAGGTCTGCTTCATCCGGGATTCCCTTTCGGCGATGGCGATCGTGCTCGAACTGCTCGCCAGCGACGGACGCACGCTCGCCGGCATCGTCGAGGAACTGCCTCGCTACGCGATGATCAAGCGGAAGTGGGATCTCTCCTCGGTGGGCGGAAAGTCCGCCGTTCCGAAGATTCTCAAGAAGGTGGCGAAGCACTGGCGGGACGGCCGGGTGGACGATGCCGACGGGGTTCGGGTCGACGTCGGGGACGCCTGGGTGCACGTCCGCCCCAGCAACACCGAACCGATCATCCGTCTCATCGCGGAGGCCCCCACCGACGAGGCCGCATCGGCGATCGCCGACGAAGCGGCCGCGGTCGCCGGGATCGCCTGAGTCCCCCGCGGCGACGGGTGCGTGACCGGGTGCGAGACCGGACGTGGTGTCGTGTCGAGCCCGTGATGCGGCTGGACGAACCGGATTTCAGCCGAGCGGCCGGGTGTCCTCGACGATCCGCGAGACGAGATCGTCGCCACCGCAGTCGATCTCGACCATGAGGAATCCGCCCGAGTGCCGTCGTGGCTTGAGCAAAGGCCAGAGGACCTTTCGGTCCGTCTCCGGGATTCGGAGCCGTTCGACCTCGTCCACCGGCACCCACTCCAGCGTGCCTTCGTCGAATTCCGAACGCGGGAGTTCGGCGGGGTCGATGCGGCGGGTCACCTCGAAG
Organism: Phycisphaerae bacterium; assembly: GCA_002684755.1. The sequence continues at coordinate 9,381 of NYVS01000042.1, forward strand.
CAGAAGAGCAACCAGTGCATCTCGCCCTGATACGCCTTCTCGGCGACCATCGCGAACATCCGGATGTCCTCTTCGGGAATCTCGATTCCCGCCTCCTCGTGAATCTCGCGGCGAGCACACTCGTGCGGCGTCTCGCCGATGGAGATCTCCATCTTGCCGCCGATCGGAGAGTACATGTCGGGATTCGGATGCTTCCTTCGATGAAGCATCAGCAGCCGATCGTCCTCCGTCCACAGGTAGCAGAGCACCGCCATCCGGTACGGAAGTCCGCTCGGCTCGTACCGCTGGTCGTTCACGTCGCTCATCGCAGGCCCGCCGATCGGGAGGTGGGCACGCCACCGGCGGGCCCCTCGATGCCGGCCGATCCGAGCAGTTCGAGAATGGCCTCGCGGGTCGACTCGGCGGCGGTCGCGAGCGGTGGCCGAACGACGCCGGTGTCCCGCCCGAGGATGGCCATCGCGGCCTTGATCGGAACTGGATTCCCGTCCAGCCCGAGAAGACCGTTCGACAGCGCGAAGAGACGCTCGTGGATGGAACGGGCCGCCGCGAAGTCACCGCGATTCGCCGCGGCGACCTGCCGTGCGACCTCGCCCGGCGCGATGTTGCCCACCACGCTGACCGCCCCGATCGCACCGACCGACTGCATCGGCAGGGTGAGCGGATCGTCGCCCGAGAGAATCGCGAGATCGCAGCGCTGCGCGAGCTCGCTGACGTATCCGACCGATCCGTTGGCGACCTTGATCGCCACGATCCGTTCGTGAGTCGCGAGTCGCACGACGGTGTCGGGCGCGAGTCCGACCCCCGTCCGGCTCGGCACGTCGTAGAGGACGATCGGGACCCGCGCGGAATCCGCGAGTGACGAGAAGTGGCGGAAGAGCCCCTCCTGGGAGGGTCGGTTGTAGTACGGGGTGACCTGCAGGGTCGCCGTCGCACCAAGATCCGCAGCCTCCGCCGAGTGCTCGATCGCCGAGACGGTTGAATTGGAGCCGGCACCGACGACCACCGAGAGCCCGAGCGGGCCCGCGGTCGCCGCGACGGATCGAATGACGGTCCGTCGCTCTTCGGCGGTGAGCGTCGGCGTCTCTCCGGTCGTCCCGCAGGGAAGCACACCGGCGACTCCTCCGGATGCCTGAAAGAGAACCTGGGCCTCGAGGGCGGGAAGATCCACTGCGGAAGCATCCGCGGTGAACGGGGTGACGAGTGCGGTGTGAACGCCCGCGAAGTCGCCGGGCCTGGGATCGGACATCGTGTGCCTCCATCGATCGCATCCTGCGATGGCCGCGATCCTACCAGCGTCGCCGACCTCGACCTGAGAATCGACGGGCCGGCCGAATCTCCCGGTCGATTCGCGGTTTCACCCGGGTTTCCCCAAGCCGGCCCGATCGGACCCCCGAGGCATCGCTCAGGACGCCGCTTCGTTGATCAGATTCCGCATCTCGCGAACCGCCTCACGGAGTCCGATGAAGATCGATCGGCTCACGATCGAGTGCCCGATGTGCAGTTCCCGGAGCCCCGGAAGGGCGGCGATCGCCTGGACGTTCGCGTAGTTCAGGGCGTGCCCGGCGTTGAAACGCATGCCCGCCGCCACGATGGCCTCGCCCGCCCGGGCGACCGCGGCGAGTTCTTCCACCACGGGCGGCGATTCCGCCGATCGGCCGTGGTCGTGGAACGCGTGGGCGTAGGGGCCGGTGTGAACCTCGCAGATCGAAAAACCGCAGGCGGCGGCGGCTTCGATCTGGGCCGGATCTGGATCGATGAAGGCGGAGACCGGGATGCCGTGGTCCTGGAGCTCCGCGACGACTTCGGCCAGTCGGGCCCGCGATCCTGCGACATCGAGCCCCCCCTCGGTGGTGATCTCATGGCGGCCTTCGGGGACCAGCATCACGACCTCCGGCCTCACCTTGCTGGCGATCGCGACCATCTCGTCCGTCGCGGCCATCTCGAGGTTGAGCTTGATCTGGACGAGTTCGCTGAGTCGCCGGACATCGTCGTCCTGGATGTGACGTCGATCCTCTCGAAGGTGGATCGTGATTCCAGCCGCACCGCCCAGATGCGCCTCGACCGCGGCCCAGGTGGGGTCGGGCTCCCAGGTCCGCCGGGCCTGACGGACGGTCGCGACATGGTCGATGTTCACGCCGAGTTCAATCATGCCGAAATGCTACCCGCCGGCCCCCGGCATGGGGCGGTTGGAGGCGTATACTCCAGCAACGAGGACCAACGCTTGAGCGACGCCAGCAACGCATTCCAGACCAGACTCGAAGACCTCCGGCTGGAGATCACCAGACAGGGCGTCCGCGTCCTCGAGCAGGCCACCAAGGCGGTCGATTGCTATTTCGACCACGATCGGACCAAGGCCGAGGAGGTCGTCGAGATCGAGGCGACGGTCGACACCGTCGACATCGAGATCGAAAAGCAGTGCATTCCACTGCTCGCCCTCGGACAGCGCGACCCGCATTCGATCCGCTCGGTCCTCACCATCGTCAAGGTCAACAACGAATTCGAACGCATCGGGGACTGTGCCGTCACGATCGCGGAAGCGACCCTCGATCCACGACGAAAGACGAGCAACCTTCCCGACACCTACCGCGTCATGGCGAACAGCGTGCTCGGGATGATCCGCGATGCGAACCGCGCCTTGAGCAAGAGCGACCCGGTGCTCGCCCGCCGGGTGCTGGACTTCGACGACACCGTCGATCGATTCAAGATCGAGATCCTCCGAGACGCCCAGGCCCGGGTGAGCGACGGCACGCTCGCGGTCGATGGCGCCTTCCGGATCCTCGCGGTCACGAAGTCACTCGAGCGGATCGCCGATCACTGCACCAACGTCTGCGAGCAGGTCATCTACCTCGAGACGGGGAAGATCGTCCGACACGATTCCGAGGGCTGGACCGAGCCCGAGGAACCTCGAACCTCCGACGCCTGAACCCCCATTCGCCAATCCGGAATCGAAAAAATGCAGAGCGCGCCGATCACCGAACGCCTCGACGCCATCGTGGCCCTCCTTGAGTCGCACGGACAGCAGCACCTCGTCGCCGGCCTCGACCGAGTCGACGAGGCGGGGCTCGAATCGTTCATCGAACAGGTGGAAGCGATCGACTTCGACGAGATCGAACGACTCGCGAAGTCGGAGGCGGGGCTCGACACACCGGCCGGATCGATCGAACCCGCCCCGTTCGTCCCCAGAAATCCCGACGGGGAGGCGGCCTTCCGCGACGCGGGGGAGGCGATCATCCGGGCCGGCCAGGTCGCGGCGTTCACCGTGGCCGGCGGCCAGGGCACCCGACTCGGCTGGAACGGCCCCAAGGGGACCTTTCCCGCGACGCCGGTGACCGGCAAGCCGCTCTTCCGGATCTTCGCCGAACAGTTGAGCGCGGTCGATGCGAAGTACGGGGTGGAGACGCCCTGGTACGTCATGACCAGTCCGCTCAACGACGCCGCGACCCGAGCCTTCTTCCAGGACAACAACCACTTCGGACGACGGCCCGAATCGATGCTGTTCTTCCCGCAGGGCGTCATGCCCGCGGTGGACGACGACGGCCGACTGCTGCTCGAAGCCCCGGGCGTCCTCGCGGTCAGTCCCGACGGCCACGGCGGATCGCTCCGGGCGCTCCACCGAAGCGGCGCACTTGATCATGCAGCGGCCCGCGGCATCCGGCACCTTTCCTACTTCCAGGTCGACAACCCGACGGTGCAGGTCATCGATCCGCTGTTCGTCGGACTCCACGCGACCCATCCCGCCAGCTCCGGCGAAATGTCGAGCAAGATGGTGCCGAAGGTCTCGGCGGAGGAGAAGGTCGGCGTCTTCTGCGAAGTCGACGGGCGGACCGTGGTCATCGAATACAGCGATCTCCCCGCATCACTCGCGGCGGAGACGGATGCCGACGGCGGCCTCCGCTTCATCGCGGGATCGATCGCCATCCACCTGCTCGGACTCGAATTCGTCCGCCGCGTCGCCGCGGACGACGGGGATCGGGCGATGCCGTTCCATCGCGCCCGCAAGAAGGTCCCGCACTGGAACCCCGGGACCGGCGACCGCATCGAGCCGGACACGCCGAACGCGACGAAGTTCGAGATGTTCGTCTTCGACGCCCTCGCCTTCGTCGGCCGCAGTCTCGTGCTTGAAACCGACCGGGCCGAGGAATTCGCCCCCATCAAGAACGCCGAAGGCGGAGACTCCGCGGCAAGCAGCGGCGTCCTGCAGATCGAACGGGCGGCCCGCTGGCTCGAGTCGGCCGGGGTGACCGTTCCCCGTCGCGCGGACGGTACCGTCGACGGCCGGATCGAGATCACCGCGGCCACCGCACTCGAACCGGGCGATCTCGTCGGCGCGACGCTCCCCACGCCCGCCGCCGGTGTCGACACGGTGATCTGAACCGATTCGAACGAGCGGCTGCGGTGATCAGGTCGAGGCGCGAAGATCCTGGATCATCAGGTTCGGTTCGACCCGTCCCCGCCACCGGTTGAGATCCGGGGTCGCGACGATGTCGATGGCACCGCCCTTGATCGCCGATTCGATCGCGTCGCGATGCCGCCCCGCACCGAACCACACCGCCTTGACGCTCCGCGCCCCCGCACCCGCGAATCGGAGTTGAAGCGTGCCCTGGTCCTGTCCCACCCATCGGGTCTCGATCGGCCGCACGGTCTCCACCAGCACGCTCGGTCGCGGATGACCGGGGCCGAACGGGGCGAGTTCACGAACCCCCTCCACGTCTTCGACCTCGTCCATCTCCTCGATGACCGCCCGGCAGTCGATCTCGACGACCGGCGTGAGGTCGACGGTGGCGATCTCGGTGCGGGCATGGTCGACCAATGCCGCCCGGAGGTCGTCGAGCCGGGCCGTCTGAACGGCACAGCCGGCCGCGGCGGCATGGCCACCGAACGACTCCAGCAGCGGGGCCGCGGCGGCCAGGCCGTCGTGGATGGAATATCCGTGAATGCTCCGGGCGGACCCTCGAGCGATCCCATCGTCGCAGGCCTCGAAGAGGATCACCGGCCGGGCGAACCGGTCGACGAGCTTGGCGGCGGCGGGGCCGACCAGCCCGCGCTTCCAGTTCGGATCGCCGAGGACGATCACCGGGTGATCCGCCGCGGTCTGTCCCTCGGCCTCGGCCCGGGCGGTCGCCTCTTCGACGATCGCTCGTTCCGCCGAACGCCGCTCGAGATTCGTCGCGGAGATTCCGGCGGCCATCTCCGCGGCCCGCACGGACGTCCCGTCCGCATCCTCCGCGAGCGTCAGCAATTCGATGGCCGGCATCGCGGAGCCGAATCGGCCGAGCGCGTTGATCCGCGGTGCCAACTGGAACTGCACCGTCTCCTCGTGCACCGGCCCGTCCTGCAGGCCGTGCCCCGATTCCACCAGCAACGCCCGAAGTCCGGAGATGCCTGAATTCGGCAGCCCCCGGAGCGCCAGCGCTGCGAGGGCCCGATTCTCCTCCACGAGGGGCATCACGTCCGCGATCGTCCCCAGCCCGGCGAGAATCGTCGCCTCCACCAGTTCGCGCTTCATCACCGCCGGCACGCGATCGGATCCGAAGTAGGCTCGCGCCGTCGCCCACACCACCTTGAACGCCACCGCCGCGCCGCAGAGATGGTCGGTACCGACACAGCCGGCGTCTTCGACCGGAAGGCCGGGATGGACCACCACGCTGGCCGGTGGAAGCACGATTTCGCCCTGCTCGTCGCGGATGAAGGAGTGGTGATCGAGCACCATCACTTCGAGCCCGTTCACCCGGGCGGCCTCGATCGCATCGATCGCGGTGATGCCGCAGTCGACGGCGACCACGAGGTCCGTGCCCTCCTCCCGGATTCGTCGAAGCCCCTCGACCGAAAGCCCGTAGCCCCCCTGATACCGGTCCGGAAGCACGACGCGAACGTCGGCCTCGGATGAAAGCAGTCGCAGGGACCGCGCGAGAATCGCGGAGGCCGCGATGCCGTCGAAGTCGTAGTCGCCGTGAATCACGATCCGCCGTCCGGCGGCGATCGCCTCCGAGAGCCGTTGACCGGCCTCCACCGCCCCACCAAGCCCCTCGGGCGGAACGACTCGGCCGTATCCGTCATCGAGAAAAGCGACCGGATCCTCGATCTCCCGGCCCCGCAGAACGCGATCCGCGAGCGGGCCCGGAGTGCCTCCCGCGGATGCCTCCGCAGCGGACGGCGATCGCCATTTCCACTTCGAAACGATGCCCTGCATGCCACTGCTCCGGAAAAAAGGAATTGCCGACGGCGTCGGCGAACGGCCGACCCTAANGGGAACACCCGGGGACGCCAAGTCGGACCGGGTTCCGTGGAAGAAGTGTCGAGATCGTGGATCCCGGAACCGAGGAGCGGGAACCAAGGATCCCGTCGATTCGACTTTCCTCCGGGCGGGATTTGGCCGATACTTCCAAGGTCGTCCACACCGAGCTGAGGGAGGCCCGCGAACCATGCCTGATCGATTCAAGACCGTTCTGCTCTTCGGTGCCCCTGGCGCTGGAAAAGGCACGCAGGGAAAGATCCTGGGACAGATTCCGGGGTTCTTCCATCTCGCTTGCGGCGACGTCTTCCGATCCCTCGACACCACCAGCGACCTCGGTCGCCAGTTCCTCGAGTACTCCTCGAAGGGCGAGCTGGTCCCGGACGAGCTCACCGTCGAGATGTGGCGGCAGAACATGCACGCCCAGACGGTGCTCAGCCTCTACAAGCCCCGGGTCGACCTGCTGGTCCTCGACGGTATTCCTCGAAGCCTCGGCCAGGCCAAGGCCCTCGAGCCGTACATCGACGTGCTCCAGATCGTCCACCTCGTCTGCCCCGACCTCGACGCGATGGTCGAACGAATGAAGAAGCGGGCGATCAAGGAAAACCGGCTCGACGACGCGGATGAACGCGTGATCCGTCGCCGCTTCGACGTCTACGAGCGGGAGACGAGTCCCGTCCTCGCCCACTACTCGGATGCGATCGTGACCGACGTCTCGGCGATCGGTTCACCGGCGGAAGTGCTCGAGCACGTCCTCGAAGCCGTCATTCCGGTGCAGAACAAGCACTTCCACAACCCGCTCGGCGCGAAAAGCTGATTCCGAAGCCCTCGTGTTGATCGCGGTCCTCGTGCTCAGGCGAACCTCACGGCTGCGAAGGCGACTTCGCGGGCGGCCCGTCGCGGACGTCTTCGTCCAATGCCTTCGGGATGCCGACCGAACGCGGGCTCGACCCCCAACGGGCCCAGATCGCCTCGACCCGCCCACGACGTCGCATCGTCTCGGGATTCCCCATCGCGGACGCCGAGGGATCGTTGCCCAGCTTGTCGTAGGATCCGAGCGGAAACTCCACGTCCACCTCCTCGAAGACGCGATCGCCCTCGAACCGGAGGATTCCGGGACCATCGGGCGTGTCCGCCGGGACCGGCCTGATCACGCCCATTCGGATCGGGTCACCCGGCTGCAACCGCTGCACCCGGCCGATCAGGTCCGCACTGGTGGTGATCCGTTGCCCGTCGATCCTCAGGATCACGTCGCCGACCCGAAGCACCTTCTCGGCCGGAAGACCCGTGATGACTTCGGTGACCAGGACGCCCCGGACCGAGATCGCGGTGCCGGATGGTTCCATGCGGATGCCCACCGCGCCTCGCGGTCGGTAGAGCACCCGCCAGCGGAGCACTCGAAGCAGTCGATTTCGCTGCTCCTCGTCGAGACCGTCCTGTTCGAGGACGGCCATCAGCACGTCGTTCGTGATCGACATCTCCCGCAGATCGGCGGACGCCCGTTCCCGTTCGTCGAAGCCGTCGGCGGCGAGTCGGTCGACGACGACGCGGACGTGTTTCGGAACGGCGGCGATCCGGAGCTGCTCGGGATCCACGCCGAGCGCCAGTCGGGCCGCCTGATCATCGTCCAGAAGTCGGGCGCGGATCGACTCCACCTGCCTCGGCACCCCCGGCCGCGGCAGGTCGACGGGGACCCGGCGGGCTGGTTGTTTCGCCTTGGCATCCTGTGCCACGGCCGTTCGAAGCGTCGTCGTGAACGACCCGAGGGCCACCGTCACGACCAACGGAAACGCGAGGATTCGGAGGACGCGGGCCATGAAAGCACGATAGCCCCCGTCGTCCATTCGAGCGAATCNGTCCGGAGGAAGGGCGACCCGACGACGAGGAATCGGATCAACGGACGAGGAGTTCGCGGATCGGGGCCGCGGCCTCCTCGATCCAGGCGGCCTTGCGAACCACCATGGCGAGGAAGGGCAGACCGGGAACGACCGCGAACCGGCCGGTCTTCGCCACCGGGACGACGCTCTCGGCGACCAGGCACTCCAACATCAGCGCGGGAAGGATCACCGCTTCCGCCTCGACGACGTCACCCACCACCGCACGCCAGCCNCGGGTGAACGCCATCATGCGGCGTGGCGAGAGCGATGGAGGCCAGTCCGCGGGCGAGGCGTCTCGATCGCTTCGCATCGCGAAGTGCAGCAGGCCGTTCGCCAGATCGACCAGCCGCGGTTCGACTCGCGANGCGTCGAAGTCGACGATGGCGCGGACGGTTCCGGGCCTGGTCCGGGTCGGCTTCTCCGGCGTGAAGAGCACGTTCCCGGGATGCCAGTCACCGTGGATCGGCTGCACGGGAAGACTCGACCAACCCCCCGCCTCCACCTGTTCCATCGCCCGGTGCCGGATTTCGGCGAGACGCTCCACGACGTTTCGAAGTTCGACGCGGTCGACGTCCGCATCCGCGGCGACCACCGCCTCGGTCACGCGCTCGAAGGCCGTCTCGACCTGAGCCGCCGCGTGGAATCCNGGCATCGGCGGCGGATCGGACCACTCCAGATCACGCGCCTCCAGATGCAGTCGCCCGAGGATCCGCCCCGCGTTGATCGCTTCGGACTCCACCTTCACCATCCGCCGGCCGTCGACCCAGTGGAAGAGTTCGTAGACCTGCCCACCGTCGAGCAGGATCGAACCGTTCCCTTCACGCGTTCCGACCAGTGCCGCCACCGGCACCCCCCGCCGCTCGAGATGGAGTTGCAGACGGTGATTGAAGGTGGCCCGTTCGACGAGGTCGGGACGGATCGTCCTTCGCTTCAGGAGAAACTCGCCCTCCTCGGCGACGATCCGAACCTTCGGCGCCTGCCGCGATCCGGCTGGAAACTCACGGATCTCCCGGATGCCTTCGAGCGGGAACGCGTCGAGCACCCGGCGCAGTTCGCCCGGCTCGAAGCGGCTTCGTTCACCATGNGACCCCGGAAGTCCGACCGCGGTTCCGTCGGCCAGCGTCTCGCCCCCGTCGCCGTCGCTGAAGCGGGGCGACGTACTCACTCGACGTTCGCCGCCTGTTCCTTGATCCGGTCGATGAGGCCCTTGACCTCCACGACGGATCGCGTGATCTCCGAGTCCGCGGACTTGCTGGCGATGGTGTTCGCCTCCCGGAGCATCTCCTGGGTGAGGAAGTCCAGCGTGCGTCCGACCGGCTCGCCGTCCTCTCCGCCGATGAGATCGAAGAACTGGCCGAGGTGACCGTCGAGCCGCGTGATCTCCTCGGCGATGTCGCTTCGTTCCGCGAAGATGGCGACTTCGCGGACGAGGTCGCTCTGGTCGAGACTCGCCCCGACCTCCGCGAGCAGCGACTCGACCCGCTGGTGGAGTCGATCCCGATAGAGCTCGACGACCCGGGGAGCGCGATCCGAGACGGTTTCCAGACGTTCCCGCATCCGCGTGCCGAAGGAATCGAGTTCCCCGAGCAGACCGGCGCCCTCGCGTTCCCGCATCTCGATCAGACGGTCGCAGGCTTCGTCGAGCAGTTCGAGNAGCACCGGCTTCGCGATGCCGACCGCCGCTTCGGAGTCGTCGCCGCCGACGATTCCGGGCACCGTGAGCATGGTCGCCAGATCGATCGTGCAGCGATCCCGGATCGACTCCGGCATGCCGTTCACCAGTTGTTCGATCGACGCCCTCGCCGCCGCGGTGTCGATCCGCGCCGCGATCGCGGCGCCGCCTTCGACCCAGCGGACCGTGACGATCACGCTGCCGCGGTTGAGCCGCCGGCCGATCTTCGTCTCGAGTTCGGTCTCCAGCGAGGAGAGCTCGTCCGGAAGGCGAACGGTGGTCTTGAGGAACTTGTTGTTGACCGAGCGGATCTCGACGGAGAACCTCGAACCGTCGACCTCTCGATGGGAAGCCCCGAAACCGGTCATCGATCGAATCATGTCACGGCTCTCGTGGGTTCGCCCCGGTTCGTCGCCCGGACTCAGCCCCCGGCGGGGGCTTCGGCCGGCGTGGCCGGGGTCGGATCGGTGTTGGAAGTGCTGACGGGTGCGGCCGGCGTGGTCGCGGGCGCGGCGCCCGCCGCGGGCGGAGGCGTCGTGGAAACAGGCGTCGCGGGTACGGTCGCGGGTACGGTCGCGGGCGTCGCCGGTGCGGTGGACGCGGGAGGCGTCGGTTCCGTGGTCGTCGCCACGGCCGGGTTGTCCATGATGTTCAAGGCGACCGCGAGCACGATGTAGATGACGAAGCCGGCGACGGTCGCGACGGTGAGCGCGTCACCGGTCCGACCACCGAAGGCGGTGTCGGCGCCGCTTCCACCCGCACCACCGAAGGCGCCGGCCAGTCCGCCGCCCTGTGGCCGCTGGACGAGGATGATGAGAACCAGCGCCGCCGAGACGACGATGAAGAGCATGGTGAGGACGACGATCCAGGTGGACACGGTCAGTTTCCAGAACGGGACATCACGCGGAAGCGTGTGATGTCGAGGTGCGAATCGAGCCGCGGCGTTGCGACTCAGGCCGAGACGGCGGCCCGGCAGATCGAGGCGAACTCGTCCACCTTGAGGCTCGCTCCACCGATCAGGCCCCCATCCACGTCGGGGGCCGAGAAGAGCTCCGCGGCATTCGCGGCCTTCACCGATCCGCCGTAGATGATTCGAACCGAATCGGCGAGTTCAGCATCATACAGTTCCCCGAGCAGGGATCGGATCATTGAATGGGCGGACTGGGCATCGTCGGGGGTCGCGGTGATCCCGGTCCCGATGGCCCAGACCGGCTCATAGGCGACGACCGCGGTACCCACCTGGTCGCTCGTCAGCCCCTCNAGGGCCGCTCGAACCTGCCTCTCGACCACCTGAAGGGCGTTTCCAGCCTCTCGTTCGCCCATCGTCTCCCCCACGCAGACCACGGGCTGGAGTGACGCCGCGAGGGCGGCCCGGGTCTTGGCGGCGATCAGGGCATCTGGTTCCCCAAGTTCGTTTCGACGCTCGGAATGCCCGATCAGGGCCACGGAACCCCCCAGATCGGCAATCATCGCCGGACTGGTCTGGCCGGTGTGGGCCCCTTCCAGGTGCGGCGAACAGTCCTGTCCACCGAGCCCGATCCCGGCCTGTCGCAGTGCATGCCCGACCGCCTGGAGGTACGGAAAAGGCGGAAACAACGTCACATCGACCGCTTGCACGGCGTCGCCGATCGCCGCCGCGACGTCCTCGGTCAGTTCGACCGCAGCGGCGAGTTCGCCGTGCATCTTCCAGTTTCCACCGACATAGGGGCGTCGATTCGACATCGTGATTCCTCTGTTTGGTCCCGACCGCTCGGACGGCGACATCCGCACGTCGTTCGGCCCGGGCGAGCGAACGGTAGCAGGTCCCGTTCCGGAGGACCCGACGACGCGTGAAGTCCGGCCACCGACAAGGCATACTGTGCCTCCTCCGTCCATTCCTACCGCCCCTGGAAGCTCCCATGTCCTCGCCGACCGCCGCCGAGATCCGCCGCCGTTTCATCGAGTACTTCGAAGGTCGTCTCGGCCACGAGGTGGTTCCCTCGAGCCCCGTCGTTCCGCACGAGGATCCGACGCTGCTGTTCACCAACGCGGGCATGAACCAGTTCAAGGACGTGTTCCTCGGCCAGGGCACGCGGGACTACACCCGGGCCGTCGACACGCAGAAGTGCATCCGCGCCGGTGGGAAGCACAACGACCTCGAGGACGTGGGCCGGGACACCTATCACCACACCTTCTTCGAGATGCTCGGCAACTGGTCGTTCGGCGACTACTTCAAGGCCGAAGCCATCGAGTGGGCGTGGACGCTGCTCACCGAGGTCTTCGAGATCGCCCCCGACCGTCTCTACGCGACCTGGTTCGAAGGCGACCCCGCGCAGGGGCTCGAGCCCGATCACGAGTCGCGTGATCTCTGGCTTCGATACCTGCCCGCGGCGCAGGTGATCCCCGGCAACGCGAAGGACAACTTCTGGGAGATGGGTGAGACCGGTCCCTGCGGACCGTGTTCGGAACTCCACGTCGATCGCATCGGTGGACGNGACGCCGCGTCGCTCGTGAACCAGGACGACCCCGACGTGCTCGAGGTCTGGAACCTCGTGTTCATCCAGTACAACCGCGAAACGGGCGGCGGACTCAAGCAGCTTCCGGCCCGTCACGTCGACACCGGCATGGGCTTCGAGCGGATCGTCTCCGTCCTGCAGGATCGCCGAAGCAACTACGACACCGATCTCTTCACCGGGATCTTCCAGCGGATCTCCGACGTGAGCGGTGCCCGGCCCTACGGCGGCGATCTCGAGGATCCGATCGACATGGCCTATCGCGTGATCGCGGATCACGCGCGGTGTCTCGTCGCGGCGCTCTCCGACGGCGCGACCCCCGGTTCCGACGGTCGCGGCTACGTCCTGCGGCGGATCCTCCGCCGCGCGGTGCGACATGGTCGACAGACGCTCGGCATCGAGCGTCCCTTCCTCGACGCGATCGTCCCCGCGGTCGTCGAGAGCCTCGGTGAGGTCTTCCCCGAGATGAAGACGCGGATGCCGAAGGTTCAGGAGACGATCAAGCAGGAGGAGGTGACGTTCCGTCGCACCCTCGATCGCGGACTCCAGCTGTTCGCGGAAGCGGCGGGCCGCGCCGACGGACGGCANGGTCACCGGCCTCGACGCNTTCAAGCTCCACGACACCTACGGCTTCCCGATCGATCTCACGTCGGTGATGGCCGAGGAACGCGGGATGCGGGTCGACGTGGAGGCCTACGAGGNGCTCATGGAGGAGGCGCGGGCCCGGAGCCGNGGCGGCGGCGAAGTCGCCGACACCGTGATCACGATGCCGCCCGACGTGCTTGGCAAGCTCGACTTCCTCAAGGTCCGGGCCACCGACGACGACGCCAAGCATCAGGGTCACGCCACCACCGGCGTGATCAAGGCCATCTGGGACGGACGCCATCTCACCGAGCACGCCGAAGTCGGCCAGCGGATCGCGGTGATCCTCGATCGGACCTGCTTCTACGGCGAACAGGGNGGACAGATCGGCGACCGGGGCGAACTCCACGTGAGCCGGGGCAGCAGCGCCGGACACGACCACGCCGGGGTGGTCGAGATCGAGGACGCCCGCCGCGTCGGCGATCACGTCCTGCACGTCGGCCGCGTGACCCACGGATCGATCGCCGCGGGCGACGAGTGCGAGGTCGCGATCGACGTCCATCGACGCGAGGGCATCCGCGCCCATCACACGACGACGCATCTTCTGAACCTCGCGCTCCGCGAGGTCGCCGGCCCCGACAGCGACCAGCGCGGGTCGCTCGTCGCGCCGGACCGACTCCGATTCGACTACGCCGCGACCGGCCCGCTCGACCCCGAAGCCCTCGCCAGGATCGAACGCCGCGTCGGCGAGGCGATCACCGAGGCGCTCGAGGTCCACGTCGGCGAGGCCCCGCTCGATCTCGCCCAGCGCGTCAACTCGGTCCGCGCCGTCTTCGGCGAACGCTATCCCGATCCGGTGCGGATGGTCTCGGTGGGACCCACCGTGATCGATCTGCTCGAGTCCCCCGACGATGCCGGATGGCTCGGTCGATCGGTCGAGTTCTGCGGCGGAACGCACCTCTCGAACACCCGGGACGCGAAGGACTTCGTGCTCGTTTCGGAGCAGGGCCTCGCCGCCGGCATCCGACGCGTGACCGCGCTCGCCGGAGAGGCCGCGGTCGAAGCCCGCGNCACCGCCGCCGGGCTCGCGGATCGNCTCGACGCCATCGAATCCNGCGAGGCGGNCGATGGTCTCGACGACCTCGTTCGCGATCACGAGGCCGCGACCATCTCCGTGGTCGATCGGCATGCGTTGGGTGGTCGAATCGAAGCCCTGCGAGCGCGGGCGAAGACCGCACGCAAGGCGGCGGCGGCCGAGAACCGTGGAAGCGTGGTCGAAGCGGCACGCCGCATCGCGGAGACCGAAGCCGGGCCNGCGATCGTCGCGCAGCTCGAGCACGCGGACAAGGATGCGTTGCTGGCCGCCATGGATGCGATTCGCGCCGCCAGACCGGATTCCGCGGTGCTGCTGCTCTCCGCCGACGAGGAGGCCGGCAAGGTCGTGATCGTGGCGAAGGTTCCNGAGCCGCTCATCGCGACCGGACTCAAGGCNGGTGCCTGGGTCAAGGCGGCGGCGCAGGCCTGCGGCGGCGGCGGCGGTGGACGTCCCGACAGCGCTCAGGCGGGCGGCAAGGATCCGAGTCGGATCACCGAAGCGGCCGACGCCGCATCGGCGCACGCCACCGCGTCGGGCGTCGCCTGACCGAGTCGATCAGGAACCGCGACGCTCGCCACGGCGTGCTCGCCGGCCGGCCTTCGACTCGGACTCGATCGTGGTGTCCTGTGGGACATGATCGACCTCGTCGCCGTGACGGTAGTTGGCAGGAACGCCGACGACGGTAGCATCACGCATGATGAATCGCCCGCATCCGGGCACGATCGCCATCATCAAGACGCCTTGAAGATCCGAATCCACGGAGACCGCCCTCATGAACGACGACGCCGGCATCGAATCAGTCCTTCGCGAAGACCGTGTCTTTCCGCCACCCGCCGGCTTCTCCGAATCCGTCGGCGGCGCCTGGATCGCGTCGATGGCCGATTACGAATCCAGGTACCGCCGTTCGATCGACGACCCCGAGTCCTTCTGGGGCGAGGCCGCCCGGGAGTACCGCTGGATGAAGCCGTTCACCACGGTGTTGGAGTGGAACTGCCCCGACGCCCGGTGGTTCGCCGATGGGACGCTCAACCTCTGCGACAACTGCGTGGACCGCCACGTCGACGAGGGACATGGCGACGACACCGCGATCATCTGGGANGGCGAGCCCGTCGGCGGGGATGGCCCGGAGGTCCTCCGGCTCTCCTANCGCGATCTCCAGCGAGAGACGGCGAAGTTCGGGAATGCGCTNAAGGCGCTCGGCGTGGGCAAGGGTGACATCGTCACCATCTACATGGGCATGGTGCCCGAGGTCGCGATCGCGATGCTGGCCTGCGCCCGGATCGGTGCGGCCCACTCCGTGATCTTCGGCGGCTTCAGCGCCAGTGCGATCGTGGATCGGGTGAACGATGCGGACAGCAAGGTGATCCTGACCTGTGACGGCGCCTGGCGACGCGGAAGCGTGGTCCCCCTGAAGGCCAACGTCGACGAGGCCTGCGCCAAACTTCCCGACGTCGAACACGTGGTGATGCTCGAGCGGTGCGGCAACGACGTCGAGCTGACCGAGGGACGCGATCACGACTGGGCCACGCTCGTCTCGACGCAGTCCGAGGACTGTCCATGCGAGGAGATGGCGGCCGAGGATCTTCTCTTCCTCCTCTACACCTCCGGATCGACCGGCAAGCCCAAGGGGATCGTCCACACCACCGCCGGTTACCTCGTGCATGCGGCGCTCACCGCGAAGAACACGTTCAATCTNCGACCGGGCCGCGACCACGTCTACTGGTGCACCGCCGATGTCGGCTGGATCACCGGGCACTCCTACATCCTCTACGGGATCCTCCCCAACCGGGTCCCCTGCCTGATGTACGANGGTGCCCCCAACGCACCCGACGAAGCCCGGTTCTGGNACATCGTGGAGCGNCATCGGGTCACGCACTTCTACACCGCGCCGACCGCGATCCGCGCCTTCATGAAGTGGGGTGATGCGCATCCGGCGAAGCACGATCTCTCGAGNCTCAAGGTGCTCGGGACCGTCGGGGAACCGATCAATCCCGAAGCGTGGATCTGGTACCACGAGGTGATCGGCGGAGAACGCTGCCCGATCGTCGACACCTGGTGGCAGACCGAGACCGGCGGGCACATGATCACGCCGCAGCCCGCGGCCACGCCGACCGTGCCCGGATCCTGCACCCTGCCCGCGCTCGGCATCGACGCCGCGATCGTNGACGACGACGGCAANGANCTTCCCAACGGCCGGGGCGGACTGCTGGTGATCCGCAAGCCGTGGCCGAGCATGCTTCGCGGCATCCATGGTGATCGGGATCGATACGTCGAGACCTACTGGTCACGCGTCGAAGGGATGTACACCGCCGGCGACGCGGCGAACCGCGACGACCGAGGCTATTTCTGGATCATGGGTCGAATCGACGACGTCATCAACGTGTCGGGTCACCGACTCGGAACGATGGAGGTCGAAAGCGCACTGGTGTCCCATCCCGACGTGGTGGAGGCGGCGGTGGTGGGATTCCCGCACGAGATCAAGGGCACCGGCATCGCCGCCTTCGTCACGCTCGCCTCGGGCGTGGAGGCCCACGACGAACTGAAGTCGACCCTGCGAGCCCACACCGGTCACGAGATCGGCGCGATCGCGAAGCCGGACATGATCCGATTCACCAACGCGCTGCCGAAGACCCGGAGCGGCAAGATCATGCGACGTCTCCTTCGGGACATCGCGGCGGGTCGGGATTCGGATCAGGACACGACCACGCTCGAGGACCTCTCGGTGCTGGCGAAACTCCGCGACGACGAGGACTGACGCCCCGCCCGCGATCAGGTCTCCCAGGGACGGGTCACCAGCAGGACGCCGACCGCCACCAGTCCGAGTCCGAGGAGTCGGACCCCCTCGATCCGCATCGCGGAATACCCGGGAAAGCCCCAGAAGTCGCAGGCGAGGCTCCCCACGACCATGCCGCCGACGAAGATCGCCACCAGCAGGCCCGCACCGAGCTGCGGCGCGGCCGTGAGATGGACNACGACGATCGAAGCACCGATCACGCCACCGAGATAGGCCCACCAGGGGACGGTTCGAAGGGCGGCGGTCCCGGGAATACCGGTACCGGTCCGGAGACTCACCGCGAGAAGAATCGCCGTGAGCACGATGACGTTGACCGACCCGTTCACCCAGCCCGCCTGGAATCGGCTGCCGACGGCCTTGGCGGTCGTGGCGTTCAGCCCCGCCTGGATCGGCTGCAGGAATCCGGCCGCAAACACCGCCGCAAGGAGCAAGAGTCGCATGNGGACCTCCGCGAATGCAGGAACATCNGCCCGGATCCCGGGCCTTCGTCCCCCACTGTCGCAGATTCTCCGAAAAGCGTCGACCGGATCGAGACGGCTTCAAGGACCGATCGGTTGCATGGTCCAGTCCGCGGCATCGGCGAGGTTCGACCAACGCCGGAGATCCCGGAGCTCCTCGATCGTCCGGGTCGCCACCGCACCGTCGACCGTGGTGGTGATGGCGACCGGGTCGTCGCCGACCTGATGACGCGCACTCACGAAACCATGGGCCGCGGGATCCTCCGGATCGTCATCCTCGGCCCAGATCGGCGACGTCCACGCGGGTGGCAGGATTCGGAAGAATCCTTCCTGCACCCCCGAGAAGAGAGACGGATCCTCGGCATGGCTCGTTGAAAACACCACAAGCCGATCGGGACGCCGGACCGACGAAAGGCCGCGGGCGTAGAACTCGCCGAACGTCTGCCGCATGATCGGNCTGAAGCCACCGAAATTCTGATCGCCACCGATGAAGACGCTGTTCAGCCCGAAGGACGGACGAACGCTGACGCGGTAGAGCAGATCCGCGGTCGGACCCGAGGCGAGCTCCGAAAGATCGTTCCGGGCCGGCCCGCTGTAGAGGGCTGCGAAGTCGTGGCCCAGGTACGGGGCCAACCGCAACGGCCATCGNTGCGCGGCGACCTCCGCGGTGCTGGTGTCGATGAACTCGCCGGACGCATCCCTCGCACGGAACCCGGACGCATAGCCGGGAAGGATCGCCCCGCGATGATCCATCGCGTAGCTCGACCAGGCGATGCCGAGCGATCGGGCGGCGGCCATCTCGCCGGCTCGATCGGCGCCTCGCCGCACCGAGGTCGATGCGTGGATCACCAGACCGACGAGCACGATGATCGCGAGCAGNGAGGTCAGGAGTTCGACGATGGTGAAGCCGCGGCGCGACGTCTCGGCGACGCACCCGGGGTGCGAACACGGTCTCTCGCGGTTGGATCGAAGGTAGTTCATGGAAGATCGATCGGAGGTCGGAGCCGACGGGGACCAACCCGGACCCGGACGTCGGNATCGTAGTCGATTCAGGGACTTCGAGGCGGAAATCGGCCGTCTCGGCGAGCCCGGCCCGGGGGGCCGCGAAATCCGTCGGCGTCGACGGGATCGACCGACTCGTCATGCCATGAAATTCCGGAATTTCGCACCCGTCCCGAACCGATCGCGAACCTTTTCGTAGTCGAAACGNCNGCGGGCACGGGACGTTTCCCTTGATCCGAAGACGTCCTTTCGCGACCATCGGGGACGACGCCTCCCCCCGAGACCGAGAACCCGAATGAACCCTTCCCGCGACCTCCGCCTCCTCGCCCCGATCCTCGCCGCCTCCGCTGCGGCGGCTTCCTGGGGTCAGTCCTTCGACGCCTCGTTCGGCGAGCCGACCTCCGATCGGTGGAACTACGGCTTCAACACGACGCCCGGATCCCGGCCGGTCGCCTCCGTCTTCGGCTACACGGGGACCCTNTACGAATTCGACGATCGTGACGGCCAGATCATCCTCGACTTCGACACCACGCCGCTCGTCTCCACCGGCGCCGGATCCGATCGCTACCGGATCGATTCGGTGGTGATCGAGATCACNCTCGCCGATCCCCTGTCGGGTGGATACGACGCGAGCGTCGACGACTGGCGGACCCACCTCCCCGTCGATCACCCGGAATACCTGGCGGACGAGGACCCGGGACGACCGATCGAGCTCTTCGCGACCGGCTTCCGGAACCGGATCTCGTCCACGAGCTGGACGGACGCCACCGCGTTCAGTCCGGTCGGGCCGTTCGGCGAGGGNGTGCGGAACGCCTTCGCCGCGGAGTGCCTCGCCGGCGGCGGCCTCCGAGACGTCTCGAATTCGGTGGCGGACCAGTTCACCGCCGATCCACTCGCGGTCGGGATCGCGGAAGGATCGGCACCCGGCGTCGAACTCGCGGAGGGCACCGTGCTGCGCTTCGAGTTCGACGGAGCCGATCCAGCCGTCGCCGACTGGCTTGGCACGGGTCTCGACGCGGGGCGACTGCTTTTCTCGTTGTCTTCGCTCGTGGAGGCGGAACAGCAGGGCGGCGACTTCGTCGATCTCTACATGCGGGAGAACCCGCTCGTGACGGCCGGCGTTCGGAACGCCGCCACCCTCCGGATCACGGGCGAGATCACCGACGGCTGCTCGGTCCCGGGAGACCTCGACGGCGACTGCATCGTCGGCGGCGGCGACCTCGGCATCTTCCTGGCTTCCTGGGGCACCGCCGATCCGGCGACGGACTTCAATCAGGACGGCGTGACGAACGGCATCGACCTCGGCATCCTGCTCTCCCGATTCTGAACCCGGGCCGAAACGGAACGCCCCCGCGGATCCGGAGGATCGCGGGGACGCAGTGTGGTGGACTTGTTCTTCGGAGTCGTCACGGGGGATGATCACCGGGTGATCGGATTCCCGTCGTTCAACGATCCCGTCGCGTTCGCCGCGAACCCGCTCGCTTCGAACGCATTCGTGTCAGGAGTCGGATCGCCGGTGAAGCATGCCGACGACTCGCTTCACTGCCGANCGGACCTCGTCCGGATTCATCCGCAGTACCGCCGCGGTCTCNCCCACGCTGAGGTTCTCCCCGAAACGGAGGGCGAGCACGGCATGGTCCTGTGGCTCGAGCGACGCGGCCATCCGTGCCGCACGCCGTCGCATTCCATCGGTTTCGCTGCTCTTCTTGTTCGGCATGACATCGTTCCTTACGACGCTGGGCCTTCGGNCGTTCCGGGAATCCTCCGGAAACGCCGAGGCCGAATCATCCGTGATCCGACCTTCCCCGCTCCCGGTCGAATTCGTCCGCTTCCGTGCGGACGAAATCCTGGGCTTCACGGCACCGGCGACCTTCCCTGGTTCGCCGACTCGTGACCACCCGTCACCGGGGCGTTCTTCGCAATCGCTGCGTCCTTGATCGCGACTACGAGGAACATCGACACAAGTCACCCCGCGCCGCGATCTTTCAGATCGGGCTCGTCAGGGGGACATCTCCCACCCTTTCACGAGGCTCAAACGGGTTTCCGGGCCCGAAACCACTCAGCCCGCGATGGTGCTCATCTTGAAGACCGGAAGCAGGAGCGCGATCGCGACCACCCCGATCACGCCGCCGAGCACGATGATCGCGAGTGGCTCGAGGGTCACGGAGACGCGCTTCACCGCGACGTCGAGATCCTCGTCCGCGGCGTCTGCGACCCGTTCGAGGACCTCCGGCAGGCGTCCCGATCGTTCACCGGCGGCGATCATGGCCCGCCCGCTGCCGGGCACGAGGTCCTCGACGTCGAATCCTTCGGAGATTCCGTCGCCGTTTCGNGCTCGTTCCTCGATCCCATCCCAGAAGCGAGCCCAACGCCGCCACGGACTCAGCCCGCGACAGATGGTGATCGCATCNAGCANGGGCACGCCGGCCTTCAGCAGGACGGAGAGCGTCCGCGTCACGCGTGCGAGATCCGCGGGGCGGGTGACCCCACGGAGCATCGGTGCNTCGAACCGAATCCGTTCGAGCACGCAGCGGACCGTCGTGGTCTGTCGCGCGAACATTCCGGCGACGATGATCGCGAAGATCGCCGGGCCCCAGATCCGCCACCCNGTGGTGACGAAACGTCCGGTNGCGAGCACNCCTTCGGTCAACGGNGGAAGCTCGGCGGAACGCTGCGCGTAGATCGCCTCGAACCGAGGCATCACGAACGCCACGAGCAGGATCGTGATCGCCGATCCGACCACCGCGAGGATCGCGGGATACGCGAGCGCGGACCGGACCTGCCTTCGAATCCGCTGTTCGCGTTGCAGCCAGTCGGCGAGCCGTTCGAACATTCCCGGAAGATCCCCGACCGCTTCCGCGGCGCGGACCAGCCCCACCGCGACCGGCGGGAAGGTCCCCGATGATCGTGCGAACGCGTCACTGAGGTTGCCACCGTTCTCAACTTCGTCGCGGACCGCCACCAGATCGTCGGCGAGCCGGCGATCCGACGTCTGGGCCCGGACGACTTCGATCGCCTCGACCACCGGCACGCCGGAGTCGAGCATCACGGACAACTGCCGCACGAACGCCGCGACGGCGGCGCTGGAGGCTCGCTGCCGCGGCAGGATTCCGTTTCGTTCGGATCGCGTCGGGCCACCGATGGTCCGGTCGATCGCGAGCACCACCCGCCCCTCCGATCGGAGACGCGAGGCGACCTCCGCCGCATCGGACGCGGTCTGCGTTCCGCGGAGGAGTCGGCCCGTCGCATCACGGGCCTGCCAGGACCAGGTGGCGGTCTCGCTCATGGCTTCAGGCGGCCGTGGCCGCCAGCACCTCCTCGACGGTGGTCAGTCCTTCGGCGACCTTCCGCAGGCCGTCGATCCGCATCGACTCGAATCCGGCGTGCCGGGCGATCTCGGCCAGTTTCCGGTGCGGCACCGACGCGGAGATCGCGTCGCAGATCGCCTGATCGGGTCGAAGCAGTTCGAACACCCCCGCCCGACCGCTGAATCCGGTCCCTCGACAGCGCTGGCATCCTTCGCCCGCATGGAATCCATCCACCTCGGCGACCTCCTCGACCATTCGTCGGACGTTCGCCTCCACCTCGACCTCGCGCCGACACTGCGGGCAGATCCGGCGGATGAGTCGCTGGGCGAGCACGCCNCGCAGCACGGTGGCCACGAGGAACGGTTCGACGCCGAGATTGACGAGCCGGACCGGCGCGCCACAGGCGTCGTTGGTGTGCAGGGAGGAGAGCACGAGGTGCCCGGTCAGCGCCGCCTGGGCGGCGATCGCCGCGGTCTCCTCGTCTCGAATCTCGCCGACCATCACCACGTCGGGGTCCTGTCGCAGCATCGATCGAAGCGCGGACGGAAAGGAGAATCCGGTGCGTTCGTTCACCTGGAACTGGTTCACGCCGGGAATCACGGCTTCCACCGGATCCTCGATCGTCGAGAGGTTCAACGTGTCGGCATCCATCGAACCGAGGGCCGAATAGAGCGTGGTGCTCTTGCCGCTGCCCGTCGGGCCGGTGACCAGCACCACCCCGTTCGGGGCCGCGAGCAGTTCCGACCACCCATTCCGGATCGAAGCCGACATGCCCAGTCGTTCCGGCGCGACGATCGCGTTGCGACTGTCGATGATCCGGATCACGACCTTCTCGCCCTGACGTCCCGACATCGTCGAGACGCGGAGATCGACCCGACGACCGTCGAGCAGGACGTGGATGTCCCCGTCCTGAGGCAGTCGACGTTCCGCGATGTCGAGTTCCGCCATGATCTTGATGCGACTGGTGATCGCGGGCGCCATTCGATGCGGAGGACGGATCTTCTCGTGGAGTCGACCGTCGATCCGGAATCGGATCCGGAGATCGCGATCGCCCGGCTCGACGTGGATGTCGCTGGCTCCCTCTTCGACCGCGTCGTGGATCAACCAGTTCACCAGCCGGACCACGGGCCCGTGCCCGGCGATCTCGGCGAGGTCGGTGATCTCGGAGACCTGTCGCTCCAGCACCGTGAGATCCGCGTTCTCGACCCCGTCGTGGATGTCGTCGATCACGAACACGTTGGCGGCCGGCAGCCAGTTCTCGATCGCGGCTTCGAGCTCGCACGCGGAAGCCGCGGCGACCTGGACCCGATGGCCGGTCCGACGCGCGATCTCCTCGAAGAGGTAGACGTTCGACGGTTCCGCGGCGGCGATCGTCAGGGTCCCGCGGACCAGGAAGAGCGGAAGCACCCGGTGCTGCCGGGCGAAGTCGCGGGAGAGCAGTTCGACCACGGTCGGATCCGCGATTCTCGCGGGATCCCGGACGAAGGGAAGTCCGCAGCCGGCGGCGAGCCCTTCGGCGATGGTCGCCTCGTCGGCGAAACCGAGCGAGACCAGGACCTCGCCGAGAAGCCGGTGGTCCCCGCTCTCGCGCTGGCTCGCCAGCGCCGTCTCGAGCTGGGTGCGGGTGATCGAACCCGCTTCGATCAGCGTCTCGCCGAGCGGCGCGACGCCGACCGTCGAGTTCCCTCGAGCACCGCCGGTGACGGGTGTCGTGGAGTGTCGTGTCATCGGAGCACCCTCGTCGCGGATGCGACTTCATCGTGGATCTCGAGGCGGTCGCTCACGCGCGTGATGTCGAGCACCGTCTTGAGCGACGTCTCGGGCCCGGCGATGAGACAGCGTCCGCGTCGTTCGCTCGCGGCATCGGCGAGATCGAGCAGGGCCTCGAGTCCGGCGGAATCGATTCCCGAGGTCGTCGAGACGTCGAGGATGAAGTCGCGCGAACCGCCTTCCAGCCGCTCGCGGCACGCACGCCGCAGGGAATCCGAGGACTCCCCGACGAGTTCGCCCTCGAGCTGCACGACGCAGAGCGGGCCATGATCCTCGAAACGCAGCTTCATGCGGCTCTCCGATCGTCCGCCGCGGCCTCACCCGCGTCGCGGGCGAGCAGTCGGTCGTACTCCGTCAGGTCCATGCCGATGAAGACCGGCGTGATCGACGGGTCGAACTGGGTTCCCTGGCAGCGGATCATCTCCGCGAACACCTCGTCGCGAGGCATCGCTCGTCGATAGGTTCGACTCGAACTCATCGCGTCGAAGCTGTCGCAGATCGCGACGATTCGCGCGAGCAGCGGAATCTCGTCGCCTTCGAGACCCGCGGGGTAGCCGGTCCCGTCCCATGCCTCGTGATGGCAGAGGACGCCGGGCAGCAGATCCCGGATCTGGGGAATGTCGCGGAGGATCCGGAAGCCGATCTGCGGATGCTGGCGGATCGCGGCGAATTCGGCTTCGTCGAGTCGTCCTGATTTGCAGAGCACGGCTTCCGGGACGCCGATCTTGCCGATGTCGTGAACGAGTCCGGAGAGATGGGCGGTGCGGACGAACTCCTCGGGAAGTCCGATCGCCGCCGCGAGATCCCGGCTCAGGATCGCCACCCGCTGCGAGTGGCCCCTGGTGTAGGGGTCCTTCGCGTCGATCGCGGCGACCATCGCCTGGAGCGTTCCAAGGAACATCTCGTCGAGGTCGGAATAGAGCGTGGCGTTCCGGAGAAAGACACCGAGATGTCCGGCGGCGGATGCGAGCAGGGTCAGTTCGATGCTGGAGATCGGCTCGCCTTCTCGTCCACCGGCGACCAGCGTGCCGAGGCATCGATCGCCGCCTCGCACCGCGGCGAGGCCGATCTCGCCGTGGACGTGATCCATGATCGCGGTGGCGGTGCTCGTCTCCGCGATCTCGATGACCCGGCGGACGTCCGCCCGGGTCGGCGCCGCGTCACCGTGCACGATGAAGTCGTCGACGCGGCAGGCCCCGGGATCGTCGAGCAGCACCGCGATCCACCGATAGCCGGCGGTCGCCGCGATCTCGCGGCACGCCGAAGCGAGGAATTCGCCGGGATCGCCACCCACCACGAGTCCGTCGATGAGCGAGTTGAGGAGGTGGAGTTCCTCGTAGCTTTCGGAGAGTCGGCGGTCCACGGACTGGGCCGCCTCCCGGTCCTCGAAACGCCGACGCGCCGCCTCGTGCAGTCGTCGAACGAGCATGCCGATCGCCGGAATGGCGGATCGTCCGGGCATCTCGTCCCGAGCCGCGAACTGACGCAGGATCTGCTCGTCGAGTCGCGATGCGTTGCAGAGCATCGAGAACGAACCTTCCGAGATCAGTTCCGCGGTCGGCAGCAGGACCACGCCGCTCGAACGACCTCGTCGGCCTTCCGAGACGCAGCCGATCGCGAACACCCCGGGAAGGAGCTCGATCGCATCGCCGTCGCCATCCAGAAGATCCGCGAGACGCGTCTCGACCGACGACCGGATCACCACCGCGTTGGACAGCAGTGCCTGTCGCCAGCGACCGACCGAGTCCTCGACGGTCGACCACCGCGGNCGATCGTCGCGGACCGGAATCCAGGTNCCACCCACCCCCGCGAGATCCGCGGCGATGGCGAGGTCGAGTGAACCGTCGCGGGTNCGNGTTTCGGTCATGCCGCACGCTCCCCNCCGCGTTCCGNGGNNTCNAGCGTCTCNCGAATGCGNTCGAGCAGACCNCGNGGNGAGAAGGGCTTCGCGATCANNTCNACGATNCGGCTCGCGACGATCTCCTCCGCGTCGAGCCTGAAGCCNCGCGCGGTCAGCATGATCACGGGAATGTNNCGGGTCGNGGGATCNGCGGCGATCCTNCCCGCGAGCTCGAGNCCGGTCATGAGCGGCATCTGNTGNTCGGTGAGGACGAGATCGATGTCGCCCGCCCGGACCTTCGACCAGGCGTCGGCGCCGTCGATCGCCTCGACGACCTCGTAGCCNGCGCTCTCGAGTTTGAAGGAGACCACGCGGACGATGTACTCCTCGTCGTCCGCGACCAGGATCCGTCGTTGCCGGTTTTCGGAATCTGCGTTCATTCAGGCCGCCATCGAAGCAGGATGCGAAGCGGGCACGCTGAACCAGAATCGCGCGCCTTCGCCTAGTCTTGAATCGACCCCGATCCGACCGTGATGAACCTGCTCGACGATGTTTCGGCAAAGATTGAGGCCGAGCCCGGTTCCACGGGCGTTCCGCTCGTATCGCTTGATCCGATAAAACTTGTCGAACACCCGGTCGAGATCTCCGGGAGGGATCCCGAGCCCGGTGTCCGTCACGGTGACCACCACGGAACGCGTGAGATCCTCCGCGTCGACGGCCACCGTCACCCGCTCCCCTTCCGGCACGTACTTGAGTCCGTTGCCGACGAGATTCCCGATCACGGCCGAGAGCATCTCCGGATCCCCCTCCACGACCAGTCCGGGCTGNACGTGCAGACGGAGGTCGACCGATCTTCGATCGGCGGCGGCACGCAGCCCGTCGACGACGTCGGTCGCGATTTCAGCGAGATCCACCTGGGTCATCCGGGGCCGTGCGACACCGGCTTCGATGCCGCTGATGTCGAGCATGTCGTTGACCAGTTTCGCGAGGCGATCCGTCTCCTCGATGGCGATGTCGAGGAATTCGGCTCGCTGGGCGTGATCCTGCAGATCACCGTCCGCGAGCATTTCGAGCGAGGCATGGATCGAGCTCAACGGCGTCCGGAGCTCGTGNCTCGCCTTCGCGACGAATTCACTCTTCAATCGAGACGAGTCCCGTTCCCGGGTCGTGTCGTGCAGGACGAGCAGGGCCCGACCATGCTCGTCGAGGGTGCGGATCACCGCCTCGAAGGCGCGGCTCGTCTTCTCCCCCACGCCGGCGGGGTCGTCCGAATCGAGTTCGAACTCGGCGTTGCGCACGGCCTCCGCGCCGGCGGCGACGACGGCGCGGACGTGTTCGAGAACATCCCGGACCGCCGTCCGGTTCCCGATCATGTCCTCCAGCGATCGCGGACTGACCGCATCGATTCGAACGTCGTCATCGGCGTCGATCTTCGCGAGCGCTTTCGCCGCGGGATTCGCGTCGACGACGTCGCCGTGCCGGTCCAGTACGAGAATCGGATCCGGAAACGACGCGAACATCCGCTCGAAACGTCCGATCCGCTCCTCCACGATGCGTCGAGCGAGCACATGCTCCCGACTCAGCGCTTCGAGTTCACGGCGCAGACGGTCGTCGAGGGCTCGAATCGGCGTGGTGACGCCCCGGGCGTCTCCAGGGCTGATGCACGCCCTTCGGATCCGAATTCCGAACAGCATCCATGCCGCCGCCAGTCCCGCCACGAAGGCGAGCGCGACGCCTGAGATCGTCGTGACGTCCAGCAATCCAGCCTCCTCATCGATCCATCGAAGTCCGACCGTGACCCACGGAACCGGCTCAGTCGAGCACGTCGCCCACCCCGGTCAGCAGCTTGCGAACGCGGGGGTCGGCGGGATTTCGTTCCGCGAGTTCGGCGAAGACGCGGTACGCCTCCGCGTATCGGCCCGCCAGTTCGCAGGCCATTCCGAGCGCGAGCTTCGGTTCGTTCCGGTCGGGTTCGATCTCCGAAGCCCGGCGGAAGAGCGTCACCGCATCGTCGAAGGCCCGCTCCTCGAGCGCCGCCTGGCCCAGGAGGAAGTAACCCTCGAACTGGTCCGGCTCCAGCACCACCAGTCGCTGGCCGCACTTCACGACCCGCCGGTGATCCCCCACCTCGAGGCAGACGAGTCCGAATTCGACCCAGCCCGCGATGTCTTCGGGATTGAGATTGGTGAAGTCGAGGAAGACCTCGCGAGCATCTCGAAGCCGACCGCCGTCGACCAGGCATCGTCCTCGAAGCCTCAAGAGCTCCCGCTCCTCGACGCGATCGGTGACGATCTCCTCGAGTCGGTCGATGGTCTGCAGACAGTCGGTGGTGCGATGCGCGCCGAGCTGGGCCCGGGCGAGATCCTCGAGCATCCACTGATCCTCGTCGTCGAGCAGGACGGCACGGTCGAGATGGTCGACCGCATCGCTCCAGTTCTCCTGGAACATCGCGACCCTGCCGGAGAGATGGTGGATCGCGGCGGTCTCCCGGAACGCGACGCCCTTCTCCTTCAGCAGTCGATCGGCATCGTCGAAACGCTCCTCGCTGATCAGGGTGTCGACCGCCGCGACCAGCATGCCGGCGTTGTCCTCGGCGATGTCGAGGGCGGCGAGATAATGCTCGACCGCCTCGTTGGCACGGTCGAGCCGCTGATCCACGATCCCCTGGAAGTAGCACGCATCGGCGTTCTCGGGGTCGATCTCGTTGGCCTGATCGAAGCTGGTCGAGGCGTCACCGAGACTTCCGTTCTCGAGGTACACCCGACCGAGGAGCACCCAGTAGTCCGCATCATCGTCGACCTTGGAGATCGCCACGTCGAGATGACGTTTCGCGGTGATGAGATCACCCGCGCGAAACGCCTGATCCGCCTGGTCGAAATCGACCCGGCTTCGAATCGAGTCGAACCGGGCGGCCGCTTCCTTNCGAGCCTCGATTCCACGCTTGGTGGGGCCGGTGCAGCCCGCCGCACCGAGGANNATGCCGAGGCTCGAGACGATGGTCAGGGTCGTGATGCGATTCATGGGTCGATCCGTATGGAGGAATGACGGACTGTTCGGGACTTCGACGGTGAGCGGGACGTGCCCGAAGGCCGTCCCGCCACCGACAAGTGATCAATCCCGCTCGTTCACACCAGCGACCACGGGCGGCGTGGTGGAGGTGCCGGTGTCCTTCGAGAACACCCGAGCCTGTTCGGACGCGATGCGGGCCAGCCACCAGAGGCGTCCCCAGGAGGGGCTTCGCGATCCGCCGACCAGCTTCATCTGGGCTTCCGCGACGACGGCGAGCGCGTCGTCGTTCGTGAATTCGGTGTTGGATTCCGCGGTCGGGGCGATCGGCGCCTTGGCGATCGCCATGACCGGCGCGTCGGCCGAAANCGCCNCGGCCGGCAGCCCCGCGGCCACTTCGAACGCGTCGCCATTCCCGGCTTCGGTGGTGGATTCGACGCTCGGCGCGGTCACCGCGGTGGCGATCACGGTGGCGGNCTCTTCCGCCGACGTGTCCGCGACCGGCTTCGAGTTCGCGAGTTCCGCCAACGAAGGCAGATCGACCGTCGATGCGGTCTCCGGTGAAGTCGCCGCCATGGCAGCCTCATCGATCGTGACGTCGGTCGTGGACTGCGAAGCGATCTTCTCGGGGACGACCGTGGTCTCGTCACGCACGGTCGCGTCGGCGAAGGCTGACGTTTCCGAGTCGTCGAGATCACCGAACGCGGCGGCCACGGACATCGGCTCCGGCTCGACGAGGTAGACCGCGGCGGCATCCATTCCATCTTCGTCGGCGGAGGTCTCGCGATCGATCTCCGAGACGAGGGCGGAGAGGAATCGATCCTCCCTCGCCTCGACTCGATTCGCGATCTGCTCCGGCGCGTCGACGGCCGGCTCGGTCTTCACCGAGATCAGGGGATCCACCGGTGAACTGACCCGGGCCTCCTCGGACTGCGCGTCCTCGTGGTCCGCGTGCTGGGAATCCATCACGCGACGCCAGATGTCGTAGTCGTAGAAGGTGACCTTGGACTCGCCCGCGACCTCGGATCGCATGCGACGGACCTCGGGCTGGTTCGGGTTGAGCCGAAGCGAGCTGTCGAAGTGGAACATCGCGAGTTCGAAGTCGTTCGCGTTGATCGCTTCAAAGGCGTTCTGGTTGCTCTGCGAACTCATCTTCTCACGACTGAAGGGCAGGAGGCCCTCCCGCATTCCGGCTCGAAGCGAGTTGACGAATTCGGCGCCCTGGCGGCCCGTCTCCTCGATCAGTTCGTCGGCGACGATCTTGGGGGTGATCATGAAGATGATCTCCCGTCGGCTGACCGAGTTGTCGTGTCCGCTGAATGCGGCACCGACGATCGGGATGTCGCCGAGAAGCGGGACCTGGCTGTTCGAGACCGTCGTCTGTTCCTCGAAGAGGCCGCCCAGCACCAGCGTCTGTCCGTCGCGGACCTTGACGTTGGTCGAGATCTCGTTCGTGAATTCGTCGGGGACCTGCACGAGTCCTTCCGAGATGCCCACGGCGAGCGTGCGGAGTTCCGCGCTGGAGACGCTGGGATAGAGCTCCATCCGGATGGTGTCGTCCTTCGAGATGAAGGGCCGGAACATCAGCTTCACACCGGTGTCGAGATACTGCACGGTCTGGGTCGTGGTGGTGTCGGTCGCGGTCGTCGACAGGTAGGCGACCCGCTTGCCGACCATGACCTGCGCCCGCTGACGGTTGAGCGCCATGATCCGAGGTCGAGCGAGCACCATGGTGTCGGTGACCTGATCGAGCGCCCGAACGAACACCGAGGCGTCACCCGCGACGAGTCCGACCTTGAAGTTGCTCTTGCCGTTGGCGGTCTTGCCGGGCGTGGACTGCGTGCCCCACGACGTGCTGTTGCCGTCGTAGGCGGCCGGACTGGTGCCGCCGTCGGGCGACGTGGTGCCGCGGAGAAGATCCGTCACCGGACCGAGCGGGGAGACCAGCTTGGTGATGTCGAGATTGCCCATGATCGAGAAGTCGACACCGAAGGCGTCGTCCTCCGCGACCTGGACGCTCGCGATGGTCGCATCGACCACGACCTGCCGCGGCGCGGTGTCGATCTCACCGAGGAGTTCGGCGATCCGGTCGAGCTTGTCGGGATAGTCGTTTACGACGAGAATCGCCGACTTGGCCCAGTTGTCCCCACCCATGTCGCCGAGGTCTCGTTCGATTCCGCCGGCGACCTCGCCGATGAAGCTCAACTTGCCCCGGTCCGAGAGAAGCGGGGTCGCGAATTCACTCGCGTCCCTCGCGGAGAGGTGCTCGAGTTCGAACATGCGGCTCTCGGTCTTGCGATCGAGGGCCTCCATGCGAGCGAACTCCTCCTGGGTGTAGACGTAGATGAACTTGCCTTCTTCGATCCATCGGAATCCGTTCGGCTTCAGGATGGCGTCCAGCGCCTCCTCGAACGTGACGTCGAAGAGATTCGCGCTGATCACCGCCGAGACGTTCCGACTCGCGATGACGTTCCGCTCGCCCTGGAGGGCGAGCATCTGAAGCACTTGCGCGAGATCGGTGTCGGTGACCTGGATGTTGAAGGTGTCGAACTCGTCGACTTCGACGCCGCTGAGATCCAGCGATTCGTCGGCCGCGACCTGACCACCGTCCTGGCCGAACCCGTCCTCGGCGGTGGCCGAGGAGAAGAGCGCGAGGGCGGCGGCGGCGGACATGAGGCCACCGACGATGCCGCGGATTGAGTGTTGGTGATTCATCATTGCTTGAACTCCTCGTCCTGGGGACGAATGTCGACTGACCCGTTGCCACCCGCGATCAACCGAAGGACGAATTCACATCCGTCGATTTCGATCACGACCGACCCGGTCCGAACCTCGAGCAGGCGCATCTCGACGCCTTCCGCTCCGACGGGGATCTCGTCCCCGACCCTGCATGCCCGTCCGTCGATCAGTGCGATTCCACGGTCGGATATCAACCCCTGGACCCGAACATCGGAGACGATCGATGCGAGCCGCTCCCGCATCAGTCGTACCTCGTGCCCTTCTTCTTCGGCCGATGAGACGTCCGTCTTGGGCCCGAGCCCGGGCTCGGCGGGATTGAATGTGGATCTGGGGAAGTGATGCGGACTGACTTGCATGGGATCGCGTCGGAACACGTCGTCGAGACCGGGATCCGGCAGGTCCGGAAACTCGACGACCCCCGGATCGGCGGCGATCCGCGTCGGCTCCTCGGTCGCCATGGCGGTCCGAGGGATCGTGGTCAGGAGTCGGAGCCGCGCCCAGAGCAGCAGGCCGAGGGGCTGCGCCAGGGCGACGACCGGNATGACGAGGACCAGNCCGGAGGTGATGGTGCTTCTTNTCGACCCGAATCGGATCAGACGACTTCCGCGACGACGGACCGATGCGGCCATCGCCTGAANTCGCGCCCTGCCGGAGATTCCAGTGCCTTCCCGACTCATCGTGCATCCTCCACTGGCTCGATTCGATGGAGCACCTCGATCTCGATCGAGACGCGGGCGATCTCGACGTCCGGCTCGAGATCGCGATCGAGCTTGAATTCCGTCATCCGGCTGGGCGTGTCCATGCCCTCGATCAGCTCGAGGACGTTCGCGATCGCCGACCAGCTTGCGGTGAGTTCGATTCGAATCGGCGTCACCTCCCACGACCGGTCCGTGTCGAACCCCGTCGGTCCGCTTCGCTCCGCGGTGAAGGTCTGGTCGATGACGGTCGCCCCGTCGATGGGGAGCGAGAGCGTCCGAATGATCCCGGCGAGGTCCGGCGGTCCCTGGTCCGCGGCGGCGGGACACTCCTGCCGGAGCATCTCGAGCCGGCGTTCAAGCTCCCCGCGAAACGGGACGAGACGATCGGCCGGCATCGGCGAATCGGCCACCCGAGCCAGCAACGACGCCGTTTCCGCCTCCTGATCCGACGCGCGGGCATGAAGGGGAACGATGCCGAACCACGCGACCGATGCCGCGAGGATCGCGATGCCGAGGGCGGACTGGATGATGCGATCACCGTTCATTCGTCACCCTCCGGATCGATCGCCGTCGCGATCACCGGGCTCGCGGTCTCGAGATCGATCTCGAACACGATTCGGAACGCTCGGGCGGTTCGATCGGCGACGGAGCGATGCCGGGTCGACTCGACCCGGACGTCTCGGAACAGCGGTCTTCGGCGAAGGGCCTCGACGAAGACCGCGACATCCGCGTCGGTCGCCGTGAAACCCTCGATTTCAGCCTCGATCCGACGCATGGAATCCGCGTCGGATCGAACTCGACCACCTCGGACGGCGCTGGTGATCAGGGAAGGAGCGTCGAATTCGACCCGTTCGAGCGTGCCTGAATCGGGAAGATCGTTGGCGATCGAGGCGAGGATCGAGGACGCGCCGAAGGGGATCGAACACCGCCTCCAGACCCCGAGTCGTCGACCGGCGTCGTCGAATCGCTCGGTGATGCCGGCGAGTTCACGCTCGACCCGAAGGACCTCGTCGGCCCGGGTGACCGCGAGTTCATGGTCCGCCCGCGCGTCACGCAACCTCCAGGCTCCGGCGGACCAGGCCGCGGAGAGGCAGATCGCGGCGAGAAGGCAGATCTGCACCAGCCGGGTCCGCTCGCGGGCATCCGCCACGCGTCGTCGCACCACGGGCGGTCGAAGATCCATGGTTCGGCCCGTCATGCGGCCTCCTTCCCGCGTCGCGCCATCGGTCGAATGGCGAGACCGAAGGCGGCCGCCCATTCCAGNGGCGTCGAATCCTCGGTGGACGATGCCGCTTCGAGCCGTTGTTCGACGAANGACGCGGATTCGACCGNGATCCCGGGAATCGAACTCTCGATGGTCTCGCGAAGGCCGGGCGTCGCCCCCGCTTCGCCGCTGAGATGCAACGCCTGCGGGCGTCCGAGGCGGGTGGTCACGGTGACGTAGCGGACGGCCATCGCGATCTCGTCCGCCAGNGATGCTCCGGCCCGCCGTACGGCGGTCATCACCTCGGCGAGCACTTCGGGGTCGAGGGTTCGATCGCGTCCGTCGAGGCGGGNGCGTCTGGCGGTCGCGGGTTCGATGCCGAGTCCGGCGGCGAGCTCGGCGTCGAACGCCGCCCCCCCCACGTCGCTCCGCTTCGCGAACATCAGGCGATCGCCGCGGGTGACCACGATCCAGGATTCGGTCTCCGANACGTCCACCACGACTCGGATCTCGTGCTGCTCCTGCTGCCGACGGGATCGAACGGTGAACGCCCTGCCCGCGCCGAAGAACGCGGGTTCGAGCGCGATCGGCCGAAGCCCGGCGGTGATCAGCGGGGCGAGCCGTTGCTCGAGTCCGCTGGCCGAGGCCGCGACCACCAGCATTTCGGTTCTTCCCTCCGCGTCGGTCTCGGAAGAGAGCGGCAGCGCGTCGGCCACGACGTCCGAGGCATCGATTTCAAGCAGGCCCGCGGCTTCCCACCGAGCGGCCTCGCGAAGCTCGGCGTCCACCAGCAGAGGCAGGCGAGCCGGACGAACCGTGATGTCGGCACGCGGCGGTGCCACGACCGCGTCACGACCGCGGAATCCACGGAGGGCGGCGCGAAGCCGGCCGGGATCGACATCGCCGTTGGATTCGAAGGGGACGAAGACGGCGCGACGAATCTCGTCGCTGGTCGCACCGACCTGGACGAGCCGGAGTCCGCGTTCGCAGAATTCCACGCCGAGGGGCGGCGTGCGGCGGAGTTTGAAGATGGATCGAATCGACATCCGGGCGCCTCCGGGTCGCTGGTGAGGGACCGCTCCCTCCCCACGGTCGACGTCAACGTCGACGGACCCGAATCACTCTTCGATCCGTTCGACGGTGATCTTTCCCGTGAATCCACTCAAACGGAGCAAATAGGCCCCGCTCTCCCCGCGCATTCGGACCTCGCCGGTGCTGGTCAGCGGCATCCCCCCACCCTGGAGCGGACCACCCAGGGCATCGAAGGCCACCCAGTCGTTGCCACCGAAACCGACGTCCGTGATCTCCACCCCGACGAATCGATCGTCCTGATCGAAGTCGACGATGAAACGACCATCGGTCCCGACGGCGGTCCGATCGTCGAGATACTCGGCGTTGTCGGCGTTGAATGCGGCGTCATACGACGACTGACTGGAGGGGGCGATGATCGCGTACCCGTGAAGCCGGCCGTTTTCATCACGCAGGAACTGGAAACGGCGTATCCGCTGCATCGCGAGCGCATCGGTCTGCGCGAAGGTGAGATCCGCGATGACGGATCGCACCGCGGCCTGCACCGAAAAGGTGTCGGCGTTGATGAGTCGTGGCACCAGCAGGGCTCCAGCGAGCCCGAGAATGGCGATCACGATCACGAGTTCGACGAGGGTGTAGGCGCGTCGCTTCATCGTTTCATGGGCTCCGACGCGGTCGAATCACTTGCTGCCCGCTCGGACCGCGTCCGCGAGACGGTCGTAGTCGATCGAGATCTCGTCGGTGTTGACGATCCGGACGCCGACCTTCCCGGAGGTGAGCGTCGCCGACATCGCGGTGAGCTGCTGCTCCACCTTGCCGAGGCGATCGATGATCTCCTTGCGCTGACGCGCCGCCGCGTTTCCGACCCCGGTGACGGCCTCGGCGGGTGGTCCGGTCCGACGCGTCGATCGATACTGTCCCGAGGCCTCCGCGGAACCGACGAGGGGTCCGGCGGTGACGAACAGGGTCCAGGTCAGTGCCACGGCGAGCACCGTGTTGACCAGGAGAAGACGTCGAAGGGATCGTTCATGTCGCATGGTGGTTCCTCGAGGAAGATCGTTTCCATCGTGACATCGGCATCTCGCGGACCGATCTGAGACGGACTTGCCTCGCCGCGAAAAACGTCGGGCGTGGCGATCGGCAGGATCGGCGCAATCGCCGCCGCTCCCCGCTCAATCGAGGCAGGGATCGATCGGAACCGGTCGTCCGATAGCCGGGAGGCTCGGATCCACCCGGCGCAACGCGCCCACGCGTTCCAACGGGAGGATCCGCACCCTCGCATCCATGAGGAACAATCTCCACGCGTCGAGCGACGCGTTCGGCGACGGAACGTCGATGGGTTGCTCGGGAATTCCAACCAGCAGCCCGGGCACGGTCGACCGATTCCAGAGCACCATGGTCTCGGACCAGATCGGTCCCGGTTCCCGGCCGTCGAATCGACAGACGAGCATCAGATCGTCGGATGCCTCGCCTGCGAACCACGCGACGACGCTCGCATCCGCGGGGACCACGCCCCGCATCCACTGCAGCGTCATCAATCGCTGGGTCTGCTTGAGATCGGGCCGATCGAACGCGAGATCGGTTCCGAACTTCGCCGCGGCCCCCGAGGTCCACGCCGACACGACCGCGGCGAGAATCAGAAGTTCGATCAAGAGACGAACCGGCGGGACCCGTTCGAGGACGGATGCCGCGCCGAGCCCGTTCGTCGACGATCGGGATGTTTCCGACCGGGATCCGGACATCACCAGGCCCGGATCACCGAGATGTCGTCCGCATCACCATCGCCGTCGCCGTCCGCGTCGGGGATGGAGGGATCGATCGTGGCGTCGTACTCGAGTTCCAGCTCGGCCATCACCGGGTTCCAGATCCACACGAACCCGGGAGACACGTAGACGGTCCGGGTGAGGAATCCATCCTCGATGAGTTGGTCCATCGCCTCCTCGGCGGTCCCGGACGCGCCGCCGGGGACGCTTCCGTTGTTGCGGACCTGCCAGGCCGCGATCTGACTGCGCACCGTGCCGAGTTGTGATTTCATCGCGGTCGCCCGAGCAGTGCTCTGGGCGCTCGCGAACTGCGGAATGATGATCGCGGCGAGGATTCCGAGGATCACGACCACGATCAGGATCTCGATGAGGGTGAAACCCCGCGATGATCCGGTCGGTGTCGATCGACGTCGTTCGCTCATCCCAATGCTCCTTTTTCGGGACGAAACGCCCCTTCCCCCGGAACATGCTCGAAATTCGTTCCAAGACCATCCGGGCCCCGGCGTCCGCCGGCGGATGGATGAAGCGGCACCCCGACCTGTCGGTCGAGGTGCCGCGGTGTTCATCGTCAATCGATCACCAGGCCTCGATGGCGGTCACATCGGCCGCTTCGCTGGACCCGTTGCCGTCGACGTCCGGAACCGGCGCGACGGCGGTATCGAAGGTGAGCGTGAGGTCACCGGCAGCCGCGTCGTAGACCGACGTGAATCCGTTCGGCCAGTTCGGGGCGGAACGGATGTAGTTCTCGTCGACGAGTTCGTCCCAGGGGCCGGCACCGGCACCATCGTCGGCGGGCGCCGCACCATTGTTCTGAACCCGATAGAGCTCGATCTGGCTCCGCATGGTCTGGAGCTGGCTGCGGGCGCTCGAAGCACCGGCATCCTGGGCGGCATCCGTGAACTGCGGGATGATGATCGCGGCGAGAATGCCGAGAATCACGACCACGATCAGGATTTCAATGAGGGTGAAGCCACGCTTGACGTTGTTTCGACGCTTGTTCATGTGTCCAGCTCCTTGCGGGAAGATTCGTTTCGATTGCACGCTTCGCGGCACCCCGCCGCCTCACTCACGGAGACACACGTGGTCACCGCCGGAAACACCCGATCGTCCGCACCACGACCGATCGGGCGAAGTTGGCGAGTCGTCCTTCCCTCCAGCGACGACG
>NYVS01000043.1 GCA_002684755.1 Phycisphaerae bacterium
CCGATCGCGAACTCGTCGAGTCGCCGAAGCGGATCGAGCCCCGCGGACCAGTCGATCCAGGCGATGGTCGCCTCGGGGCTCAACAGGTCCGGCGGCAGGATGTTGACGATGGCGGGAATCCCCTTCGCGACCATCACCACCGCGAAGAACCCGAAGAAGGTCAGGAGATAGGCGACGACCTGGCTGGAGGTCCGGGTCGAGATCAGCAGGCCGAGGGCGAGCAGGGTCGAGCCGGCGAGCAGCAGCCCGAGCAGGCCACTGGCGAATTCGCCGGGATCGGGATCACCGTATCCCTCCGCCACCGCGAAGAGCACCAGCATCGGCAGACCGAGCACCAGAAGCACCCCGACCGCGGCGAGGAACTTGCCCAGCACCAGTTCGAAGGCGGAGAGCGGCGAGGTCAGCAGGACCTCGAGCGTGCCGAGCCGCGCCTCCTCGGCGAAGCTCCGCATCGAGATCGCGGGGCTCACCACCGCGATCGCCCAGCCCGCGATCGAGATCACCGCCCGAAGCGTGGCCGGTTCGCCCTCGCGAAGCGTGACGAACGCGAAGATCATCGCGGTCAGCATCCCCCAGCCCGCGAGGATGATCCATCCCGTCGGGACGAGGAACGTCGACGCGAATTCGCGACGCGCGAGGGCGAGCACGCCTCTCATGGAGCCGCTCCTTCCTGCGATCCGCGCTCGAGATCGAGCAGTTCGAGGAAGCGGGATTCGAGCCCCGGTGATTCGTGACCGAGTTCGATCGCGACGCCATCCGCCGCGTGGATCGCCCCGCCGCATTCCCGGCCCAGATCGGGACCGGCGAATTCGAATCGCAGCTCGCCCGGCGACACGGTGGTGAACTCGATCTCCGCGTCGTCGTTCTTCGACGCGATGGCTCGAAGCGCCGACTCGAGCGCGGGGCGACGATCGTCCGCGATCGACACCCGACCGATGTTCCGACCCGGTGCCGCCCGACGAAGCTCGTCGATCGTTCCGTCCGCAAGCTTGCGGCCGCGATGCATGATCACGACGCGATCGGCGACCGCCTCGATCTCCTGCATGATGTGACTCGAGAGCAGGATCGTGCGCTCCTCGGCGAGCCGCCGCACCAGTCGACGGAAGTCCCGAAGCTGTCGCGGATCCAGCCCGACCGTCGGCTCGTCCAGCACCAGGAGCGCCGGATCACCGAGCAACGCCGCCGCGAGCCCGACCCGTTGCCGGAATCCCTTGCTCAACTGCCCCACCAGCCGACGGGCGACGCCGGCGAGGTCGCAGGCATCGAGGGCCGCGTCCGCGGTCCGCCGGATGGTGCCGCGATCGAGCCCGAGGATGCGTCCCCGGAATCGGAGGTATTCAGCGACCCGCATCTCCGGATAGGAAGGAGCCGATTCCGGGAGGTATCCGAGCCGGGCGAGGGCCCGACGCCGACCGGCGGGCATCGGATGTCCCGCGACGCGGAGCGTTCCCTCGTCGGGCGGAAGCATCCCGGTCACCATTCTGATCGTCGTGGTCTTTCCGGCACCGTTCGGCCCCAGCAGCCCGCAGACCACCCCGTCCGGAACCTCGAGGTCGAGGCCCTGGACCGCGGTGAACCGCCCGTAGCGCTTGGTGATGCCGGTCGCCTGGATCATCTGGAACGTGGATCCGCCCGGGGCCTCCATCCGCCGACGGTCCACGCCGGACCGCTCGAACGATGACGAAACCGCATCCTACCCCCACCCGAATGACACTGATGCTTCGAGGAATCACCGGTCGGGCTCCAGCCTCCGATGTCCAACGGCCGATGTCTCCTTGCGGACGGGTGTGCGTTACCCTTTCCCGATCCAACAGCCCCGGAACCCTCGGCCGATGAACGACGCCGACTCCAGATCACGTGCNCGCNTGGTGCTCCCCCCCGGGATCGCCCCGGAGGTGTTCCTCGCGAGCATGCCGGACGTGGTCGCCGATTTCATCCGGACCGCCTGCGATCTCGTCCCTGAAGATCCCGAGACCGGTGATCCTCGGATCACGGCCGCCCTCGACGGACTCGGCGAAGGCGTCGCGGTGGTGGTGGAACACGGCGAGATCGTCTGGATGAACAACCAGCTCGCGGATCACTCCCCGGAGCTCCTCCGACTCTTCTCCGACGCCGCCGCGGAAGCCATCGAGGGCTTCATGGCCCATCCCGACGTGGTGAACGGCGAGAGCACCCGCCTGGAATTCGCCCACGGCGACCGGCACTACTCGGTGCTCTGCTCCCCGATGCCCGACGATTCGTCGCGTCGCACCGTGGCCGCCCTGATCAGCGACGTCACCGATCTCAAGCGAACCGAACTCCTCGTCGAGGAGATCGACCACGCCGGTGGCGACCTGCTCGATCTCGATCCCGACACCATCAACCCGCTCGACGTCACCGCCCGTCTCCGCCTGGTCGAGGACAAGGTGATCCGGACCATGCGCGGCTCGATCGGATTCGAGCACTTCGAGATCCGCCTGGTCGACCGACGCAGCGGCCAGCTCGAACTGGTCATGGGGACGGGCATGGAGCCGCTCTCGATCGGCGAGCGGATCTTCGCGCGAAANACCGAGAACGGAATCTCCGGCATGGTGGCCGCGAGCGGCGAGGCCTACGTCTGCCCCGACGTCCGCGAGGACCCGCTCTACGTGACCGGCATTCCCGACGCGAGAAGCAGCCTGACGGTTCCGCTCAAGCTCCGCGACCGCGTGGTCGGCGTCTTGAACGTCGAAAGCAACCGGGTCGACGCCTTCGATGAACGCGATCAGATGATCGTCGAGCTCTACGGCCGGTACGTCGCGATGGCGATCAACATCCTCGACATGCTGGTGGTCGAGCGATACACGACGAATCACAACTTCTCGAGCACCGTGCTGGGCGAGATGAACCAGCCGCTGGAGTCGATCACCCGGAACGCGGCCGAACTCCGCGCCGGATACGTCGGCGACGGGCCCATGGCCGAGAAGCTCGACGCGATCATCGCCTCGGTGGAATCGGTGCGTTCCCGCGTGCTCGCCTGCACCTCCGGGCCGCAGACGATTCTCGGCGCCGGCGACGACGAAGACGCCATCGACGATCCCGTGCTCAAGGGTCGAAGCGTGCTGGTGGCGGACGATGAAGCCACCATCCGCGANGCGATCACCCGGATTCTCGAACGCCGTGGTGCGGCGGTCGAGGCCCACGAGGACGGATCGGGCGCGATCGCCTCCATGGANGCGGGCAAGACCCGGTTCGACCTGGTGATCTCCGACGTNCGGATGCCGGATCGAAACGGCTACGAAGTGTTCCGCGCCGCGAAGGAACTCGACCAGCCTCTTCCCGTGATCCTCATGACCGGGTTCGGCTACGACCCTCATCACTCGATCGTGCGTTCGAGCCAGGAAGGGCTCGAAGCCTTCCTGTTCAAGCCGTTCCAGGTGACGCAGNTGATCGAGGAGATCCACAAGTCCTTCGCCTCCGTCTCGGAAGACGGCGACTGACCGACCTCGTCTCGAGGCATCGAGACGAGGCCCGGATGACTTGAAGCCCGGATGACTTGAAGCCCGGATGACTTGAAGCCCGGATGACTTGAACCCGAGATGACTTGAAGATTCAGCCGCCCGCGAGGCGACCGGACACCACTCGGTCGAGGTCCTCCGCGTCCCGATCGAGCCGGACATCGGTGAAGCCCGCCTCGGCGAAGCACGCCTGGACGCGTTCGGCCTGGTCGTACTGGATCTCGATCGCNAGCCCGCCGCCGGGTGCCAGCCAGGTCGGCGCCTCGGCCACGATCCGGCGGACGAGATCGAGTCCGTCGGCACCGCCACGAAGGGCCGTGGCCGGCTCATGGTCCTTGACGTTGGGCGGGCACTTCTCGAATTCGGCGTCGCTGATGTAGGGCGGATTCGAAACGATGAGATCGAAGGTCCCTCGCTCCTCCGGGCGGAGGGCGTCGAACAGGGACCCCTGACGAACCTCGATNCGGTCCGAGTAGGTGTGCGTCGCGACGTTCCGATTCGCAAGCGCGACCGCCTCGGCCACCAGTTCGGTGGCNACCACCGCCGCCCCCGCTTCCAGCGAAACATGATCCGGCGATCCTGAGCCACCGGCATCCCCCTCGATCCCGGCCTCGGNTTCNGCCNCGGGAGCNGNCTCCGGCGAGGTCGTCGCGTCGCTCGCCTCCACGCCGACGGCCGCCCGAAGCCGCGCGAAATCTGCGCGAGCCACGGCGTCGGCCTCTTCCAACCGGGCCGCCGCTCGATGCGGCCGATCCAGCGAGGTGAGGAGCGCGATCGGGATGCAGCCCGTTCCCGTGCAGAGATCGAGGATCTTCGCCTTTGCGTCGGTTCTCGTGATTCGACCGTGTCCGACTTCGACGAGCGTCTCCGTCGCCGGCCTCGGAATCATCGTGGAGGAATCGACCTCGATCCGGAGTCCCCGGAACCAGCTCTCGCCGACGAGGTACTGGACCGGTTCATGAACCGAGGCTCGCTGAACCCAGTCGCGGAGCGTGCTTCGTTCCTCGTCCGTGGCGACCCGGTCGGGCTCCATGTAGAGCCGGAGCCGCTCGGCCCCCAGGGCCGCGGCGAGCAGAAGGTCGGCGCAGACCGCCGGGGAGTCGACCTCGCGGGCGGCGAGGTGATCCCGGATCCAGGTCCGAAGTCGGCGAGTCGTCCAGGGTTCCGTGTCGGTCACGCGAACATCCTACGACCGAAACCGAGCAGGGTGGCGGAACCGGCCGAAAGACACGTCGCCGGTTATGATTCTCCCGATTCAGCGGCGTCACCCGAAGGAGTGCGACTCCTCGGGCCGTCGGGACCCCGACTCGAAATCCGACCGAACGTGACCACCGAATTCCGCCTCCAGAACATCGCCGATCGCCTTCGCGAATCGAATGCCTTCGCCTCCGTCGATTCCGACGGAACCTGCATCCGGTGCCGCGCCCGCGACGTCGAGAGCGACGCGTACTACGTCTTCGCCCCGTCGGGCGACGGGCACATCGTCCGGTTCGAGACGCCGGACCGATGGCTCAGCGAATCCGTCGAGGCCGAGCTCTACCACTCGAGCGACTCGCTCGAGGAGCTGCTGGAGGAATCCCTCGACGAGCTCGAATGGCCGGTCGATCGCGTGCCGGTGACGACGTTCCGTCACTTCCGGAGCGACGACTTCCTCTACACCTTCGAGAACGACGTCCCGGTCGGCGAAGGCGATCCCGACGACGCGGCGACCATCTGGCTGCTTGCGTACGAAGCGACCTTTCGAGAGCTCGGCGACGTCGCCGGAGAGACCGAAGATGAGTGAGTCCCGGCAACAACAGACCGAATGTCGATTCGCATGAGCGGCAAGCGCGTCCTCATGCTCGGCTGGGAGTTCCCCCCCTTCATCACCGGAGGTCTGGGCACCGCCTGTCACGGACTCACGCGAGCGATGGACCGGGCGGGCATGCAGACGACCTTCGTCCTTCCGAAGAGCGTGCCGTCGGAATCCGACGACTCCGCGCACCTGAGTCTGGTCAGTCCGTCGAGCGACATGGGCGCCACGCTCCCCGAGTTCGAACGGAACCGACCCACCACCACGACGACGGAGACGACCACCAGGTCCGTCTCGACCGGTTCACCGGAACAGCGTCTCGTGGAAGTCGTCCGGGAGATCCGGCAGCGATTCAAGCACACCTCCTTCGTCGACCTGCCCGTCGAGGTGAAGTCCGTCTACCGCGAGCAGGAGGCGACCTGGCGGCGGATCCTCGAGGAATACGAGATCGACGATCGCCGGATCGAGACGCTCATCGAAGCCGGCGGTCTCGGCGATCCCACCGTGATCACCGAGTCGATGGCGCTGCGAAGCGCGATCCCGGAACGCGATCCCGAGGAAGCGGCGATGGCGGCGCGACAGACGAACGCGGCCGACTACGGCGGCGATCTGATCGGCCAGGCCCATGCCTACGCCCGATTCTGCCTCGAAGTCGCGAAGCGGACCGAATTCGACGTCATCCACGCCCACGACTGGCTGACCTACCCGGCGGGCCTCGCGGTCGCACGGCTGACCGGGAAGCCCCTCGTCGTCCACGTCCACTCGACGGAGTTCGATCGATCGGGCGAGCACGTGAATCAGGCGGTCTACAACATCGAGCGCCGCGGCATGCACGGCGCGATGCAGGTCATCGCGGTGAGTCAGCTCACCAAGGACCTGTGCGTCGCGCGGTACGGCATCCCGCCCTCGAAGGTCGACGTGGTCTACAACGGCGTCGAACTCGATCCGGTCGAGAAGGGCGTGAAGGCCATCACGTCCAAGGACAAGATCGTCCTCTTCTTCGGTCGGATCACGATGCAGAAGGGCCCCGAATACTTCGTGCAGGCCGCGAAGCGGGTGCTCGACGTGATGGAGGACGTGAAGTTCGTGGTCGCGGGCAGCGGCGACCTCGCCTCGATGATGATCGAGATGGCCGCCGACATGGGCATCGGCCACAAGGTGCTCTTCACGGGCTTCCTTCGCGGTGGCGACATCAAGCGGGTCTTCTCCCTCGCCGATCTCTACGTCATGCCGAGCGTGAGCGAGCCCTTCGGCATCGCCCCGCTGGAGGCGATGAGCCACGACGTCCCGGCCCTGATCTCGAAGTCGAGCGGGGTGAGCGAGGTCCTGACCCACGCCCTCAAGGTCGACTTCTGGGACGTCGAGGAGATGGCCAACAAGATCGTGGCCGTCCTCCGACATCCACCGCTGCGGAAGGCCCTCAAGGACAACGGCCAGTTCGAGATCCGCGCCCTCACCTGGGACGGGGCCGCCACCCGGTGCGGCCAGGTCTACGACAAGGTCGTCCGCCAGTTCGCCACGGGTCGCTGAGACCCGGGGAGGGCGGCGACGACCTCCTCGAAGTCCCGACGGAAACCGATACTCGGAACCGGGCCTCCGCTACAATCGACGTCCCGCGCGCCGTCCGCCGCGGCCGTGATGGAGACGTCGTCGAATGGCCTTTTTCTCTCGAAGCAAGACCCCTCCCGCCCCGCCGGCGCCCGCGCCGCCGGTGTCGATTCCCACCGACGTCGCCGTCGACCGCGGCCGGGCGATCACCCCCCCCGACCCCGCGGTCGAACGTCGCATCCTGGAGATCGGCGCGGAATACCTCGAGCTCGCCCGGGGCGGCAAGGCCGGACTGCTCAACGCCGCGTTCTGGTCCGACAAGCTCATGGACTGGGCGATGCAGGACGAGGCGTTCAAGGTCCAGCTGTTCCGGTTCGTCGACGCCTTTCCGATGCTTCGGACGCCCGACCAGATCCACGACCATCTCGTCGACTACCTCTCCCAGCCCGGCGTCACCCCCCCGCCCGGAATGGACCTCGCGGTCAAGGCCGGCGGCGTCGCGAAGACCATGTTTGCGAAGACGATGGCGAAGCAGATCACCGGCATGGCGGAGAAGTTCATCGCCGGCACCGACGCCGCGGATGCGCTCCCGATGCTTCGGAAGCTCTGGAAGCGGGGCCTCGCGTTCAGCGTCGATCTCCTCGGCGAGGCGTGCGTCTCCGACAAGGAGGCCGAGGCCTACCGGGCGAAGTACATGGATCTCATCGCGAACCTCCCGGATGCGGTCGACGCGTGGCCGGTGAACGAGCGACTGGAGCGAGACCATCTCGGCGTGGTCCCCCGCACCAACGTCTCGATCAAGATCAGCTCGCTCTACGCCAAGACGGATCCGATCGACACCGAAGGATCGATCGACGGCCTGGTCGAAGCCCTGCGGCCCCTGCTCCTGAAGGCGAAGGAGAAGGGCGTCCTGGTCAACTTCGACATGGAGCAGTTCGCGCTCAAGGACCTGACCCTCGAACTCTTCATGCGATGCTGCGAGGAGATCGACTTCACCGCCGGACTCGCGATGCAGGCCTACCTGCGTTCCGGCGACGACGACGCCGCCCGGATCATCGAGTGGT
This sequence comes from Phycisphaerae bacterium, assembly GCA_002684755.1. The sequence continues at coordinate 7,881 of NYVS01000043.1, forward strand.
CGAAGCGAACCGGCCGACAGGTCACGGTGCGACTGGTCAAGGGCGCCTACTGGGACTACGAGACGATCCACGCCGAGGAGATGGGATGGCCCGTCCCGGTGTGGAGCCGGAAGTCCGACTCGGACGCCTGCTTCGAACGGATGACCCGGGCCTTCATCAACGCGACGCCCCGCACCGCCGAGGAAGGCGGCGTGAAGCTCGCCCTGGGCAGCCACAACGCCCGATCCATCGCGGCCGCGATCGCCGAGCTCGAGAAGGCGGATCTTCCGAAGTCCGCCCTCGAACTGCAGATGCTCTACGGCATGGCCCCCGAACTGAAGCAGGCCGCGAACGAGATGGGNTTCCGCGTCCGCGAATACGTCCCGGTCGGCGAGATGATCCCCGGCATGGCGTACCTCGTCCGCCGGCTGCTCGAGAACACGTCGAACGAGTCGTGGCTCCGCGCGGGATTCATGGACAACGCCGACGCCTCGACGCTTCTCGCGTCGCCGCACCTCGACTTCGCCACCGACCCCGGCGTGCGACGGATCGAAGGCGCTCCCGAACGCCACGCCCTGTCGGATCACGACCCGGCCGTCGGTGACGGCCGGCCGTTCTTCACCGAACCGATGCGGGACTTCGCATCCCGGGACCAGCGNGAGACCTTCGCCCGCGCCATCGGCGACGCCGTGGTNCCGANGGTCGCGAACGACGGCACCGAAGCCGACGCCACCCGGGCGATCGANCGGGCCCACGCCGCNTTCCCCGCCTGGCGNGACGCNCCGGTCCGCGAACGGGCCGCGGTGCTGGTNANGGCCGCNGGNATCATGCGACGACGCCGNGACGAANTGAGCGGNNTCATCATCCGNGAGAGCGGNAANCCNTGGNNCGANGCGGACGCCGACGTCTGCGANGCNATCGACTTCTGCGAGTTCTACGCNCGGGAGTCGNTCGGNCTNTTCGANCCNCGNCGNCTGGGCNGGTTCATCGGCGAGATCGACGAGATCGTNCACCAGCCCCGCGGCGTGGCNGTGGTNATCAGNCCCTGGAACTTCCCGCTCGCGATCTGCGCNGGCATGACCGCCGCCGCGCTGGTCTGCGGAAACACCTGCGTCATGAANCCGGCGGAGCAGACGCCGGGCATCGCGAAGATCCTGCACGAGATCCTGNTNGAGGCCGGCTGCCCGGCCGACGCCTGCGTGTTCCTCGCCGGCCCCGGGGAGACGGTCGGTGCGACGCTGGTCCGCGACGTGCGGACCGCGATCATCGCGTTCACCGGCTCGATGGCGGTGGGCCTCGACATCCTCCAGGCCGCCGGCGTGACCGCCGACGACCAGGCCCACGTGAAGAAGGTCGTCTGCGAGATGGGCGGCAAGAACGCCACGATCATCGACGCGAGCGCCGACCTCGACGAAGCGGTGCTCGGCGTCCGACATTCCGCGTTCGGATTCAGCGGACAGAAGTGCTCCGCCTGCAGCCGCGCGATCGTCGTCGAGACGGCCTACGACACCTTCCTCGAGCGACTCGTCGAGTCGACGCGGACCCTGGTGGTCGGGAACCCGCTCCGATCCGGCACCGATGTCGGACCGGTGATCGATCTCGACGCGAAGCGGAAGGTCGAGCAGTACATCGCGATCGGCTCGGAAGAGGGACGGCTCGAGATCTCGCTTCCGATCCCGCAGGGGCTCGAGGACGAGGTCGGCCTTCCGTACGCGAGCCCGACGGTGATCAGCGGGATCGAACCCCACCACCGCCTCGCCAACGAGGAGGTCTTCGGTCCGCTTCTCGCGGTCATGAAGGTCAAGGACTTCGACGCCGCCCTCGAACTGGCGAACTCCACCCGATACAAGCTGACCGGCGGCGTCTTCAGTCGAAAGCCGAGTCACCTCGACCGAGCCCGTCGGGACTATCGCGTCGGCAACCTGTACCTGAATCGCGGCATCACCGGCGCCCTCGTCGGTCGCCAGCCCTTCGGCGGATTCGGCATGTCGGGCGTGGGCACGAAGGCGGGCGGACGCGACTACCTCATGCACTTCGTCGAACCGCGCTGCATCACCGAGAACGCGATGCGACGAGGCTTCGCCCCGGGCCTCGTNGACTGAATCGAGCNNCGTNCNCGNCGGACGCCTCANCNCNCNNGNAGGATCGGNCGGCGATCGAACTCNCGNGGNTCGAAGGAACCNGCGTAGGCCGGCCCCGGCAGNGTNNNGTGNAGNCCCGCNCCNGTNAGGAACGTCATCTCACCGGCATGGATCCGGCCGTCGAGCACGAGNAAATCGACNCGTACCGCNGGGAACCCGCGNCCGAGGACGGCCGCGAGNTCGAGGCATTCGCCGTAGTGGTCGGGCGGCGGTGGATCGCCGCCTTCGACCGTTCTTGGAAGCACGACTTCGCCGTGCCGGTCGTAGCCGGTGTAGATCGAGGGCTCGTCCGCGGTGTGCACGATTCCACCGAGGGGCGTTCCCCGGTCCACGAAGATCTTGACGTCTTCGAGACCGCCACCCGGGCCACCCAACCAGGGTTCGATGATCAGCCGCCCTTCGAGACCGCGGTAGAGGGATTCCCCCCAGACTCGCGAGTAGTCCTTGCGGCGCCATTTCTCCATTCGGCGGCCGATCGCGTTCCAGTCCGCCGCATCGCGGTCGGCCACGCGTTCGATCCACTTNCAGCCGTGCGTGCACTTGATCACGAAGGACTCGGGCAGGGATGCCCGATCGATGTCCGCGAACCGCCCATGAATCCCCAGCAGCGGTACGAGATACGACTCGCCGATGCGCGGTCGCACGAAGTCCCGGACCTCGTACTTGTCCGCAAGATGCCGGATCGAGGAGAGATCCGCCCGCAGAACGAGCCACGCCATCTTGTCGATCGCNTCGACCGGATCCTCGAGATTCGGNNCGCGACCGTGGATCCGGCGAAACATCCGAAGNTAGTTCCGTCTCGGCCCGCGNAGCCGGCGGANGACTCNACGCGGAATGTCTNGGAAGTTCATCATCGATCGTGATCTCGGTCGCTGCATNCTAGAGGAACGATCGAACTCCACCAACGTGAAATCGCCGACCGCACGTCCCGAAGAAGATCCTGCCGGTNGGAAGCCCACGGATCGCAAAGCCCGAGGGCCGTCCAGACCGATATCTTCGGGGAGGGCCTCCATTCATGCTTCGATCCCGATTCCTGTGCCTGACCGCTTCGGCGACGGTGCTCATCCTGCTGGTCGTCGCGTGCGGCCTCGCCCCGGACGAGCGTCTTCCCTGGCTGGCCGCCGACGCCATCACGATGACACCGCCCTCGACCGCCGACGACGTCGCGCCAGTGGTCGCACCCGACCGATTCCTGCTCCGCAGCCTCGGCTTCCTCGCGGGTGGACTCGCCGTGACGCTGTTGATCGGCGCGGGCAACCGCCGGGCCCGAGGCTTCGCGATCATCACCAGCATGCTCGTGATGCTGGCGTTCGCCGGCGGCGCGATCACCACCTGGATCCAGGAAGGCTGGCCCGGCTGGCCACTCGTGGCGGTGACCGTGGGGACGGGCCTGCTCGGCCTCTGGTCGTTCTGGCTCTTCCTGCTGGGCGACGGCCCGAAGAAGGTCGCTGACGACGCGGACGACGACGCCGAAGAGGAAGAGGAAGAAGAAGAAGAAGAAGAAGAAGAAGAAGAAGAGGAAGAAGAGGAAGTCTGATTCCCGCGATGGCGACCTTCACGTCCGCTCGATGGGCGGCCGCGGATCAATCGCCGGCGGGCTGATGCCCGACNCTCGGTGGCGGCGTCTCCGGGGNTGATCGACGCTCGNGTCGAATCTCCACCTGATAGGCACCGTACTCCCCCGCCTCGTCCTCGACGACCACGCACAGACGNCCTCGCCGCGCGGGAATCCCGACCGGCCCCGAGATCATCGATCCGGTTTCGGACTCGATCGGAAATCNCGTCAACGGCCGACCATCGAACTCGACGCGAATCGCCTTGGGCCGTGGTTGATCCGNCAGCGATCGCACGCGGATGCGGTACGGCCCCGCATCGTCGGCCTCGACCCACCAGACGCCGCTCGAACGACCTCCCCAACCGCCCCGCCGGGTTCGTCGCCAGTCCTGCCTCGTGAGCCAGACCGGCTCCGGCGTCGCGCCGAGACGGATCGACGGCGGGAGGTAGGCATCCGCGTCGCCCCGCGAGACATCGCCGAACCACGCCTCGTAGTGAGTCACTCAGTCTGGTCACGATGTCCGGACGTCGATCGGCGAGATCGACCTGTTCCCCGGGATCGGATCGCAGGTCGAAGAGTTCGAGGTCGAGCGGCGGCGCCACGCCGGGCTCGAGTTCGCGACCGAAGCCGGAGGCGTTCACCAGTTTCCAGTCACCCGANCGCACCATGACGTTGCTCCANCGGACGGGCGCGTCGCCGCGATGCGCCTGGACCACCACGGTTCGATCCGGATCGGGGCCNGCTCNACCCGNGTCGCGCTNGAGCGCGCNGAACAGACTTCGCCCATCGAGTCCCACGTCCGGAATCCCGAGGCCGCACGCCTCCAGCACGGTCGGAACGACGTCGAGGTGCATGCCGATCACGCCTTGGCGAGTGCCCGGCTCGAACCGGCCCGGCCAGCGAATGAAGAACGGCGACCGGACCCCGCCCTCGAAGACGGTCCCCTTGCGTCCGCGAAGGCCCGCCGAGAAGCCGTCGTGATCGGCACCGTTGTCGTGCAGGTAGANGATGATCGTGTCGTCCCGCACCCCCGCGACGTCGATCGCATCGAGCACCCGGCCGACGTTCCGGTCGAGGTTCGCATCCATCGCGAGGATCCGGGCCATTCGATCGAGGTTCGAGGCGCCCGTGCGGTCCAGGTCGCGGGACTGGTAGTCGGCCAGTTCGGCGGGAGGCACGTCGTGGAACGGGCCGTGCGGCGCATTCGTGGTGAGCACCGCGAGGAACGGTNCCGACTGATCGTCCATCCAGTCGATCATCTCGTCGACGTAGATGTCGGTGCACCAGCCCTCGAAGGATTCGAGCACGCCGTCCCGCAGCAGGATCGGATCGGTGTAGCGACCNTCCCCGCCTTCGGGGTCCGCGGGCTGGGCGATGCCGCCGCCCCGGTGGACGACCGACCGGTCGAATCCCTGGTCGCCCGGTCGCATCGGCGGGCAGTCGCCCAGGTGCCACTTGCCGAAGATTCCGGTGGCGTATCCCGCCGCACCGAGTCGCTCGGCGATCGTGATCTCCTCCGGGCCCAGCATCGCGCGCCCGATCCAGGTGTCGAACGCGGTGGTCCGCTGGGGATGCCGTCCGGTCAGGAGCGCCGCCCGCGTGGGCGTGCACACCGGATGCACGTAGAAGGCCTCGAGCGTCGCGCTCTCCGCGGCGAGGGCGTCGATCCGCGGCGTCTCGAGAATCGGATGCCCCTGCACTCCGAGATCTCCGAACCCCTGATCGTCGGTCATGATGATCACGACGTTCGGGCGGACGTCCGCCGCCGCCGCGGCCTGCAGCAGCGTGAGACCCAGGACCACGGTGACGAAGTGGAGGCGACACCTCATCGTGCCGGTGTCGCCTCGGCGGCCGGACGCCGCTGCGCGAACATCCAGTCGATCGCCCCGTTCGGCCCGTAGGCGTGCGACCAGGCGTCATGGCCGACGTCCGGNAGNTCGGTNTGGCCCACTCGGCCCCCCGCGGCCCGGATCGCCTCGACGACGCCACGGGACTCCCGGATCAGGACGTCCCGGTCCGCGGTGCCGTGGAAGTTCCAGATGGGCACGCCCGACTCGGCGATCACCTTCCCGTGGCGTGGATCACCACCGCCACAGATCGGCACCGCCGCGGCGAACCAGTCCGCGTGCCGGGAGAGCAGCTCCCAGGTGCCGAAGCCACCCATCGAGAGCCCCGTCAGATAGATCCGCGACCGGTCGACCTCGGGACNCGCCGCGANTTCGCNGAGCAACTTCTCCACCCCCTGCATCGCGGGCGACGTGNCGGTGCCNCCGGCCCGCCANACGTCGGCNCCCGGCTCNACGACACCGCCCCAGTCNTCGCCGTCCGGACACTGGACCGCGAGCACGAATGCGGGNTGNCGGGCACCGAGATGCGGTTCACGCACCCAGCGTTCGGGGAAGTGACGAAGCTGGCTGACGTTGTCTNNNCCTCGTTCNCCGGNACCGTGCAGGAACACGACGAGTGGGAGCGGTCGNTCGGCGCTCGCGGACGNGGGGCGATGNAGACGGTACGGAAACGACCGNGGCGNNCCGTCGATCTCGANNGTCACGNNNCCACGTTCGAAGGCTTCGACATCCTCGATCGCCGGTCGCTTGCCGACCGCGGCGAAGGAGAGCAGGGATGCGAGAAGGAACTTGAGACCCATGTTCGGCTCCTGNCNCGGGCCCGGACGAGCGNCTCGTCNGGGTCGTCGTTCACGCCCATCACCCGCGGNNGAGTCTACACCGCCTCGGNGCGGNGNTTCCCGNGGATCAGCCCTTGGTGCCCGCGGTCGAGATGCCTTCGACGAAGGTGCGCTGGGCGATCAGGAAGAGCAGCAGCACCGGCGCGGTCATGATCGCGGTCGCGGACATCAGCAGGTTCCACGGNGTCTGCCCGAGCTTCGACAGGTAGAGCTGGAGTCCGAGGGCGAGGGTGAACTGATCGCGATGGGTCAGGAACACCAGCGGGCCGAGGAAGTCGTTCCACACGAACATGAAGTGCAGCAGCGCCACCACCAGCAGCGCCGGCTTCGAGAGCGGGAGGATGATGTACAGGAAGTTCCGGACGTGTCCGCACCCGTCGATCCGCGCCGCATCGTCGAGTTCGCGCGGCAGGGTCATGAAGAACTGTCGCAGCAGGAAGATGCTGAACGCGTTCCCGAACCAGGCCGGCACCCACAGCGGTGCGAAGGTCCCGATCCAGCCCACTTCGCGGAACATCACGAACAACGGCACCATGACCACCGGGAACGGGATCATCATCGTCGCCAGCATCGCGATGAACGCCGGCCCTCGACCCCGCCANCGAACCCGGGAGAATCCGTAGGCGACGATCGCGCTGGAGATCACCGTCCCCCCCACGCCGAGGATGGCGATGATGAGGGTGTTCCGGAGATACAACGGCATGTCCGTGTTCTCGTCGGTGAGCACCGTCTGGTAGTTGTCGACGGTCCGGCCGACGGTCTCGCCGATNCCGCCGGTCCCGAAGGACGCGCTGGGATCGGGAAGTCCGGTCGAGAATCCGACCATGTAGATGATCGGAAGGAACGCGGTCAGGGCCACCAGCGACAACATCGCGTACAGCAGGACACGGAGTCCGGCGAGGCGAGGCGGGTTGCTGGTGGTGGCGGAGTTCATCGGAGTCGGATCTCTGGAGGACGGTTCAGGCGCCGCGGTAGTAGACGAGTCGGCGACCGGCGAGCAGGACGATGCCGGTCAGGGCGAGGATGATCGCGAACTGGAGCACGCCCAGCGCCGAGGCNTAGCCCATGTCGCCGAANTTGAAGGCCTGGTCGTAGACGTACATCGAGTGGAAGTAGGTCGACCGTTCCGGGCCGCCACCGGTCATGATCAGCGGGACCGCGAAGACCTGGGCCGCGTTGATGACGCCGATGATCACGTTGAACAGGATCACCGGGGAGATCATCGGCAGCACGACGTGGAAGAACCGGCCGATCGGTCCGACGCCGTCGATCGAGGCGGCTTCGTGCAGCTGCTTCGGNACGTCCCGCAGACCGGCGAGGTAGATCACCACCGCCGGACCGACGCTCCAGAGNCTCATCAGGAGCAGCGCGGTCATCGCCCAGAAGCCGCTGCCGAACCAGTTCGGTCCCTGCACGAGTCCGAAGGTGAACCACTCGATGATCTGGTTGGCCAGTCCGACTTCGGGATCGGGGTCGTAGGCGAGCTTGAAGATGACGGCGATCGCCACCAGCGGAAGCACCGACGGCGCGAAGACCGCGGCCCGCCAGAACGACTGGAATCGAGCGGGCTTGGAGAGCAGCGCCGCGAGCGAGATCGAGACGATGGTTCCCAGCACGATCGAGAGAACCCCGAACACCGCCGTGTTCCACAGCACGGTCCCGAGGATCTCGTCGTCGAACATCCGCTCGTAGTTCTGNGTGCCGACCGGGATCGGCGCTTCGAGCAGCGTGTAGTCCGTGAACCCGTAGTAGAGGGCGAGCGACACCGGCACGACCGTGAAGAAGAGGAAGCCGAGGAGCCAGGGGCCGATCCAGAGGAGTCCCGTGCCGAGGGAGTCGTGCCTCATGCGGTCTCCCAGGGATCAGGCTGGTTCCGCCGCTGGCGACGCTCGTGTTCCCGCTGCAGGATCTCCTCGGCCTCGACCTGCACTTCGCCGAGCGGGCCNGCCGCGGAAGGACTCTTCAGGTTCCAGATCTGGTCGAGCCCCGCGCCCAGCGCCATCCCGAACTCCGCCCAGCCGGTGATCCACGGCGTGGTGTAGGCGTTCGGACTCTGCAGGATCTCCTCGTGGACCGCGACCGCCGTGTTGGGATGGTCGCGGATGAATCCTTCGCTCGACACCGCGAGCGGGGACGGTTTCGCATGTCCCGCGCAGAGCGTCTCGATGTTCTCGGGACGCTGGGTGAAGGCGATGAACTCGAGGGAAGCCTCCGGGTTCCGGGCCCCGGTCGGGATCACGAGGATGTCGGCTTCGATCGGGCCGTAGGGCGGCTGGTCCGCCAGCGCCTCGGGCACCGGGAACGGGCAGGCGCCGTAGTCGAAGACGCCGGGGCCGAGTTCCATGTCCATGAACTTCGGCAGCCACGGCCCCTGGATCGTCGTCGCGAGCCGGCCGCTGAAGAAGTTCCGGTACGGCGACGGGTTGTCGATCGGAGCGCCCTGGAACCGTCGGAGCTTGTCGAGCCCCCACCGCTTCGGGAAGCTCTGGAACCAGTCGTAACCGGCGATGTTCGGCGGCGAATCGACGGTCGCCAGTCCGGTCCGTTCGTCGTAGAGGTGACCGCCGAAGAACCCGCCCCAGCACCAGGACCACCAACCGGGATCGGTGGGCAGGAATCCGGCTCGTTCGACGTTGCCGTCGTCGTCCAGGATCGTCAGTCGATCGATCGCCTCGTCGAACGCCTCGATGGTGCGCGGCGGGGCGTCGGGATCGAGTCCGACCTCCCGGAAGATCGCCTTGTTGTAGTAGAGGGCGATGGAACTCGGCGTGCTGGGCGCGGCGAGCTGTCGGCCACCGCGGAACACCAGGGGACCGACCGCCTTCGCGTACGTCGACTCGTCGATGCCGTAGTCACGAAGACCGTCGAGCGGCATGATCGCGCCGCACTGGGAGAAGAACGGGAGGTTCCGNTTCCACAGTCCCAGCACGTCGGGCGGATCACCCGCGGCGATCGCGACCTTGGCCTTCTGATCGATGCCCCCCATCGTCAGGTAGTTGACGAAGATCCCCGACTGGGATTCGTTGAATCGATCGACNACGGTCTGCATCGCCGCGGCCTCGTGACTCGTCCACTTCTCCCANTAGTCGAGCACGATCCGGCCGTCGCGCCGGAGACGACNTCGTTCCGGGCCGAACGCGGCGTAGCCGGCGGCACCCGCGGCGAGGAGGCCGAGGGCGGATCGGCGGGAGATGGTCTTGAGGTCGGTGGTCATGATCGGATCGCTTTCGGCATCCGTGATGGTAGCGGTTTCACGCGTTCGATCCCTCCCCNCTTCCGCTTNCCGGNACCNCTTCCCGCCCCGACGGATATCCGGACCCNCGACTCCGTTGAGCCGTGCGACGGACCGGGTTCCGTCCGCGTATCGGGGACTCGGAAGCACGTACAATCCTCGGATGTCCTCACTCAGCCTCACCGACGTCGAAAAGGTCTACCCGGGCGGCGCGCATGCCGTCCGCGGCTGCTCGCTGGAGATCGCGGACGGCGAGTTTCTCGTCCTGGTCGGTCCTTCGGGCTGCGGCAAGAGCACGCTGCTCCGAATGATCGCCGGCCTCGAGGAGATCTCCTCCGGAAAGATCCGGATCGGTGACCGGGTCGTGAACGACGTCGCGCCGAAGGATCGGGACATCGCGATGGTCTTCCAGAACTACGCGCTCTACCCGCACAAGTCGGCCCGCGCGAATCTCGAATTCGCGTTGAAGCTACGCGGCATTCCCAAGGACGAGCGCGATCGCAGGATCGCGGAGGCGGCCCGCCAGCTCGGCATCGAGGAACTGCTCGATCGTCGGCCCGGACAGATGTCGGGCGGCCAGCAGCAGCGTGTCGCCCTCGGCCGCGCNCTGGTCCGGAATCCCGCCGCCTTCCTNTTCGACGAACCGCTGTCGAACCTCGATGCGAAACTCCGCCACAAGACCCGTGGCGAGTTGAAGGAGCTCCACCGACGTGTCGCGACGACCAGCGTCTACGTCACCCACGACCAGGAGGAGGCGATGACCCTCGGCGACCGGGTGGTCGTCATGAAGGACGGCCTCATCCAGCAGGTCGGCCCGCCGCTCGAGGTCTACCGGAAGCCGTCGAACCTCTTCGTGGCGACGTTCATCGGCGCCCCCGCCATGAATCTCGTCGAAGGTCGGATCGCNCAGGACGGCGGNTCGTTCGAAGGCCCCGACGGACTGAGGCTCGCCCTCGGTCCGGACCGGACCGGCGTCGAACCGGGGCGAAGCGTCACGCTCGGCGTGCGACCGCAGCATCTCGAGCCGTCCGCGGACGGCATGGAACTCGCGGTTCGGATCTGTGAGCCGCTCGGCGACGAGACCGACGTGATGCTCGACGGTCCCGGCGGACTCGACTTCACGGCGCGGCTTCGACTCGACGAGGTGCCCGCGGCCGGACTCGNGATGCGGCTGGCCCCCAAGCCCGGCACGCTCCATCTCTTCGACACCGATTCCGGCGTTCGCCTCGGCTGACCGNGGCGGGCACGACGGGTTCAGGCGTCGATCGACGCCCCGTTGGTCCGGATCACCTCGGCGTACCACTCACCGCTGTCCTTCACCGTCCGGGTGCCGGTCGGGTAGTCGACGTGGACCAGGCCGAAACGCTTGGTGTAGCCCTTCGCCCATTCGAAGTTGTCGAGAATCGACCAGTGGAAGTAGCCGCGGATGTCCGCGCCGTCGGCGATCGCGAGCCGAAGCTGCTCGAGGTAGCGGGCCGTGAAGTCGATGCGGTTGGGATCGTGGACCTTGCCGTCCCGCGACACCCAGTCCATGCTCGCCAGTCCGTTCTCGGTGATGAAGACCGGCAGGCCGTACCGCTCGTGCGCGAAGAACGGTCCCCATCGAAGGGCTTCGGGCACCACCGGCCAGTCGAAGGTCGTGATGGGATGACCGTCGCCGAGCGGGATCCCGACCGGCTCGCCGTCGTCTCCGGCCCGGATGTAGCCGCCCTGGTAGATGTTCAATCCGATGAACTCGATCGGCTGGTTCATCTCGTCGAAGTCGGTGTCGGGGAAGTCGGGCATGTCCGACCCGAAGACCTCGAGCCCCGCTTCGGGATAGCTTCCGAGGCAGATCGGGTCGTACCACCAGGTGTTGTTGAAGTGATGNGCGGGATCGACGCCGTTGGTGGCCCGCCGCGCGGCCTCGANNTTGGCCGGGTCGAGGTCGACCGGNCANCCCGCGGCGCCGACGCCGGTGTATCCGATCACCGCGGGTCCGGGACTGGCGGCCCGGATCGCCTGCACCGAATGACCGTGCGCCCGCATCGTGTTGTGCGCCGCGATCAGCTGATCCTGCAACGGAAGCTGGAGCCCCGGCGCGTGGGTCCCGTCGCGATGCCCGTGCTGGATGTAGACCTGAGGCTCGTTCAGCGTGATCCAGTGCTTGACCCGGTCACCGAGTCGCCGGACCACGACGTCGGTGTAGGCGCCGAACCAGGCGGCGCTGTCCCGGGCGAGCCAGCCGCCGCGCTCGAACAGCGCGGACGGGAAGTCCCAGTGGAAGAGGGTCGCNTACGGCGTGATCCCCTGCCGGAGGAGTTCGTCGATCAGACGGTCGTAGAAATCGAGACCTTCNTCGTTGATCGCGCCCTCGCCGGTGGGAAGCACCCGGGGCCAGGAGATCGACAGTCGATAGGCGTGGAGGCCCATCGCCTTCATGATCGCGACGTCCTCGACGTGGCGGTGGTAGTGGTCGCAGGCGATCGCGCCGGTATGGCCGAGTTCCACCTTGCCGGGGGTGTCGCAGAAGTCGTCCCAGACGGAGCGTCCCCGNCCGCCTTCGAACGCCGCGCCCTCGATCTGNTANGCCGCCGCGGCGGCCCCCCACAGGAAGTTTTCAGGAAAGGTCATGGAGCGGGTGTTCCAGTTGATTCGTGGGGTGACAAGGGGNTTCGACGCCCGCTGCGGGCATGGATCGGGGACTCGGAGGCCCGAGCCTCCCGGGGGTGCGGAGATTAGCACATCGATCCGGCCGAAACGACCGACAAAAGAACGGTCGTCCGACGAGAGTCGGACTCCACGTTCGTTTTTTTCCGAGGGGTGGGGACGCTAGGATTTCGTTCCCTCATCTGGAGATCCCAATGCTGCTCATCTCGACGGCCTGTCTTTCACTCGCCCTCGCCACCACCGGACCGATCCCCNCCTCGACGACCGACCGCGACGACTGGACGCTGGTCTTCGAGGATGACTTCGAGGATCGCAACGACGCACTGGCGGACTGGACCTGCTTCGGCGGCACCAGCAGCAAGTCGACCGGACGAAAGGGCCGGGGCCTGCTCATCGAGACCGAAGGCGGCCTGCCCGAACCCGCCTACGCCGGCGCCTTCACCCCGCTCGGCGGCGGAATCAAGCCGAACGACATCGTCACGGCGAACGCCGTCTGGCGGATCATGAGCCGGCCACCCTCGGACGCCACGTTCGTCCTCAAGCTCGAGTTCAAGGACGTGAAGGGCGCGAAGGTCGGCGAAGCGTCGATCCCCGCCGCGATCAGCGAGGCCCGGGAAGGCAAGTGGGAGACCACGACGCTCGAGGCCCGGGTCCCGGCGTCCGCGTCCTCCGCGGATCTCGCGCTGGTGCTCGTCCCCGCCCGCGAGAAGGGCACGCTTCAACTGCTGGTCGACGAGGTCTCCGCGACCCGCGAAGCCCCCCCGCTCGACCTGCTCACCGGCGCCGGCACCTTCGAGTCGTCGGACGGCGGCGCAATCGGTTGGACGGTCTTCAACAACGCACTCGCCGTGGATCTCGAAGGCGACGAACGGGCCTTCAAGTCGTGGGGCCCCTTCGGCGAGCCCTACGCCGGTTCGATCATGCAGCAGGTGGTGCAGCTCGACAAGATCCGCCCCGGAACACCGGTTCGGTTCCAGGTCGAGGCGATGACCCCGGCGAACGATTCGATCTCGGGCACCGGGAACTTCCCGATCGCCAAGGTCGAGTGTCTCGCCGCCGACGGTCGTCCGCTCGCCCACATCGAGGCTCGTTCCTTCGATCCGGGCAAGGGCGACATCCCCGTGAACAAGTGGGTGAACACCAAGGCGGAGGTCGAGGCCCCGGAAGGCACCGTCGCGGCCCGGTTCATCCTCGGCTTCATCCAGCCGACCACCGAGTCCGGCTCGATCTTCTTCAAGAAGCCCCGGCTCACCGTCGGCGGCAAGTCGACCAACCTCCTGACCAACCCCGCGCTCGCCGCGGCGGACACGGCCCTTCCCGGGTGGACGGTGACCGGCCCCGCCGAGACGACGGATCGATTCAACCGGACCGGCGCCGCCTCGCTCAAGCTCGGTGACGGCGGTCCCGCGACCGCCACGCGGAAGGTCACCGGCTGGAAGGCCGGCGACACCCTGACCTTCGAAGGCTGGTCGAGGATTCCCAACGGCTCGAGCGGCTCCGGGGATTCGTTCGTGATGGAAGTCGTCCAGCTCGACCGCCGTGGACGCGCGATCGACACCCACAAGCGGAACGCCGGCTGGGGCCAGATGGATCAGTGGCGAACCACCGGCGTCGGCCCGCTCGCGATCTCCCTCGACGTCCGACGCGGCACGCGGGACATCGAGGTCCGCCTCTCCGCGCCCTCCGGCAAGCCGGTCTGGATCGACGACGTGGTCGTGAATCGGGCCGACTCCAGTGGTGATCTCGCCACGGTGATCCCCATCCGGAACCCCGGTTTCGAGGGATTCCGACCCGACTCGAATCGATGGTTCGTCTCCGACGGCGCCTGGAGCCACAACGGCGAACTGCAGTACTACGCCCCCGACTCCGTCGTGGTGAATCGCAAGCGGATGAACATCACCGCGGACCGGCGCCGCGTCGGCGACCGGGAGTTCACCAGCGCCCACGTCTCGACCGAAGGCAAGCTCGAGCAGAAGTACGGCAAGTGGGAGATCCGGGCGAAGCTCCCGAACACCCAGGGCATGTGGCCGGCGATCTGGCTGCTGCCCGTCGACGGAAGCTGGCCGCCGGAGATCGACATCATCGAACTCGTCGGCAAGGAACCGGACAAGGTCCACCACTCCTTCCACTGGGGTCCGCTTCGTGACGGTCTCCTCCCCTGGGACCTCGGGCAGACCTCGACCGACGATCATTCCGGCGAGAACTTCGACACCGTCTATCACGACTTCGCCGTGGAATGGACGCCCGAAGGCATCGTCTGGACCGTCGACGGCAAGGAGACCCACCGGTTCGGCAGGACCGAAGCGGAGCGGAAGAACATGCCGCAGGGTCCGATGTACCTCATCATGAACCTCGCCCTCGGCGGGTTCTGGCCGGGCCCTCCCGGTGAAGACACGAAGTTCCCCTCCACCATGGAGATCGATCACGTGAAGATCTGGAAGTGGAACGGCACCGGCGGCTGATCGCCGCCCGGCTCGAAGTTCATCTCGACGAATCTTCGGCGCCCCCGTCGCTTCGCGGCGGGGGCGTTTTCGCAAACGGATCGGGAAACGCTTCTTTTCCCGAACCCATCGTGCATCTGGGACCGTAGGGATTTTCGCCTCGACCCATGCCTTCGGGATCCGGGCCGAGGCGATCCAAGGGGCTGTGCACGCTCGCGTGCCGGAAATGAATCGAGATGACCAGACACGCCACGATCGGACTCTTCACCGTCTCATGCGCTCTTCTTCACGGGACGCCTTCGGCGTTCGCGGTGGAGACGGAGCAGATCCCGACCGACCGCGGGACGGTCCCGCTCTATCTCCCGACGGATCTCGACCCCGGCGTCGACATTCCGCTGGTGATCTCGCTCCACGGCTACACCGGAAACGGGAACCAGCACGAGAACTACTTCAATCTGCGAAGCCGGATCGATGAGGATCGATTCATGCTCTGCGTGCCGAACGGGACCACGGATGCCCAGGGAAGTCGCTTCTGGAACGCGACGGATTTCTGCTGCGACTTCGAGAATCGAAATCCCGACGACTCGGGCTACCTTCGGGACCTGATCGAGACGATCACGGCCACGTATTCGATCGATGTCGGAAGCATCCACGTGGTCGGGCACTCCAACGGCGGTTTCATGGCCTATCGGATGGCCTGCGATCACGCCGATCTGATCGCCTCGATCGCGAGCCTCGCCGGCGCGACGTATGCGAACACCTCGGACTGCACGCCGAGCGAACCGGTTCACGCCCTCCAGATCCACGGGACCGCGGACGATGTGATCCGGTACGCGGGACAGTGCATTCCGTTCATCTTCTGCTACCCCGGGGCGATGGAGTCCGTCGAGACCTGGGCCCAGTACGACGGCTGTTCGAGCGTCGAGGAGAACGGCCCTCCGATCGACCTCGATGGAAGCATCCCGGGGGCGGAGACGTCGCGGGTGATCCTCGCTGATGGCTGCGATCAACACGGTTCCGCGGAACTCTGGCGGATCGAGGGCGGCAGTCACGGCCCTTCCTTCAACGGCAACTTCGCGCGGGAGCTCGTGGCGTGGCTGCTCGAACACGGTCGCTCGACCGACGAATCCCCGTGTTCGGCGGACGTGAACGGCGACGCGGTCGTCGACGGTGGCGACCTGAGTCTGCTGCTGGCGAAGTGGGGAACCGCGGCGGAGGAATACGATCTGGACGAAGACGGCGTCGTCGGCGGCGGCGACCTCAGCCTCGTGCTCGCGACGTGGGGCGTCTGCCCCTGACTCGGGCCCGACGCGTCGAGGCGAATCGTCCCGACAACGCCCGGAAGACGACAGAGCCGCCCCGGAAGGGGCGGCTCTGCATCGTCGGGGTGACAGGATTTGAATCGAGCGAAGCGAGATCACAAGACCGGGGACGGCGTCAGCCGACCGGGGACGCCGAAGGCGGACCGCACACCGACAAACAAGGCCCCGGAAGCATCGCTTCCGGGGCCTTCAAGTCGGGGTGACAGGATTTGAATCGAGCGAAGCGAGATCACAAGACCGGGGACGGCGTCAGCCGAACGGGGAC
>NYVS01000044.1 GCA_002684755.1 Phycisphaerae bacterium
ATCGAACCCCTCCGAAGACCCAGGGGGCGCTGCTCGAAGCGATGCAGGAACGACAGGTGACCGCCGGCGGCGAGTCGCACGCCCTTCCGAATCCCTTCTTCGTCCTGGCGACCCAGAACCCGATCGAACAGGAAGGCACCTATCCGCTTCCGGAAGCCCAGCTCGACCGCTTCATGTTCAACATCCGCGTCGGCTATCCCTCCGAAGCGGACGAGCTGGCGATCGTCGAACGCACCACCGCGGACGGAGCGTCCAGCGCCGACGCGGTGCTCACCGGCGAGGACTGTCTTCGCATCCAGCACCTCGTTCGCCAGGTGCCGGTCGCGTCGCACGTCGCCCGGTACGCACTTCGCCTGGTCCGCTCGACGCGGGTGCGTGAATCCCTCGAGGACAAGCCCGAGATCGTCCGGGACTACCTTTCCTGGGGCGCCGGACCCCGGGCCAGTCAGTTCCTGGTGCTCGCCGCCAAGGCCAAGGCGCTGATCAGCGGCTCCTCCCACGTGACCCCCGAGCACATCAAGGCCGTGGCGCTGCCCGTCCTTCGTCACCGACTCATCACCAACTTCAACGCGGAAGCCGACGGCATCACGACCGACGACGTGGTTCGCAGTCTTCTCGAGACCACCCCGGTCGACGAGGCCGACGCCGACACCCGGGCGACGCTCGATTCCGTGAGTCGTTGATGCGGATGCTCGACCGAACCACGCCGCGGCATCCGTCGCGTCTTCAGATCCGGAGATCTCGTTGACCGATTCGAACCCGGATTCGGCCGGCCTCCGCGCCGAGCAGTACCTCGCACCCGCGACGATCGGACAGCTGACGTCCTTCGAGCTTCGTGCGCGGATGATCGCCGAAGGCGTGATGAGCGGGATGCATCGCTCTCCGTACCAGGGGCTCGCGGTCGAATTCGCGGAGCACCGCCAGTACGTGCCGGGCGACGACCTCAAGCACCTCGACTGGAAGGTCTTCGGACGCAGCGACAAGCTCTACCTCAAGCAGTACCAGCAGGAGACGAATCTCGACGTCGTGATCCTGGTCGACGCGTCGGCCTCGATGCGGTTCGGAACGCTTCGCGTGAAACAGGGGTGGGGCGGGACCGACGCCTCCGCCCGTCTGGGGACCTGGACGAAGTTCGACCACGCGACGGCGATCGGCGCGGCGCTCTGCTATCTCTCGCTCCAGCAGCGGGATCGCGTCGGACTCGCGGTCTTCGCGGACGGCATTCGCGCCCAGGTGAAGCGATCCAACGCGAAGAACACCTGGCGGAGCGTGGTCCGGACGCTCGCGACGGAGCCGGTCGACGACACCACCGATCTCGGGAAGGTCGTCGATCAGGTGATGGCGACGGTCACCAACCGATCGTTGTTCATCGTGGTGAGCGACCTGCTCGTCCCCAGCGAGACGGTTCGCGCTGCGCTGGCCCGCTTCCGGCACCGGCGTCACGATCTCATGCTGATGCAGGTGCTCGACCGGCAGGAACTCCGGTTCGATCTCGATGAACCGATGCCGTTCGAAGGTCTCGAGGGCGAGGGTCGGTTGAACGTCGACCCACGCGTGGTGCGCGAGGACTACCTCGAGGCGCTGACCCGCCACTGCGACGAACTCGAACGGTCCGCNCGAAGTCTCGGGTTCGACTANCTGCGACTCGATTCCCANGGTTCGGTCGGGCCCGCCATCGCGGCGCTGCTCGGTCGACGTGCGACGCTCGCGCGGGGGGGTCGGGCGGGATGACCTTCGTGACCACGTCTCTCGCGATCGCGGGCGTCGCGGCCGCGTCGATCCCGATCCTCATCCACCTTCTCCTCAGGAGGCGGCGCCGTCCGATGGCGTGGGCCGCCATGACGCTCCTCATGGAGGCGGCGCGGCGGCATCGAAGACGATCGCGGCTGGAACAGATTCTCCTGCTNGCGGTGCGTGCGATCATCGTCGCGCTGCTCGGCGTCGCGCTCGCCCAGCCCCTGCTCGGGGAACGTTCGACGATCCTCGGATCACGNACCGTGCACCTCGTGCTCGACGACGGGCTCGCCGGCGGGCTGGTGGAGCCGGACGGTCGGACCACGCTCGAACGGCAGTCCGCCGACGCCATCGAGGTCATCGAGTCGCTCGGCGGCAACGACCGGGTCGCGGTGACCCTCGCGGGTTCGCCCGTCCGTCGCCTGGTGTTCGGCCCTTCGACCGATCATCGTTCGACGATCCGGGCGATCGAGGGACTGACGAGTCGCGAAGGCGCGACCGATCTCGCGGCCGCGCTGGAACTGGTGAACACGGGAATCGACGAGACCGGAAANCAGGAGATCCACGTCTTCAGCGACTTNCGNCGAGGCAGCCTCGACGACCGTCGTCGTCCGTCCCCGATCCGGGACGCATCGGGCGCGCCGATCGAACTCATCGCCTCGTCGCCGATCGAGACCACCGATTCGAACACGCAGGTCNTCTCCATCGAGACCGCCCGCACNCCGCTNTCGGCCGCGGGCGCCGGCGATCTTCTTCTGGTGGACGTCGGACTTCGACGCACCGGGNCGCTCGACGAGGCGGTCACCAACGTCAGGCTGGGCGGGGATGCGATCGCNGGCNTCGAGAATCGTCGGGTCGANTGGCCGGCCGGACGCGCCGAAGCGCGAGTCGACTTCCAGATCCGGGTCGACGAGGACGGCGGCCTGCTCGAAGCCACGATCGATCCCGATTCGCTGCCCCTCGACGATCGTCGGGTGACGATCGTGCCCGGCCGNGAGCCCACCCGCGTGCTGCTGGTGGANCGAGAGGACCTGGTCGGCGCCACCAGACTCGACCGCCTTCGCGGAACCGACTGGTTCGAGCGGGCACTGCTCCCATCCCCCGACACCGTCATCGTCGAGGCGATCGACATCGACCGNACGGACCCCTCGACGATCGGCGAACGTGATCTCGAAGGCGTCTCGCTGCTCGTCCTCGGTCGACCGGACCTCCTTCCGGAGGATTTCAACGAGACGCTCGCGAGCTGGGTTCGACGAGGTGGCGTGGCCGTGGTGCTTCCGCCGGGAGAGACGACGATCCGGGCGTGGGCGTCACCGATGCTCGAACGCCTCGACCTGCCCTGGGCCGTGGCGCTCGAATCGATCGCCGTCGACCCGCCTCGTCCACTGCCGTCCGAACAACCCGATTCACCGCTCACCAGCCTGATCGACTCGGAGATGGCCGAGCTCGCACCCAGCGTCCGGATCGACCGTCGACTTCCGGTCGAGGGGGTGCCGGACGGCGACCTCGTGCTCGTCGACGAAGGCGGGGATCCGGTGCTTCTCGACGCACCGGTCGGCGCGGGACGCGTCGTGTTCTTCGCGGTCACGCCCGAACTCGGTTGGACCGACCTTCCGGTCAGGCCGCTCATGGTGCCGCTCGTGCAGGAGATCGCACGGCAGGGCACNGCGTTGTCGAGACGCGGCGGCGACGGCGTCGTCGGGGACCGGGCGCCCACNTTCCGAAGCACCGGCATCACGCGTGTCGAGATGCCCGGGATGTCGGATCGCGAGGTCGGCGGCGATGGAATCGACATACCGGAACGAAGCGGCGTCGCGACGGGCGTCGATCTCGCGGGACGAATCGTCGAACAGGCGGTGATCAATCCCGACGTCAGGGGCGGCCTGATCGAACCCGTCGGCCGGGATGCGGTCGAAGCCTGGTTGGAGCCCGCCGGATCNTGGCGGTTCACCGGTGCCGAGGTCGACGCGATCGAAGTGACCGAGAACCGCGGATCACTCGCGGTGACCCTCGTCGCGATCGTGCTGGCGCTCGCGATCATCGAACTCCTGCTCGCCCGCTGGTTCGCCCGGGGCGGGCTTCGAACCCGTCGATCCCGCGGACTCACCGGCGCGAACGCCGATGCGGAACTCGATCGNTCGCGTCGTGGAGGTGCCGCGGCATGAACAGCACGCTTGGACGATGGTTGTTCGGAATCCGGGACCTTCCCGCCGACGCGGAGAACATCCGCCTCGCATGGGAGCGTCCGTTCGAAGGCTGGCTCTGGGTCCTCGTCGTCGTCGGNGCCTTCGGGATCGCCCTCTGGTCGTACAGCCGGCTCGATGCGGGAGGCCGCGCCCGTGGTCTGCTCGGCTCGATCCGCGCTCTCATCCTCGTGCTGCTCGCGGTCTGCATCGCGGGACCGATGGCCGAACTGCCNCGTGAACTGGTCGAACCGGACTGGGTCGCGGTGCTGGTGGACCGGAGTCGGAGCATGCAGGTCCGGGACGGTTCGACGACGGTGGTCGATCGAAGAACCCGCGAGGAGGATCTCCAGTCGATCCTCGATGCGGCCGGACCGGCGTGGTGGAATCCCGGGGACGCGCGTCGTGTCATGTGGCTCGGGTTCGGCGACGGCGTCTTCGATCTGGAGGGTTCGCCTTCGGCCGAGGAGTCGCCGACCGGATCACCGGTGATCACCGCGGATCCCGACGGCTGGGGAACGAAGATCGCACCTGCGATCGAAGAGGTCCTCCGTCGTACCGCCGGAAAACCGCTCGCGGGAATCGTCCTCGTCTCGGACGGAAGGACCGACGCACCGCCCGACCGCGATCTGGTCCGTCGCATGATCGGTTCCGCCGCCGGGGTGCATGCGGTGGCGCTCGGCGCCGAGATTCCGATGGGCGACGCCGGGATCACGAAGATCGACGCACCCCGCCGCGCGTTCGCCCGGGACGCGGTCCCGGTCGGGGTCCGGATCGGGAACCGGGGTCGCGACGGGACGGTCACCGTCTCCCTGGTCGATCTCGACGACGACGAGGTGCTGGACTCGACCGAGATCGAACTCCGATCGGATCGGTCGATCGCCGACACGGTTCTCACCGCGACGCCGCGTCGAACGGATCGCGGCTCCGGCACGCGTCGATGGGAGGTTCGGATCGAGGGGGAGGACGATCTCGTTCGGGAGAACGACGTGGTCCAGCTCGACGTGGACTTCGTCGACCGCCCGCTTCGCGTCCTCTACATCGAGGGATACCCCCGATGGGAGTACCGGTACCTCAAGAACCTCCTCGTCCGCGAACCGTCGATCGAGAGTTCGGTGATGCTGCTTTCCGCGGANCGGGAATTCGCACAGGAGGGAAACACGCCGCTGGCGAGACTCCCTCGGACCGCGGAGGAGTTCGCGGAATTCGATCTCATCATCCTCGGTGATCTTCCGTCGGGCTTCCTGACGGATTCGCGTCAGGAACTCATCCGGGAACAGGTCGCGCGGCGTGGCAGCGGAATCGTGATGATCGCCGGCCCCCGTTCGATGCCTTCATCCTGGTCGGGCACCCCGCTCGCGGACCTGCTTCCGTTCACCGGCGGNCTCGACCTCGACCGTCGTGGCGGCCCGGTCCTCGCGCGACCGACGGATTCCGCGACCAGGCTGGGCGTGCTTCGTCTGGTCGTCGGGGAGGCCTCGGGCTGGCCCGAAGCGCTGACCGATCCAAGCTACGGCTGGTCGCAGTTGCAGTGGGTCCAGCGCATCGACGCCGAGCGGCTGAAGCCGACCGCGGAGATTCTCGCCGAGGTGGTTCCCGTGGAAGGGGATCGCGAGGACGCGACGCCGCTCGTGCTCGGCATGCGGTACGGCGCCGGACAGTCGCTCTACGTGGCGACGGACGAGATCTGGAGATGGCGNTACGGCCGGGGTGAACTCCTTCCCGAACAGTTCTGGATCCAGCTTCTCCGACTGCTCGGTCGCGAAGCGGTGCAGGGCGATCAACCCGTTCGAATCCTCGCGGAACCGCAGCAGGCGGAACTCGGTCGACCGGTGAGGCTCACCGTCGATCTCCTCGATGCGAGTGGTGGCATCACCCCGCCCGAGTCGGTCATGGTCGAGGCGATCGATGCGGATGGTGACGTCGTGGGATCGGCCGAACTTCCGGCGAGCGGCGAGGCGTCGTGGGCGGGGACCTGGATCCCACCCGGGCTCGGCGAGATTCGTTTTCGAATCACCGAACCGGGCTTGTCTGCGCTCGCCGGCGCCACGATGGCCACCATCGACGTCGGACGACCCGACGACGAGCTCCGGGACTCGGACGCGGACCATGAATTCATCACGGCCTTCGCGGAGGAGACCGGNGGCATGGTTCACGCGATCGAGGGCGACGGCGCCGTGCTCGACCGGATCCACGAGGCCCTGCCCCGGCGGGCGATCGTCACCGAACAGCCGATCCGGGAACGGATCTGGACCTCCCCGTTCTTCTTCATCATGCTTCTTTCACTGGCGACCATCGAGTGGGTGGGCCGCCGTCTGACCCGACTGGACTGAATCGATGGNCCGANGAGCACCCCGGATTCCGGTCCTCACCCGATGTGAGCGGTCCTTTTCGCCTCGCCTCGCCGGATTGTGAATCGAACCCGACGATTCCGACGTTGACACGAATGGAAACCCCCCGAACGATGTCCCTGACCGACGAAATCATCCCGAGGATCGAGAAGATCCGCCGCACGATGCGNCGAACCGTGGTCGAACGCCACGCTTCGGCGATCGTCTCCGTGGTGNTGGCATCCGTCGTCGTCGTGGCCCTTGCGGACCGGATCTTCCGGTTTCCGTCCGCGCTCCGCTGGGTGATTCTCATCGCGGGTCTCGTGGCGATCGGCTGGGCGTTGAGTCGAAGACTCTGGCCGGCGTTCAAGTTCCATCCGTCGCTGGTCGACGTCGCACTGCGCATCGAACGGATCGCACCACCGCTCGCCGGTCGACTGGCGAGCTGCGTCGAATTCGAATCGAGCGGATCGGGNGACGGAAANCCGCTCGCCGCACGGTCGGTTCGCGATCTTCGGACCCGGATCACGACCGTTCGATTCGAGGATGTCGTCGATCCGACGCTCGCCCACCGGCTGCTCGGNGCGGCGGTGGTGATCTGCATCGTGACCGTCGCACTCGTCGCCTGGCGACCCGCGGACGCGTCGATCGCCGGCCGCCGCGTGTTCGCACCCTGGTCCGATGCGAAGTGGCCGGCGCGGACCGAGGTCGTCGACCGGGTCGAGCCCGACCTCGTGCATCCCCGCGGGGAGCCGCTCGCGATGGCCGCGGACCTGGTTCGCGGCGATCCGGCGTCCGACCGCGTCTTCCTCCGGATCCGCCGCATCGGCGACGGGGAAGCGAGCGACTGGCAGCGTCTCGTGCTCACGCGACAGCAGGCGGGTCGGTTCGAACGGATCGTCGACACCGATGCGGACGAGATCCAGTACGCGTTCGAGACCGACGACGACGAGACCCCGGTTCGTTCGATCCGGATCCTCCCGGCGCCCTCGGTTCGATCCGCGACCGCGGTGGTCGGTCCTCCGGCGTATGCGGCGGGCCGTGGAGAGGTTCGATCGGAACTCGGGCCCGGTACGGACCGCCGCTCGAGACTGGGCCAGACGGTGCTCGAGGGCTTCGACCTGGAACTCGATCTCGTGCTCGAACGTCCGATCCCCATCGAACGGACCGCGGCCGGCACGATCGATCCGGAGTTCCTCGCTCGAACCATCACCGTTCCCGGAACATCCCCGATCGTGCTCGACGTGGATGCCGCGGACCCCACTCTGTGGAGGCTTTCCACCCGACTTGATCGCGGCGGCGACCTCGAGATCGTTCTCCGTGATGAATTCGGACTCGAGAATCTCGACCCGATCCGATACCGGTTCGACACGATCGCCGACCGGGCTCCGAGCACGACCATCACGCGACCGGCGATGGACCAGACCGTCTCGATCGACGCGGTGGTCGACGTGCGAGCCGAGGCGCGGGACGACGTCGGACTCTCATCGTTCGAAGTCGAGGCGACCCTCCTTCGAAACGGCGTCGGATCGAGGGTCGAGACCATCGGGTCGATGATCGGTTCCGACGACCCGGCCGCCGTCATGACCGACGTGACGCTCGACATCGGATTCGAGATCGCTTCCGTCGAACCGGAAGTGGGGGACGAGATCCTGATGGTGGCGATCGCGACGGACGATTTCGCGAAAGACGGCTCGCCCCGGGATCCCGTCGAGAGCTCCACGCGGAGGCTTCGTGTCGTCTCCGAAATCGAACTCCTCGAACAACTGCAGTCGGCGCTCGGTTCGATTCGTCGGTCTGCGATCCGTCTCGACGACGATCAGGCGGGGATCGCCGACGCGGTGCGTCGGGAAGGCGTGGATCGGGCGAGCATTCGCGAGCAGGACCGTCTGAGTGATCGGATCGGAGGCGCTCGCGAGGCGATCGAGGCGATCGAGTCCCGACGTGATTCGAATCGTCTGGACGACGAACTGCTCGCGGACATCCTCGATCAGGCCCGCGATCTCATCGAGGCCGCGGAGGCCGCATCCGACCGAGCGGTTTCGGCGCTGGACCGCGTCGACCGTGAGAACCGTGAAGACCAGCAGGGGGAGACCGACCCCTCCACGAACGAACGTGGCATCGAGAACGACGCCGAGGCGCAAGGTGATTCCGGGTCCGAGGGGGATCGTTCGAATTCCGAGGGGAGTCGTGATCGCGACGACTCGTCCGAGACCTCGACCGAAGCACCGTCCGACCGACCAGGATCGACGGACCGTCCGGCCTCGGGTGAGGAATCCGATTCAAGTGAGGCGACGGACGGGGAACGTTCGAGTTCCGAAGGGAATAGTGATCGCGAGGACTCGTCCGAGAGTTCGTCTGAAACACGGCCCGACCGACCAGAGTCGACGAACCGTCCGGATCCCGGATCGGACACGTCCGACACCAATGACACGAACGGTGCGGCTTCGGGCGACGACTCCGAGTCACGTCCGGAGACCGAGGCGGAACGCGATGCGAGCGAAGCCCAGGAGGACGTGCGGGAGGAACTCGCCGATCTCGCGGAGCTGCTCGACCGTGGTGAGGATGCCTGGGTGGTCTCTCGGAAGATCCAGGAGATGGCCGAGGACCTCGCGGAACTCCGCGAACGCACTTCCGATCTCGCCGACGAGACGGTGGGTCGGGAGCGATCCGAACTCACCGACGAGGAGCGCCGGGAACTCGACGACCTCGCCCGGGAACAGGCCGAACTCGCGGATGACGCCGATGAGTTGATCGAGGAACTCGAGGCACGGGGCGAGTCGATGGACCGCGCGGATCCCGCCCAGGCCGCCGGCCTTCGGGAAGCGGCGCGTGAGGCGCGGGAACGGGGCCTCGAGGAGCAGATGCGCGAGGCCGAGGATCGAGCACGGGAGAACCAGCTGCAACAGGCGGGCGAAGCGCAGCAGCAGGCGGCCGAAGCCCTCGAACGGATGCAGGAGACGATCGAGGAATCGAGAAAGGCCCAGGTCGCGGAGCTTCAGCGTCGAATCGCGAGTCTGCTGGACGGGATTCGAGGTCTCATCGAGTCGAGCGAGAACGAGATCATCGCGCTCGCGCGGGTCGAGGGTCCGGACGACGCCTCGGGTCTGGCCGAACGGAGTCGGGCCCTGATCACCCTCAACGGAAACACGCTCGCGGTCGCCGCGGAGGCGGCATCGGCGGGACCGGACGGCGATCGGATCGCGCGTCTCGTCCAACGGGCCGGTACGAGCCAGGGTGCGGCCATCGGCGACCTTCGGGCGCAACCCGCCCGTCTCGACGATGCCCGGGACAATCAGGAGCGGGCGCTTTCCACGCTCCGCGAAGCGCTCGAACTCGCCGAGGATGCGGCGGAGGAACTCGCGGAAGAGCAGGCCGAGGAACGACGGAACGCCCTGCTCGCCGCCTACTCGGAAGTGCTCGAGGTGCAGGTCGGGATTCTGACCGAGACGGAACGGATCCGGATCGAGGCGGGCGAGCGACTCGGCCGTCGGGCCCTGATGACCTCGCGTCGACTCGCCACCGACGAGGAGAAGCTCGGTCGTCGGATCGAATCGATTCGCGCCGAGTTCGTCGAGATCACGGACTCCCTGGTGTTCTCGATGACGCATCGCAACCTCGAGGCCTGGATCGAATCCGCGACCGCGGGACTCCGGGATGGTCGGCCGGATGCCGCGACCATCGAACTCGAGACACTCGTGGTGGAAGCACTGGGTGGCCTTGCGGCGGCGCTCGATCAGGAAGCACCGGACGACGATCCGTTCGCCGATGCCGAGAACGGCGGAGGCGGCGACGGTGAAGGTCAGGGCGGACAGCAGGCGGACTCCCCGCCCGATCCCCTGATCCCCCCGATCGCGGAACTCAAGATGCTCCGTGCGACCCAGCAGCAGATTCTCGATGCGACCCGACGTCTCGACGCGACTCGAGGGTCGGAATCATCCGACCGGACCGAATCACGGATCGCGGACCTCGCCCGCATGCAGGCGGATCTCCACGCGGTCGCGACCGCCTTGCTCCAGCAGCTTCAGCCCGACCCCGCAGGTGTCGATGCCCCCGAAGGACCGAAGGAGGAATCCCGATGATGGGACGTTCAATCATCCGATCGACGACTCTTCTGACCCTGTTGATCGCCATCACCGGATCTGGTCGGGTGGCGATGGCCCAGGCGTCGCCCGAAGCCGTCGATGACCCACCCGTCGCGCCCGAAACCGACGGGGGTGATGAAGCAAATGAAGGTGCGGAGACGCCACCATCGCTCGACGACCTGCTCGATCTCGAGGGTGGCGCGGATTCCTCCACGGACGAGTCGGCGGCGGAACTGGAGCGTCGACGGACGCTCGACGCGGCGCTCGCGGAACAGGAACCCGAACAGGCGTTCCGGGTCGCGGTCACCGAGATGCTCGAGTCGGTGGATCTGCTCCGGGATCGACGCTCGACCGGCCTCGGGACCCAGCGGGTCCAGGAGCGGATCGTCGATCGACTCCAGGTCCTGATCGACAGCGCGCGACAGCAGCGTCAGCAACAGCAGCAACAACAGCAGTCCAGCTCCAGTTCCTCGCAGCAGCAACAGGATCCGGGCCGCCGATCGCAGGAACAACAGGAGGGTCGCGACGCCCAGGACGCCCGCGACGCGGAGGGACGGAACGACGGGGAGAATCAGGACGGATCGTCGACCCAGCCCCCACCGCCCGAGTCCACCACCCTCGAAGGCGTGCTCGATGAAAGCCAGGTCGAATGGGGAAGCCTTCCCCCGAGGGTCCGGGAGCTCATCACCCAGGGGATGCGTGACCAGATGTCGCAGCTCTACCGGTCGTTGACCGAGGCGTACTACCGAAGAATGGCCGAGGAGGCGGATCGATGATTAATCAGGCAAGACATGCGGGCATGGTGCTGGCCACGTTCGGAACACTCGTCACGGGCACGGTCTTCGGCCAGGACGAGGTCGTCGGCCCCGTCGAGGTCGAGATCGAAGTCGACCGGCCGGGGGCGGAGAACACCCCGGCGCTCGACGAGATGACGCCGGAACTCGACGAGGCGGTTCGCAAGGGGCTTTCATCGCTCGCGATCATCCAGAACGCGGACGGTTCATTCGGTCGCGGCCGGTACGGAAAGCACGTCGGCATCACGGCGCTCTGCGCGCTCGCCTTCATGGCGGACGGTCACCTGCCCGATCGGGGTCGGTACGGGACCGTCGTCTCGAAGGCGTTGCAGTTCGTCCTCGACAACGCGACCGAGACCGGACTCCTCGCGGCGGAGACCTCGCATGGTCCGATGTACGGGCACGGATTCGCGACGCTGTTCCTTGGTGAGATCTACGGAATGAATCCCGCCGACGAGCGGGTGCGCGACGCACTGGGACGCGCGATCCGTCTGATCGTGAACAGCCAGAACGAGGAAGGCGGCTGGCGTTACAACCCGGTTCCCTTCGACGCCGACGTCTCGGTCACCATCTGCGAGATCATGGCGTTGCGTTCGGCTCGGAACGCGGGCATCAAGATTCCGCGGGAGACGATCGACCGAGCGGTCGAATACGTCCGGAAGTGCCAGAACACGGATGGTGGCTTCCGGTACATGAAGCAGCCGGGCGGAGCGGCGTGGCCACGGACCGCCGCGGGCGTGGCGAGTCTCTTCTACGCCGGCATCTACGAGGACGACGCGATCGAACGCGGCCTCGACTATCTCGTCAAGGTCGCGGCGCCCGGCGTCGGCGGACGAGGGCCCGGCAACGCCCACTACTACTACGGCCAGTACTACGCGGTGCAGGCGATGTATCTCGCCGGCGGCGAGTGGTGGGCGAAGTGGTGGCCCGGGGTCCGTCAGGAACTGCTCGTCCGTCAGTCGGCCGACGGATTGTGGGTCGATCATCAGATCGGCGACGCNTATGCGACGGCNATGGCCCTGATCGTGCTGCAGATGCCGAAGCGGTACCTTCCGATCTTCCAGAAGTGAACTCCCGGACGCCCCTTTGACACCAAGACCCNGACTTCNCCGATCCGGATGCCTCGCGANCACCGCACTGGTGTTCGCCGGACCGCTGTNCNTCGGATCCGGATCGACGGCATCNGGCGCTCAGGACTCGGGCAATCGTCCCACCGGCGTGTCCATNCCCGCCCGGATCCTCGATGAGGAACTCCAGGAGATCGTCGCGAACCCGATCCGGATCGACGAGACCAAGGTCATCGGGTGGGACCAGCCCGGGGGAATTCCCGAACCCATGCCACTGGTGTCCGCGCTCGCGGTCGTGGTGGGACCGTCGACCGATCGGGCGGTCACGCCGGTCTGGAGATACGTGCGTGAGCGCGCCGGGGATCACGAGGCCATGGTCGCGCCGTACGTCCGGTTCACCGACGGACAGATCGTGCCCGGAAACCTGACCGCCGACGGCGACGCGCCGCGCTGGCGGAACGCCTGGCTCCATCCCCTTCCACTGGATCTCGAGCGGATCCGCGAGGTTCGACTGGTGGAAGGCGCCGTCGTCCCCGTCGCGACGGAGGCCGACGAGGTGGTGCTCGTGAACGGGGATCGTCTTCGAGGACTCGTCGACTCGATCGACACGCATCTGGTGCTCGAGCGCGAGGACGACCCGGAGGGCGATCCGCTGCGGATCCCGCTGGATCGCGTCGCGTCCTTCGCCCTCGTCAACCCCGAGGATCCGCCCCGGGGGACCATCGTGTGGCTCCTCGGCGGCCACCGACTCGGGTGTGAAGGCGTCGTCGTCTCGGGAGACAACTACGTCCGACTCGACGCGCCGACCCTGGGTGGCGAGTCGATCGAGATCCCGTATGAATTCCTGCGTGGCGTGGTGTTCGATGCGCGGCGGATCACGCCGCTCGCGGCACTCCCGATCACGGTCGAACCCGGGCTCGCGGGACCGATCCGATCGTGGATTCCGGAGCCGTCGATCGAGCCGGGCAACTGGGCGTGGAACGCCGCGCCGATCCGACTGACGGGACCGCTTCGAGCGGAATGGCGACTCCCCGTCGCGGGCTGCCGGGTCGCCGCGACGCTGGAACTTCCGCTCGATTCCGATCAAGGCCGGCTCGAAGCGGTGATCCGGGATGGCGGTCGCGAGGTCCGGCGGATCACGCTCGACGCCGAGAATCCCGTGCACCGGATCGTGGTGCCGCTCGAGACCGATCGACTGGGTCTCGAGATCGAGATGGGCGCGGATGGCCCGTTCCACGACGTCGTCACGCTTCGCGAGGCGATCGTGGTGAGGCCGGTGGACTGATCCGATGCCGACGATCCGCGACGAAGCCGTCTGCGTCCGACACTGGGACTTCAGCGAGACCAGCCAGACCGTCTCGTTGTTCCTTCGTGACCACGGCCTCGTCCGAGGGCTCGCGAAGGGCGCGCGACGCGAACGCGGATCCTTCAGCGGGGGATTCGATCTCTTCACGCGAGGGGAGATCGTCCTGATCTCGAAACCNGGACGGGAACTCGCGACGCTCACGGAATGGACGCTGCTCGAGACGTTTCCGATCCTTCGGCGGGACGCCGCGGCGAATCGATGCGGCTGGTACCTCGCGGACCTGATCGGTCGCTTCCTTCACCAGCCCGAACCACACCCCGCGACCTGGACGGCGACGGTCACCGCACTCCGTGAACTGGATCGGGGAGTCGACGTGGATCGGGTCCTGCTGGCGTTCCAGTGGAGGATGTTGTGCGACCTCGGCTACCGACCACGTCTCGACCTCGACGGTCTCGAGGGCGACACCGTGGCCTTCAGTGCGGAGTCCGGCGGCGTGGTCGAGGATTCGGGAACGCCGGATCGATGGCGGGTGCGTCGGACCACGATCGAACTTCTCGACTCGATCGCGTCGGGTGAGGGCGTGATTTCCGAAGTCGCGGAAGCGGCGTCGGTCGGTCGGGCGAATCGCCTGCTCGCGACCTGGGTGCGGGAACTTCTCGGCACCGAGACCGTCCCGATGCGCCTCCTGTTCGGGTCGTAGGGCATGCCGCACGGTTTCCGGACCACCGCGGCGTTCGCTTCCGGTGGTCGGTCTTCACCCCGTTCCGGGAGGGGTCGAAGAATTCTCCGCGGGAGGATCGGCCTCGATGGTCGACCGTTCGCGGGGAGGAGCGAGGAGATGAACGACACCGCCTTGAAGCGGATCATGGAGAGTCCCCAGCTTCCGACGCTGCCGGCAGTGGCGGTCCGGGTGCTCGAACTCACCAGTCGGCGCGACGTGGAGCTGGGTGAGATCGCGAAGGCGGTCGAACACGATCCGGCGATCGCGACCCGGGTGCTGAAGACCGTGAACTCGAGTTTCTACGGACTGACCCGCCGGGTCGGCTCGATCCGACAGGCCCTCGCCTATCTCGGACTCGAGACCGTCAAGGGTCTGGTTCTCGGATTCAGCCTCGCCCGCGCCTTCAAGGGCGACGACGAGGTCGTGTTCGACTTCGAGGAGTACTGGAGGCGGAGCATCTTCGCGGCGAGCGCCGCGCGATCGCTCGCATCGATCGTCCGGCTCGGTGATCCCGACGAGACGTTCCTCGCGGCGCTGATCCAGGACGTGGGCATGATCGCGCTCTGGAAGCATTTCGACGACCGGTATCTCCAGGTCTACGACCTCGCCGCGGGATCGCACGACGGGCTCGCGGGATTCGAGCAGCGACACTTCGAGGTCGATCACGCCCAGATCGGGGCGGCGATGCTCGAGGGATGGAAGTTCCCGTCACACATCGTCGACGTGGTCCTGATGCACCACCTCGGTACCGAAGTGGCCGCCCAGGACGAGGACATGCGTCGAATCGTCCTGCTGGGGAACCTCGTCGCGGAGAGCCTCGGACCCGATTCCGATCGAGCCCAGAAGGCCCTCCAGCAGTACGAGGAACTCGCATCGATCTGGTTCGACCTTCGTCGTGGCACGGCCTTCGCCGCACTCTCGTCGATCACCGAACACGCCGGCGAACTCGCTCGCATGTTCGACATCGAATCCAGCAGCTGTCCCGACGTCGATTCGATTCTCGAGGAGGCCGACCGGCTTCGCCGCGCGAATCGCATCGCCACGCCCGCGACCGAGATCGACGAGAACATCGACGGCTTGACGGGACTCCCCGATCGGACCGCGTTCCAGAAGGATCTGCTCGACGTGTTCGAGTCGGAGAACGAGGCATCGATCCTGCTCGTCGGGATCGACGGCATGCGGGAGCTCAACCGAACCGGGGGTCCGGGCACGGGGGATGCCGCGTTGATCAAGGTCGCGGAGGCGGTGACCCGCACCTGTCGTGAAGCGGTCGGTGACTCGGCGACGGTGTTCCGTTTCGTCGGCGCCGAACTCGCGGTCGTGATGCGGGGGGAATCCGCGAACCGGGTGCAGATGCTCGCGGAGCGGATCCGCGCGACGATCAGACTCGCGCCGCTGGCCGACGACCGGATCGGACTGACGAAACTCGGGGCGTCNCAGGGAATCGCACGACGGATGGCCGCGACGGANACGCCCGANGAGCTGCTTCGAGCGGCGATGATGGCGACCAGCGAGGCCAGNCGGAACGGTGGTGACGCGATCTTCGCGTGGGGCGAGGGCGAGGCGGCNGCGATCGCGGCCTGATCGACCCGACCGAATCGATCGACTCGATCAACTTGATCATCCGCCGCCACGGACCGCGAGCAGCCTGTCCAGCGGCAGGGAGTCGAGGGCGGCCCGGATGTCGTCGAGNCCGACCGACNCGATCTTCGCGAGCTCCTCGTCGAGCGTCGCGTACTCCAGACCGTAGCTCCAACGGGAACCGAGCCGCGTCATGCGTCCCATCGGGCGTTCACTCGCGAGCATCGCCGACGTCGCGATCTTCGCGCGGCTTCGCACCAGGGCGTCCTCGTCCACGGTCGACGCGACTCGGGACATCTCGCGACGGGCGATCTCCTCGACCTGCTCGGCGTTCTCNGAGGCGCACACGATGGTCGCGATCGCCTCGCCGCAGCCGTCGTGGGTCTGGAGATGCATGGTCGCCTCTTCCGCCAGTCCGGTCTCGACGAGTTCCCAGAAGAACGTCGAGCCGTCGCTGTCCCCGAGCGCCTGGAAGGCCTGGGCCATCGCGTACTTCCGGGGATCCGCGATTCCGACCGCCGGCGCGAGCAGCATGATGTAGCGCTGCTGGGTGTCCGGGAGGTCGACCTCGAGTTCACCGGGTTCGAACGTCGGTTCGACGTGGACTCTTCCGGGTTCACCCTTCGGCCAGTGTCCGCAGAGCGTCTCGGCCCGGGCGACGAGCTCGTCGAAGTCGACTCGTCCGGACGCGACGAGCACGCCGTTGTCGGCGGAGTAGCGTCGATCGAANTACGCCTTCATCTGGTCGCGCTGGAGATCACCCACGGTCTGGCGGGTCCCCAGCACNCGGTGGGCCAGCGGGTGATCCCCGAAATATCGCTCNAGCCCCTGTTCGAAGAGCACCCAGAACGGCTGATCGTCGTACATCGCGATNTCTTCGAGGATCACACCCTTCTCCTCGTCGAAGTCCTCGGTCCGGAGGGACGGGCGGAGAATGTCGGCGAGGATGTCGAGGGCATCGTCCAGGGCGTCGTAGGGCACGTGGGCGTAGTAGGCGGTGATCTCGGTCGTCGTGAAGGCGTTGTGATTCGCGCCGAGATCGTCGAAACCGCGGTTGACGTCCTCGGCGGTCCGTCGTTCCGTGCCCTTGAACATCATGTGCTCGAGGAAGTGGCTGACCCCCATCACNGGGGATGCCTCGTCGCGGGCTCCGGTCCGGAAAAAGAACCCGGCGGCGCTCGTCATCGCCCCTGGAACGATCTCGGCCTGGACGGTGAGACCGTTCGGGAGGACGGCTTCTCGGAATTCGACGGCGGTTGCGATGCTCATGAGGGGAGAATAGGGGAGTCGGGCACGGAAGGACGCCGATTTTCCCGAGGGGGGGTGCTAGACTGAGGGACGCGCCATGAGCATCGAAGCCAACGAAGAACCCGATCCCCGATCGAACGGCCGAACCGCGAGTTCGACCGGTGACGCCACCGTCGCAAGCGATTCCGCGATCGGTCGCACNCTGGCCCGGCACCCCCGGCCGCTGGGCGGAGACACCGCCCGCTCCACGCTCGGCACGGCGAGCCTCTCGCTCACCGGCATGGTGCTCGAGAACGGCGACGCCCACCAGATGCGGGTCGGGCGGAAACCGGANTGGCTCCGAGCGAAGGTTCCGGGTGGCGAGGGCTACCGCAACCTCAAGTCCCTCATCGACGAGCACCGGCTCCACACCGTCTGCCAGGAGGCGAGCTGCCCGAACATGGGCGAGTGCTGGGAGCGTGGCACCGCGACCATCATGATCCTCGGCGACACATGCACGCGGAGTTGCGGCTTCTGCAACGTGAAGACCGGGAAGCCCATGCCCGTCGACGACGACGAACCNCGGCGGGTCGCCGAGGTCCTNGCGCAGATCAATCTCAAGCACGTGGTGATCACGAGCGTGGATCGCGACGACCAGCCGGACGGTGGCGCCCGAATCTGGGCGGAGACCATCGAGGCGGTCCACGAAGCGTGCCCGGAGACCAGCGTGGAAGTGCTGGTGGGGGACTTCAAGGGCGTGGAGCGGGACATCCAGACCGTCTGCGACGCTCGGCCCGAGATCATCAGCCACAACATGGAGACGGTCGACCGGATGCACCCCGCGGTCCGACCGCAGGCCCGGTACGAGCGGAGCCTGAAGGTTCTCCAGCAGTTCAAGGCGAACGGTCTGGTCACCAAGACGGGGATCATGCTGGGGATCGGTGAGCACGAAAACGAGGTTCTCGAGCTCCTGCAGGANGTCCGGGCCTGGAGCGACTGCGACATTCTCACGATCGGTCAGTACCTGCAGCCCACCCGGAACCACCTCCCGATCGACCGCTGGGTGCATCCCGACGAGTTCGCGAGACTCCGTGAGGCGGCGCTCGCCGGTGGCTTCGAGGTGTGNGAAAGCGGCCCGCTGGTCAGATCCAGCTANCACGCCGAGGAGCAGGCAGAGCGGCTGAGCCCCGAGCGGGCGGACGTCCACGCCCGGATGAAGCGGCTGATCGCCCAGGCCCGGGACCGCTGATTCCCGGATCGGAGTCGACCCGGCCTCGGCGGGTGAACTATGATCGGACTCGCATTTGTCGCGGGGGGCCATTCAGCCTCACCGCCTCCCGAGAGCCAACCATCTCCACCATCACACCTTTTCCGCCGGCGTCACCGAAGTCGAATTCGATCGACCGACCCGTCTCGACCCGCCCGACCGTGGCGTTGGTTCGGTACGTNGTCCCGGTGGTCACCATCCACCTGCTCGGCTTTCTCTGCCTCGTGCCGGCGTTCTTCTCCTGGACCGGTGTCGTGGTCTGTCTCGTCGGCGTCCACCTGTTCGGTCAGGCGATCACGATGGGCTACCACCGCCTGCTGACCCACCGGAGCTTCGAGACCCGACTCTGGTTCGANCACCTGCTCGTCCTGCTCGCGATGTGCTCGTTCGAAGACACCCCGGCCCGCTGGGTGGCCACGCATCGCGTTCATCACGCGCACAGTGATGAACAGGAGGATCCTCACAGTCCGCTGGTGAGTGCGTTCTGGGGCCATATGGGCTGGCTGCTCGTGTTCAACCGGGCGCTTCACACCGCGGGCAGTTACGAGAAGTACGCACGCGACGTGCTTCGCGACCCGTTCTACATGTGGCTCGAGCGACGGTCCTGGCGGATCGCCGTGATCTACGTCATCCACGCGATCCTGTTCTTCACCGTCGCCTTCGCGATCGGCGCCTCGATCTGGGGCGTCACCGAAGGGCTCTGGTTCGGTGCCAGCATCGTGGTCTGGGGCGTGATCGTCCGGACGCTGCTGGTCTGGCACATCACCTGGAGCGTGAACAGTCTCTCGCACCTCTTCGGGTATCAGAATCACGAGACGAACGAAGAGAGCAAGAACAACTGGTTCGTCGCGTTGGTGAGTGCCGGCGAGGGGTGGCACAACAACCATCACCACGANCCGAAGTGCTGCACGGTCAGCCATCGCTGGTGGGAACTCGACGTCACGCACCTCGANGTCCGACTGCTCCGCCGCCTGGGAATCGTCACCTCGATCGTGCCGCGTCGCGAGGAACGTGCCCGTCTGGCGATGTCGAAGGTGAACAAGCCGGTTCAATGACCCGAATCGAGCAGGGGGGCTCCGGACCGATTCGATTTCGATCAGAACCGGCAGGGACCCCATGCGTCGAGCAGGACGTTCAGATCTTCGAAGTCCGTCGAACCATCGCCATTGAGATCGAAGATGCCGACCACGGTCTCGTCGACCGGGCCGAAGCGANTCAGTAGCGAGTCGATGTCGTGGCCGTCGACCATGCCGTCGCCATCGAGATCGCCCCAGCAGTCCTGGCCCNGANCANCGANNGCGGTNTTCAACGGTCCGCCGATTCCATCCGGATCGTTCGANCTGATCACNGTTNCNTCGAGGNNCAGCCCCGCATTCGTCGATCGTCCCCAGATGCCACCGCCTTCAAAGGCCCGATTTCCGGCGATCAGTGATTCTTCAACGTGCAGTGTCGAGGGTTCCTGATCGAATTCGACGTGGATGATTCCTCCACCACGGTCACCACGGTTTCCAATGAATCGACATCCGCAGAATCGATTCCATCCACTGATCGATTTGACCCCACCACCGTTTCCCGATGTCCGTCCGTCGATGAAGTCGCAGTCGATCATCCTTGCAGCACCCCTGAAGAACATCGCATTGCCACCTTCGGCATCCGCTTGTCCTCCCACGAAGACACACCGTTCGAGGCAGCCATCGAAGTTCATCGCGTAGAGATTCCCCCCGAACGTCGACCGGTTTCCGTCAAAGACGCAATCGACGAGGTGCGCGGCGTTGTTGTGCAGGTAGAGACCCCCACCCACCCAGAACCCACCCGGTGACCGGGTGCCGGTCGTTCCGCCGGTGAAGGTGAATCCCTCGATCCTGGTTTCCGACCCGACGCCGTTGCCGACTCGCAGAACACTTCTTTCCGCGCTCACCGATCGAACGATCGTCGACCCGGGTCCNTCCGTCGACTGCAGGGTGAAACTCCGGCCTGAATCGATCCTCAGATTCTCTTCATAGGTTCCCGGTCGAACGAGGATTCGACCGCCGTCTCCGATTCTGGTGATGGCCGTCTGGATCGACGCGACGTCGTCCGGAATCGTGATCACCACGGGTCTGGAGTCGACCGGGTCGACGCGATCGAACGGGACCAGCACACCGATCAACGCACCGATGACGAGCATCGCGACCAGCATCCGGATCAGCATGCGAGATCTCTTCCGTTGGCGCANCACCAGCGATGAGGTTCGTCTGGAAGTGACCGCCCGGATCTCGGACGCCAGGATCGACGCGTCCGACTGTCGTCTTTCGGGGTCCTTNGAGAGTGCTCGACCAATCACTTCGATCAGGGCTTCGGGCGTTTCGGGCGCGANCCTTCGAAGGTCGAGCGGGGGAACATGGCGAATGGCCTGCACTGCAGCGAGGAGATTGTCTCCGATCTCGTAGGGAGCTCGACCGGCGATCATCCGAAACGCGACGACTCCAAGCGCATACACGTCGGTCCTCGGTGACACCNGACCGAGGGAGACATCGACCTGCTCGGGTGCCATGTACGCCGGGGTGCCCAGGAGGGCTCCCTCCAGAGTCCGGTGCATGATCGATTCGTGAAGGGCCTCCTGGAGATGCGCGATGCCGAAGTCGATCACGCGGACCCGTCGATCGGATCCCACGAGCAGATTGCTCGGCTTGATGTCGCGGTGCACGATTCCTCGTGCATGNGCCTGTGCGATCGCATCACAGGCCTCCACCAGGAGATCCAGCGCATTCCTCGGATCATTCGATGCATTCGATGTCGCGTTGAGGGTGAGATCGGTGATCCAACGGGGATCGGGGACCAGTTCCATCGCGATCCAGGGGAGATCGAGCTTCGAGCCGTCGTCGTCGAGATTCGAATCGAACGCTCGAACGATTCCAGGATGATCCAGGCGCTTGAGCGTCTCGATTTCAGTGCGAAACCGATCACGTTGATTNCTTCCGCTGCGGCGCGAGTCGANGATCTTGATCGCGGCGGATCGGTCGTCCGTGCGATCCGATGATCCGGACCATTCGGCCCGAAAGACGAGGCTGCCTCCACCTTCACCGATGAGCTCCATCAACCGCCATTCTCCCTCGCCCGACTTGAGGGTGGTTCCAATCCGTGGATGGCCGAAACGAGACGTCAGGAACTCATCGATCTCGAATCCGACTTCAGAGATCAGTTCGCGCACGGAAGCCTGCACGACCGGGTCTCCACCGCTGGATTCGCGAATGAAGATCTCCCTCTGGTCCACGGGAAGTTCGACGGCACCGTCGAAGATTCGTCGGACCATCAAGTCTCGATCGCGTTGGGATATCTGTTCGGGTGGATCCATGTCTGTCGCGTCATCGAGGTGTCGAAGATCGGTCTGAAATCCCGTATCCGGCCGGACCGTCTCCACGGCGAGGACATCGCAGGCGGGAATCGGGATTGGAATCCACCTTAACGAGCATCGTGACGGTTCTCGTCACGTCGAACCGTTGTATTGAGAAGGTTCGTGCATTCTCATGCGACACCGTCATAATGAGAGTGGGGTTGTCCGACGGCGCCGTCCTTTCCGGGAAGCTCGGTACGGCGCCACGGAATCATTGATAACGGAGCGACACTTGAAGAATCATCTCCTCACCGTCTGCCTTTCGGTCGGTATCGCCTCAGCCGCGATCGCATCCGAGTCACCGACTCGACTCGAACTCCGAAACGCGACCCTCGAGATGCCGTCGATCTCGAGCACGGAACGCGTTGATCGTCTGGGCGATTCCTCGGTCCGGATCCTCGATCGCCATGTCGTGGTCCGGTTCGCGTCGGTACCGAACGACCTCGAGAAATCCGAACTGAAACGAGACGGGCTTCATCTCGTCACCTGTCTTGCACCGACCGTATGGATCGCATCGACCAGCGCGGCCACGGTCGATGCACTCGATTCGATCGCATCACGGCTGGAGTGGATCGGCGAACTCCCGACGGAGGCCAAGATCCACCCGTTCCTCGCCGCAGGAAGGATTCCGACCTGGACGGTGGCGGACGATGCGATCGAAGCGTTCGTCGGTGGTCGGGAATTCGACATCCGGCGGCTCGCCGAACAGGTTGATGGCGCGGGCGATCCGGAGATCGCGGTCTATGCGATCGCACACGCCGACGTCGACCTCGTCGACTTCGAAGAGACGATCTCGATGCTCGGCGGCCGGATCCAGTCGAGGATCGTGACGGTCAACGGCCTGATGGTGCGGCTTCGCATGTCGGTCGTCGACCGGCTGGCCGCCGCAGGCGAAACGCTCTGGATCGAGCCCGCGATGCCGCCCCTCGAGACGAACAACGATTCGAATCGAACCAACACCCAGGTCGATGAAGTTCGCGAGGCGCCGTACGATCTCGATGGTTCCGGGGTCACGGTGATGGTGTACGACGGTGGATTCGCGGATGCGTCACATCCCGATTTCGGT
Source organism: Phycisphaerae bacterium (assembly GCA_002684755.1). Next base: position 22,735 of record NYVS01000044.1, read on the forward strand.
GGTCGTCTCACGGTCCGTGATTCCAGTGGTCAGTCGAGTCACGCGACACACGTCTCCGGAACGGTCGGCGGCGATGGGGCGAATTCGGGCGGAACGAATGCCGGAATGGCCCCCGGCGTGACGATCGAGAGCTACGGATTCGAGCAGGAGGGAGGTCTCTCCGAAGGATTCCTCTACACCGATCCGGGGGATCTCGAAGCGGACTACAGCGATGCAATCCTGAATCATGGTGCGGTCATCGCGAACAACTCGATCGGGACGAACACCGCCCCGAACGGCTTTCCCTGCGAGTGGACCGGCGATTACGGCGTCACGAGCAACCTGATCGACTCGGTGGTCCGCGGTGGCCTGGGCGCGCCGATTCGAATCGTCTGGGCCAACGGCAACGAACGCCAGACGGATCGATGCGGCGAGTTCTTCAACACCACGGCCCCGCCGGCCTGCGCGAAGAACCACATCACGGTCGGCGCGACGAATTCGAACGACGACTCGATCACCTCCTTCACCAGCTGGGGACCGTCCGACGACGGCCGCATCAAGCCTGACATCACGGCACCCGGCTGTCAGAGCGACGGTGACAACGGCGTCACGAGCACCGTGCCCGGTGGTGGATACTCGAGCTACTGCGGCACCTCGATGGCGTCGCCGACCGCGACCGGCATCGCGGCGTTGATCATTCAGGATTGGCGGCAGCGATATCCCGACCGGGGGGACATCAGGAACACTTCCCTGAAGGCGTTGCTCGCCAACTCGGGCG
>NYVS01000006.1 GCA_002684755.1 Phycisphaerae bacterium
TCGCCGCCATCGCCGCCGCGAGGGTGACGGTGAGGAACCCGAAGGGGACGCCCTGCGCGACGTACAACGCGCAGAGCACCACCAGTCGGATCACGCGATGTTCTGAGAGGGCGAGGGGGCGCATGGGTGGATCGGCGTGGAAAGCAATGGACCCGGAGGGGCTCGAACCCTCACGCCGCTTGCGCGGCCGCGGCTTTTAAGGCCGCTGCGTCTGCCGATTCCGCCACGGGTCCGAGGGGAATCGTATCAGGGATGGGCCGCGTCACCTCCGCGTTCGCGGTCACCGCTTCCAGTGGTCCTTGGTGCGGCGCGCCGCTTCGGCGGCGTCGGCGTCGAACACCTCCGGCTCGACGCGGTCGATCAGCAGCATCGCATCATCGCCCTGTTCGGCACGGGCTCGCTCGAGCGTCCTTCGCATCGCGGAGACCCGGGCGGCGTTCGCCGGGTCGCGGGCCAGATCGACGCGCTCGTCGGGATCCGCGGCGAGATCGAAGACCTGCCAGCGGTCGATGCGGGGATACCAGATCACCTTCCACCGATCGTCCCGCCAGGCCCGCTGGAGATCACGGTATCGGGTGAGGACCCCGGACCGACTTGTCGGGTGGTGGAGGTCGAGCCCGTCCATCGTCGCCGGGATCTCCACGCCCGCCGCGGCGAGGATCGTGGGTGGCAGATCGTGGAGATACGCGAAGTCGTCGCGGGTCCCACCCCCGGGGAATCCGGGGCCGGCGATCACCACGGGCGAACGCATCGAGTGCTCGTAGAGATTCTGCTTGCCGAGCAGGCCGTGGCTACCCAGCGCGAGTCCGTGGTCGCCCGCGAACACCACCAGCGTGTCTTCAGTGAGGCCATGGCGGTCGAGGGTCGCGAGCACGCGACCGATGCCGCGATCCATGTTCTCGATCATCAGGTCGTAGCGAGCGATCTCCTCGCGCAGGGCTTCGGGCGTGCGGGGCCAGGCCACGAGCTCCTCGTCCCGGATCGTCATCTCGCCGTTGTCGAAGGGATGGACGGGAAGAACGTTCGACGGGAGTTCGATCGTGCGAGCGCGATCCCGGATCACGTCTTCGCCGTCCGGAGGTGTTCGTGGGTCATGGGGCGCGGTGAAGGACAGGCTCAGCACGAACGGACGATCGTCGTCGTCGGTCGCGCACGCATCGATGAAGATGGCGGCGCGGTCGGCGAACTCGTCGCTGCTGTACGCCTCGAGTCGGCGTCGCACGTCCGCGCGGTCCGGGTCGACGTCGACCACGGGCAACGTGGTGTGGCTGCCCATGCCGCCGAAGAGCACGCTCGATCCACTTTCGAAGCAACGATCGAACCACGGGCGTCCACCGTGCCACTTGCCGACATGGTGCGTTCGCCAGCCCGCCCCGCGAAGGACTTCGGGCCACAGGGGGAAGTCCGCACGACGAAGCGTGGTCCTCCAGTCCGGTGTCGTCCAGTCGCTCCGGCCCGAGATCATGCGGGCGCGACTCGGGAGGCAGACCGCGGGGACGGTCGAGCCCTGGCAGTAGGCGCGATCGAATCGGACGCCTCGGGCCGCCAGCGCGTCGATCGCGGCGGTCTCGATGCCGGGGCGGCCGGCGCACCCGAGGTGATCGGCCCGGTGGTCGTCGGCGACGATGAACACGATGTTCGGTCGGCTCGGTGCATCGACCTCCGGTGGTGCGGCGTCCACGGTTCCGAACGGAAGCAGGATCGGAAGCAGCGAGCATCGCCATCGTCGTCTGGTCATGACACGAGGATCGCGGGCGGTGGCGCCGTGTCAAGTGAATCACGATCGGGAGCGGTTCCGGGATGCGTCGCGGGGATGTCGTAGGATTCGAGGATGCACGAAGCGTCCGACCACGATCGAACCGACCCCGGAACGCCGCCGACCGCTCGGCCGGGAAGCGGCGTCGACGTGGCGACGGTGCTCGAACTCGCGGCGTCGGTCGACGAGCCCGCGGTGCTCGCGACGGTCCTCGAAGCACGCGGTTCCGTACCGCAGGTCCGGGGGGCGATGCTGCTGGTCACCGGCGAATCCGCGGTCGGCACGGTCGGCGGTGGGGCGGCCGAGGCGAAGACGCTCGTCGCCTGCCGGGCGGTCCTCGCCGGCGGTCGATCCACCGAAGTCGAGATCGATCTCGCGGGCCATCCCGGCGAGGTCCGGGACGGAGTCTGCGGCGGTCGAATGCGGATCGCCATCGATCGGCTCGATGCACCGGCCCGCGCCGTGTTCGCCGAGGCGGCGACGCGGATCGCCTCCGGGGTCGACGTCGATCTGAAGGCGACGAGAGGAGGGGCCGGAGGCGAGGTCGACTGGCGGATCGCCGCTGCTGGCGAAGCCCCGGCCGACGCGATCCGCATCACCGGGCGGCCGGTGGTGGTCGTCGTCGGCGCCGGACACTGCGGACTCGCGCTCGAGCGACTCGGGCGTTTCGTGGGGCGTCGGATGATCGTGGTGGACGATCGACTCGATGATCCCGACTTTCGAACACAGGTCGACCCGGTCGTCGAGGCCGCGACCTCGATTCCCGAGGCCTGGTCGCGGCTTCCCGACGCGGTCCGGCCGGACGTCGCGCTGGTCACCCGCAACTTCGCGCAGGACGTCGCGGCCCTCGAGGCCCTGCGTCACCGACGCACCGGCCGCCTCGGCATGATGGGAAGTCGGCGACGGGTCGCCACGGTGCTCGAGGCGCTCGAAACCGCGGGCTGGTCGCCCGGGGAGATCGCCGGGATCAAGTCCCCGATCGGACTCGACATCGGGGGGGTGACCCCGGAAGAGATCGCGGTCTCGATCATGGCGGAGCTGATCGGGCCGAATCCCGGGAATTGAGTCGACGCGGGAACCTCGGTCGCCGTTTCGGGCACCAATCACCGCTGCGGTCCGGTACCGTGGACGACGGTCCCCAAGCCAACGACTCGGAGTTCGATCCATGCTCTTCAGACTCATCTACGACGACGATCTCGCCCAGGCCTCCTACCTCGTCGGCTGCCAGCGCACCGGCGAGGCGATCGTCTTCGATCCCGAACGCGACATCGATCGCTACCTGGATCTCGCCGCCGCCCAGGGACTTCGGATCGTCGCCGCGGCGGAGACCCACATCCACGCCGACTTCCTCTCCGGCGTCCGGGAGTTCGCGGTTCGGGGGAACGCGAAAGCCTACGTCTCCGGGGAGGGTGGCGCCGACTGGCAGTCCGAGTGGGTCGACGGCTGCGATCACCGCGTGCTCCGGGACGGCGACACGTTCGAAGTGGGGAACATCCGCTTCACCGCGGTGCATTCGCCGGGCCACACCCCCGAACATCTCTCGTATCTGGTGACCGACCTCGGTGGTGGCGCGGACACGCCGATGGGCGTGATCACGGGCGACTTCGTCTTCGTGGGCGATCTCGGTCGTCCCGACCTGCTCGAATCGGCCGCCGGCATCGAAGGGATGATGGAGCCCTCGGCACGGACGCTCGCGGCCAGTGCGCAGGGATTCCTCCGCTTCGACGACCACCTGCAGGTCTGGCCCGCCCACGGTTCCGGCAGCGCCTGCGGCAAGGCGCTCGGTGCGGTGCCTCAGTCCACGGTCGGCTACGAACGACGATTCAACCACGCGCTCTCGCTCGCGGGCGACGAGCAGGCGTTCGTCGACCACATCCTCGCAGGCCAGCCCGAACCACCCGCCTACTTCGCCCGCATGAAGGCGTGGAATCGCGATGGCGTGCCGCTGCTGGGGTCGTTGCCGACGCCCGAGACCGCCGATGCGGCGGACCTGGCCGGTCGACTCGACGGCGTCCGCGTGGTCGACGTCCGTGACTGGTCGACCTTCCGGGAAGGTCATCTTCCCGGCGCGATCTGGACGAAGCTCGGCATCAACTTCCTCATGACCGTCGGGTCGTACGTCGAGCCCGGCGAACGCATCGGGCTGGTCGCACCCGCGGCGGAGTTCGACCGACTGGTCCGCGACCTCGTGCGGATCGGCCTCGACGACGTCGCCTGGGTCGCGACGCCCGAGACGCTCGAGGCGTACCGGAAGGCGGGCGGCGGACTCGAGTCCGCGCCCGAGATCGATGCGGATGCGTTTCGCGGGCTGCTCGAAGGCGCGACCCCGCCGCGGGTGCTCGACGTCCGCCGCGTCGTCGAGTGGGACGACGGTCACCTCGAGGACGCGGTCAACGTGGCGCACACCCGGTTGATTCCACGGCTCGCGGAGGTGCCAGCGGGCGAGACGCTCTACGTCCACTGCGCGGGGGGCGTCCGGAGCGCGATGGCGGTCTCGGAACTTCGACGACGCGGCATCGACGCGGTGAACGTCGCCGGTGGCTGGGCCGCGATGCGGAAGGCCGGCTGCGGAGGCGTCGCGTGCGGTTGAGCGTCCCGGCCCGGCCGATCGACGGTCCGCATCACGACCGCGGAGCGCACGCGTGATCGCGGTCGTCGGCGGGCTCGTGATCGGGCTCTGCCTGGGGCTGCTCGGCTCGGGCGGTTCCATCCTCACGGTGCCGCTCCTGGTCTACCTGCTCGATCACGAGCCGAAGGCGGCGATCGCGGAGAGCCTCGCGATCGTGGGCGGCATCGCCCTGCTCGGTTCGATCCGGCCGATGCTCAAGCGCGACGTCGACTGGACGAGCGTGGTGCTCTTCGGCATTCCCGGCGTGCTCGGCACCGTCGCGGGCGTCTGGCTCTCCCAGTGGATCAGCGGCGTCGTCCAACTCGTGGTCTTCAGCGTCGTGATGCTCGTCGCCGCGGCCATGATGCTCCGCCGCCGACGGGGAGGGGACGTCGAAGACGCCCCGACCGACCGAACCCGTCGCGATCACCTGATCCTGGTGGTCGAAGGCCTCGTGGTGGGGGCGCTCACCGGGATCGTCGGCGTCGGTGGCGGATTCCTGATCGTGCCGGCACTGGTCCTGCTCGGACGGCTTCCCATGCGCCTCGCGGTGGGAACGAGCCTGCTGATCATCGCGGTCAAGAGCGGAGCGGGATTCGCGAAGTCGATCGGACAGATGGAGGCCGACGCCCTGCATCTGCAGACGATCGGTGTCTTCATCCTGCTGGGCGGGGTGGGCAGTCTCGCGGGCAATGCGATCGGCGGACGGATTCCGCAGCGTCGCCTGAAGCAGGTCTTCGCCGTCTTCCTGCTGGTGATGGGCACCGTCATCCTCGTCCGCGAAGGTTCCGAACTCCTCGCGATCGACGACGTGGTCTCCGGTCGGACGCCGATCGTCGAAAGCGTCGATCCGGAATGATCCTGGTGCTCCGGAGCGACGCGAGCACAGCGGCATCGCGCACCGGACGAACGGTGATTCCGGTGAGCATGAAAAATCCCACGCGCGGGGTCACCGGCGTGGGATCGGTTCGATCATGCTGATGATCGGTCGACCGAAATCGGATCCGGCGTCGCCGGGGCCGATCAGTCCTTCTTCTCGTGGTGACCGCCGAACTCGAATCGCTGGGCGGACATGACCTGGTTGGCGAAGTCCGCCTCGCCACGCGAGCTGAAGCGGGCGAACAGGGCGGCGGCGAGCACCGGGGCCGGGATCGACTCGTCGATCGCCGCTTCGAGCGTCCATCGGCCTTCACCCGAATCGGAGACCCGTCCACTGAACTCCTCGAGACCGGGACTCTTGGCGAGGGCGGAGGCGGTGAGGTCGAGCAGCCACGAGCCGATCACGCTGCCGCGACGCCAGACTTCGGCGATCTCCTTCAGGTCGAGGTCGTACATGTAGGCCTCGGGGTCGCGAAGCGGCGTGGTCTCCGCGTCGGCATCGCGCTGATGCTTGCCGGCGTCGGCGTGCTTCAGGATGTTGAAGCCTTCCGCGTAGGCGGCCATGATTCCGTACTCGATGCCGTTGTGGACCATCTTGACGAAGTGACCGGCGCCGTTCGCACCGCAGTGCAGCCAGCCGTCCTCGGCGGTGGTCTCGTGTCCCTTGCGGGCTTCGGTGGGCGGTGCGGTCCCGACGCCGGGGGCGAGGGAGGCGAACGCGGGGGAGACGTGCTTCACGGCCGCCTCGGGGCCGCCGATCATCTGGCAGTAGCCNCGCTCGAGGCCCCAGACNCCACCGGAGACGCCCACGTCGATGTAGTCGATGCCCTTNTCGGCGAGGTGCTTCGAACGTCGGATGTCGTCGCGGTAGGAGCTGTTGCCGCCGTCGACGAGGATGTCGCCCTTCTCGAGATGGGGCGAGATCTTCTCGATCATGCCGTCGACGAACGCGACGGGAAGCATCATCCAGGTGGTCCGCGGCTTCTCGAGCTTGGAGACGAAGTCCTCGATGCTGGTCGCGCCGATCGCACCGTCGGCCTCGAGGGCCTTCACCGCGTCCGCGTTCACGTCGTAGACGACGCAACGNATGCCGTCCTTCATCATGCGACGGACCATGCCGGCCCCCATTCGGCCAAGACCGATCATTCCGAGTTGAAGACCGTTGGACATGTCGAGGATCCTTCGAAGTGGTTTCTGGAAAANGGAGATCGTNAGTATAGAGTCAGGCGGTCGGAGGCCCGGANGCGGTGATTCGCCGTCGGTGCAGATCGATCACCTCGTCGGCGAGCCAGCCGGCGAACGCGGACTTCGNGACCGGCTCGGNACCGGGGCGAGTCGAGGTTCCGTCGGCATGCAGCAGCGTGCCGTCGATGCCGTCCGCTTCCATCGTCTCGAGCGGATTCGCCACGATCGCATGAAGGGTCTTCGCCGCGAGCTTGCGGAGCGCCGCCGCCTCGAGGTCCTCGGCGGGTTCGAGGGCGAATCCGATCCGGGTTCCGGGATGGTCGATCGAAGCGAGCCCGGCGAGGAGATCCGGGACGGGCTCCAGCTCGATCGAGGGCGGGCCGTCGCGGCGTCGAATCTTGCGCGGCGACCCCGCCTGCCGGATCGGACGGAAATCCGCGACCGCGGCGGCCATGATCAGGACGTCGTGGGCGGGCCAGTGGCGAGCCAGAAGTTCCTCGAGTTCCGCCGCGGTCTGGAACCGGAGATCGGTCTGGTGCGGACTCGGGGCGGGATCGGTGGTCGCGGGACCGCGGAGCAGGGTGGTTCGATGGCCCCGGGCCGCCAGGGCCTCGGNGATCGCGGCGCCGAGTCGCCCGGAGGACCGGTTGCCCAGAAACCGGACCTCATCGACGGGTTCCCAGGTGGGCCCGGCGGTGACGAGGAACCGGAGGGGGTTTCCGGAGGAGGATGTCGGTGGTGGGCTGCTCACGAGCGATCACGGTGGTCGTATTGCAGTCGAGTGAATGCACCGCCATACTAGGGGACTCTGCGGGCGTCGCCGGCCTCCGTCCCGATTCGGGACGGGGCCCGTCATCCCGAAGAGGCGTCGCAGTGCGTGACACGTCACCAGGCGTGCATTCCAGAGAACAGATCCGGACCGCCGCCTCGTGCCGCGGCCGGAACGACCCAAGATCGGAGCCAGCGTTTTGGCCAGGAAGGTTCGCAAGAAACTCGGTGAGATCCTCGTCGGCGACGGCGTCGTCGAAGAATCCGCGATCGTCACCTGTGAGGCCGAGGCCCGCGAGAGCGGGAAGCGGCTCGGCGAGGTGCTGGTCGAAAAGGGCTTCGCCACGGAGATCCAGGTCGGCTCGGGCCTCGCCCGACAGGCCGGGATGGACTTCGTGGACCTCGGCACCGCCGAGGGCTCCGGACAGGTGGATCTGTCGCTGGTCGACGAGGAGATCGTGCAGAAGCACTGCGTGATTCCGCTTTCCTCCGACAACGGCAGGCTTCGGCTGCTCGTTCACGACCCGATGGATCTGGAGATGCTCGACCTTCTCCGGTTCCGACTCCCCCAGGAGTTCGATCTCGTCGTCGGCGTGAAGTCGCAGATGATGGACTGGATCGGCGAAGGCGGTGGGGCGAAGCTCGGCGGTGGTGGAGAGGCCGGCCCGGATTCGATCGACGTCACCGTCGACAAGTCCGTGGACAGCTCGGTCGACAGTTCGATCGACAGTTCCATCGACGTCGACGCCGGCGACTCCAAGATCGTCCGGCTGGTGAACGAACTCATCGTCGAAGCGGTCCGCGGCCGCGCGAGCGACATCCACGTCGAGCCCCGTGACGACCGTGTCGAACTTCGATACCGGGTCGACGGGGTGTGCCACGTCCGGCAGAGNCTTCCGAAGCGGAACCAGTCNGCGATCCTCGCCCGATTGAAGCTGATGTCGGGCGTGAACATCTCGGAACGCCGNATTCCTCAGGACGGCCGGATCAAGTTGCCGATCGACGGCGCCCAGGTCGACTTCCGGGTCTCGACGTGCCCCGCCTACCACGGCGAGAGCGTCGTGCTCCGGGTGCTGCGTCCGGACTCCGTGCAGATCGGACTTCCGAGCCTCGGCTTCGAACCGGACAACCTCGAACTCTTCAACAAGATCATTCGTCGTCCGAACGGCATCTTCCTGGTGACGGGTCCGACGGGGTCGGGCAAGACCACCACCCTGTACTCCGCGCTCAACGTGCTCAACGAGCCCAACCGGAAGATCATCACCGCCGAGGATCCGGTGGAATACAACTTCAACGGCATCAACCAGGTGCAGGTCCGCGAGTCGATCGGCCTGACCTTCCCGTTGATCCTGAAGGCCATGCTCCGGCAGGCGCCGAACGTGGTCCTGGTCGGTGAGATTCGAGACCGTGAAGTGGGGGACATCGCGATCCAGGCGGCCCTCACGGGTCACCTCGTGTTCTCGACCCTCCATACCAACGACGCGCCGAGTGCGATCACCCGGCTCGTCGACATGGGGATCAAGCCGTTCCTCGTCGCGAGTTCGATCCAGGCGATCATGGCCCAGCGGCTCATCCGGGTGCTCTGCCCGAAGTGCAAGCGGCTCGATCCCAACCCCGATCGCAAGCTTCTCTCGCTGGTGAACATCAGCGAGGAGGAGATCGCCGGTGGCGAGATCCACGAGGCGGTCGGTTGCGCCGCCTGCAACGGAAACGGCTATCGAGGCCGCATGGCGATCTTCGAGATGATGGTGATGAACGCCGAAGTGCGTGAACTCGCCTTCGAGCGGGCCTCGATCGCGAAGATCCGCGAGGCGGCCATCCGAGGTGGGATGCGAAGCCTCCTCGGCGACGGCAAGTTGAAGATCCTCCGCGGCATCACCACGCCGGTGGAAGTCGCTCGTTTCGCGCAGATCGAAGGTTTCGATCCTTCGGAGATCGGCGCCGCCTGATCCGGTCCGGGCCCGCTCCGGCCCGCCTTTCCTCTCGTTCCTTCGCGGTCGTCGGTTCCAGTCGACGGCCGCCCCATCAACGGTTTTTCGACCCATGTCCACAGTCCAGATCGATCGACTTCTCGACACCGTCGTCAAGCAGAACTGCTCGGACCTCCACCTCACGGTGGGGCGCCCGCCGACGGTCCGCCTCAACGGCATGCTCCGGAACCTCCAGACCAAGACCCTGGATTCCGACGACATGGTCGCGTTGATGAAGTCCATCACCCCCGAACAGAACCAGCAGGAACTGCAGGAGGTCGGCTCGACCGACTTCGGCATGGCCTACGGCGACAAGGCCCGCTTCCGCGTCGCGGTGTTCCGCCAGCGTGGCAACGTCGCGATGGTGCTTCGACTGATTCCGAACCGCCTGCTGACCTTCGAGGAGATCGGTCTGCCGCCGATCTGCAAGGAGCTGATCCGTCGTCCCCGGGGTCTCTTCATCGTGACCGGTCCGACCGGTTCGGGAAAGACGACCTCGCTCGCCACCATGTTGGACTTCATCAACGACAACATGGACCGGCACATGATCACGACCGAGGATCCGATCGAGTACTACCACCATCACAAGAAGTCGATCGTGAACCAGCGGGAGCTCGGCGGCGACGTGCCGTCCTTCTCCGAGTCGCTCCGGCGGGCCCTGCGACAGGATCCCGACGTCATCCTGGTCGGCGAAATGCGAGACCTCGAGACGATGGAGGCCGCGATCGCCGCGGCGGAGACGGGTCACCTCGTGTTCGCGACGCTCCATACCACCGGCGCCTCGGGCACCATCAACCGAATCATCGATGCGTTCCCGGTCGACCAGCAGGCCCAGGTCCGCGTCCAGCTCTCGGTCGCCCTCATCGCGGTCCTCAGCCAGCAGCTCCTCGCACGCTCCGATAAGCCTGGGCGAGTCGCGGCGTACGAGTTCCTGGTGGTGACGCCCGCGATCTCCAACCTGATCCGCGAGAACAAGACCTTCCGGATCGATTCGGCGATCCAGACCGGCAAGAAGTTCGGCATGCAGCTGCTCGACGATCACCTCTGGACGCTCTACTCCAAGGGCATGATTTCGGCCGAGGAGATGATCGACAAGGGCAAGGACGCCGGCGATCTGACCCAGAAGGTCCACCGAGCCGGCGGGCTCGTCGGCCGCAGCGAATTGGACGAATCGGCGGACACGGAATCGGCCGGAAACGCCTCCTGAGCAGGAAAGACGTCAGACAGCGAGGCAAATGCCTCGATTCGAGTCGTTCGTTGCGATATTTCATTTTCGCGTGTCGCATGCCCATTGGCATGCGAGAACGCCGAAACCCTTTGTCATCCAGTGCGTAGTATGGTGACGACGGAGTTCCGCCCGCACTTCCCCGGTCACGACCGGTCCGAGTGGGTCGCGGAGCTCGGCCAGCGGGAAGCAGTCCGGTTCGACCGGCGTTTCCCAGGACCCCGACGTTCGGGGTCGCCATCCAGAAGTGGATGGTCGTCAGCGCTCTGGATTGGAACCGGCGGACAACCGGTTTCACGGATCCCGGAACCAGCATCGTTCAGGTCCCACCCGGATCGGATCGGTCACACCCCGCAGGAGCGTCGACGAGCATGGCCAAGGTCAGCACCAGTGAGTTGAAGGGACGCAAGTTCGGTCGCGTCCTCGTGAAGCTCGGGAAGGTCACCCGGGAGCAGGTCCACGAGGCCTTGAAGGCCCAGCAGGGCCAGGCCGGCCGCAAGGTCGGCGAGATCCTCGTCGACCTCGGCTACATCACCGACGACGACATCCGGGCCGCCCTCGCCGGNCAGGCNGGGATCGAACAGGTCGTCCTGCGGGACCGCGAGATCTCGGACGAGACCTTCGCCGCNATTCCCGCGACCACCGCCACNACCTANCAGATCGTNCCGATCAAGTTCGANCGCGAGCGGAACGCCATCGCGGTCGCGGTCAAGAGCCCCGACAACTTCGCGGCGGTCGACGACCTTCGGAACCTGCTCGGNTTCAAGCGGGTCAAGCCCGTGCTCGCCGCCGCCGAGGAGATCGACGNGATCCTCCAGGAGCGGTACGCCGCGAAGGGCAGCGGATTCAGCGAGATCTACGCCGANGCCGGCGANTCCGCCGCGATCGCCTCGCTCGAAGGCCGGGGCGACTCGCTCGACCTCGACATGCTCGAGGAGGCCTCCGGCGACAACGCGATCGTCCGCCTGGTGCAGGAGACGCTGCTCATCGCGATCCGCGACAAGGCGTCGGACATCCACTTCGAGCCGTTCGAGGACGAATTCAAGATCCGCTACCGGATCGACGGCGTGCTCTACGAGATGTCGCCTCCGGACAAGCGGCTCGCCCTCCCGATCGTCAGTCGCATCAAGGTCATGTCGAAGCTCGACATCGCCGAGCGGCGTCTTCCGCAGGACGGCCGGATCGAGATGTCCCTTCCCGGGACCGGTGCTCCGATCGACCTCCGGGTCGCGGTGCTCCCGACGATGTTCGGCGAGTCGGTGGTGCTTCGAGTGCTCGACCGCTCGAACGTCCAGCTGAGTCTCGACCGCGTCGGGCTTCGCGACGACGATCTCGAACGCGTCCGTGGCCTGATCAACAAGCCCAACGGCATCGTGCTGGTCACCGGCCCGACGGGTTCGGGCAAGACCACCACGCTCTACGCGGCCCTCACCGAACTGAACACCCCGGACCGGAAGATCCTCACCGCGGAGGACCCCGTCGAATACGACATCGACGGGCTCATCCAGTGCCAGGTGAACGTCGACCAGGAACTGACGTTCAGCAAGTTGCTCCGCTCCTTCCTCCGGCAGGACCCCGACACCATCCTGGTGGGCGAGATCCGGGACCTCGAAACGGCGCAGATCGCGATCCAGGCGTCGCTCACGGGTCACCTCGTGTTCTCGACCCTGCATACCAACGACGCGCCGAGTTCGATCCTCCGACTCATCGACCTCGGGGTCGAGAGCTTCCTGCTCACCGCGACGCTGGAGGCCATCGTGGCCCAGCGTCTGATCAGGAAGATCTGCGAGAAGTGCAAGGAGGAGTTCGTGCCCACCGAGGAACAGCTGATGGAGCTTTCGCTCCTTCCGGCCGACGTCGAGGGCCGGACGTTCTTCCGCGGTCGTGGCTGCGGCAACTGCATGAAGACCGGCTACAAGGGCCGGATGGCGATCTTCGAGATCATGACCCTGGACGACACGCTTCGCGAGATGATCATGTCGCAGGCCTCCACCGCGGTGCTCCGGGACGAGTCGCGACGGCGGGGCATGCGGACGCTCCGCGAGTCGGGCCTGCTGGCGATCTACGAAGGACAGAGCACGATCGAGGAGGTCGTCCGCGAGACGATCGCGGAAGACTGAACGAAGACCACGGTTCCGGCGGCCGCGGGGCCGTCGGCGTCGATTGAACGCGGGCGTTCCGAACGACCCGCATCGAACCAGAGGATCAGGAAGACCAGACCATGCCGACCTTCCAGTACGAAGCAGTCAACGCCGCGGGCAAGGAACAGAAAGGGGTCATCGAGGCCTCCGACAACGCCGACGCCCAGGCGCAGCTCAAGGCCCAGGGCTACTTCCCGACGCTCGTCGAGGAAGCCAAGCTCAAGGGCCGCAAGAAGAAGTCCGGCAAGGACGTGGCGAAGAAGAAGAAGAAGGGGGGCGGCTTCTCGATCTCGATCGGCAAGGTGAACCTCAAGAAGATGACGACGTTCACGCGTCAGCTCTCGACGCTCCAGGACGCGGGTCTCCCGCTGCTCCGGTCGGTTCAGATCCTCGAGTCGCAGCAGCGACCGGGCAAGCTGAAGTCGGTTCTCGGCGACGTCGCCGAGGACGTCGAGGCGGGTTCCGCCCTCTCCGACGCGATGGCCAAGCATCCCAAGGCCTTCGACCGCCTCTACTCGAAGATGGTCGCGGCCGGTGAGGTCGGCGGCGTGCTCGACATCATCCTCCAGCGGCTCGCCGACTTCATGGAGAAGGGCGAGCGGCTCCGTCGTCGGATCAAGGGTGCGTTGATCTACCCCGCGGTGGTCATCACGATCGCGGTGCTGATCGTGACCGGCATCATGTACTTCGTGATTCCGAAGTTCCAGGAGATCTTCAACGACTTCGACGTCGAGCTCCCGGGTCTGACCCTCTGGCTCGTGAAGGCCTCGAAGTGGGTCGCGGGTCAGTCCAGCGAGGACCAGGCGGTGCCTGGGGCGATCTGGATCCTGTTGACGCCGTTCCTCATATTCGGGCTCTACAAACTGGTGCGGGTGACCGGGCCGGGCAAGGCGATCACCGACGTGGTGTTCGCGCGACTGCCGGTGATCGGCCAGTTGATACGCAAGACCGCGATCGCGCGGTTCACCCGGACCCTCGGCACCCTGATCAGCGCCGGTGTGCCGATCCTCGAGGCGATCCTGATCACCCGGGACACGTCGGGCAACTACATCTACGAGAAGGCGCTGACCAGCGTCCACGACTCGATCCGGGACGGCGAGACGTTCGCCGGCCCGTTGCGCGAGGCGAAGGTCTGCGATCCGATCGTCGTCAACATGATCGACGTCGGCGAGGAGACGGGCGACCTCGACATCATGCTGATGAAGATCGCGGACAACTACGACGAAGAGGTCGACGTGGCGGTCGCGTCGCTGCTCTCGCTGCTCGAACCGTTCATGGTGGTGATTCTCGGCGGCATCGTCGGCACCATCGTGCTCGCCCTCTTCCTTCCGCTCGTGAAGATGATCGAATCCGTCTCACAGGCGAAGTGACCACGACCACGCCACGTCCGTCCGTCCCGGGTTCGCCCCGGGGCGGGCGCACGCCGGGGAACGCATCCATGCTCCAACGGACCGACCAGTTCGCCCGATCGAACCGACCCGGCTTCGGAACCTCCGCCGCCGCTCGGGGGGGATTCACGGTGATCGAGATGCTCGTGACGCTCGCGATGATCATCGTGCTCGTCGGCATCCTCGTGGTCGCGCTCTCGCAGGCCTCGGGGACCGCGCAGAAGGCGCAGACCTCGTTCCTGATGAACTCGATGTCCGCGGGACTCGCGCAGTTCAAGGGCGACCACGGCTACCTGCCGCCGGTCCTCGGCGACGGCGCCGCGTTCGGCGGCGGTGGCACGCCCGACAACCAGCCCGGCTGGTCGCGGGACGCGATCCTGCCGCCGGAATGGGGCTCGAATCCGTCGGGCGGCGAGGTCGCCGACTACCAGAGCTGGTTCTCGCTCACGTCGCCCGCCGAGTATCTCCTCGGTTACGGAAATCGAAGCGGTGACGGCTACGGCATCGTCACCAACGACGCCAATCCCTTCCCCGACATCACGCCCGGGAACATCGAGTCGCCGACCCTCGGCTTCCGGTCCCCGGGATTCGACGGTGCCTGGAACTCCGTCTTCAATCCCCGCCGCGGCTTCGAAGGGTTCATCGGAACCTTCGCGGCCCGGAACCCCGGTGGTTTCGTGACCGACGGCACCTCGTTCCCGCCCAACATCAACGACAACGGCGTGAAGATCCGCGGACGGATCTACGGGCCGTACCTCGAGATCAAGGACGAGAACAGTCTCGGCGGCCTCCGTCCCGACGGGACGATCGCCCGTCCGGAGGATCCCGACTACGTGGACCGTCCGAAGGTGATCCTCGACTACTGGGGGACGCCGATCCGCTACTACCGACGCCCGTATTCCGGCGGCGACCCGAGGGCGGAACAGGTCGACTCGTTCGATCTCGGCGACCTCTTCGCGATGCGTCCCTGGACCATCGAGACCGGCGTCGAGTCCAACGGCATCGCGGACGCCGAAGGCGATCGCTCGACCACGCCCCAGCTCAAGAGCGCCGAGTTCGGGCTGTTGAGCGCGGGCGCCAACCGCCGGATCGACAGCACGCGTCGATTCGACACCGACGAACTGAACCGGGACAACATCCAGGAGATCGGACCGTGATCCAGTCGACCAGCATCCACGCCCGCGCCGCGGTCCGTCGTCGCGGCGGCTTCAGCCTCATCGAACTCGTGGTGGTGGTGGGGGTGATCATCACCCTGATCTCCCTCGTCCTCGCGGTGAGCACCCTGCTGATCCAGGCCAACGAGGCCCGGCAGCTCGAAGCGGCGTTCGCGACGCTCGACTCGGCGGTGCAGGAGTACGAGCAGGTGGTCGGTCGGCCGCTCACCTACCAGGATCGGACCGAACAGAACGTGCGTGGTGCGTTCGACATCCCGTACAACATCGACTTCGGCATCAACGCGCTTCAGGGCTTCTACGGCGCGAACGGCGCCGGCGAGGCGTGCATCTGCGCCGCGACGGGTGATTCCCACGGTTGGGAGAAGTCGATCGTGCGACTCTTCCAGCTGATGGCCCGCACCGAGTCCGCCGAGGAGATCATCGCGAAGCTCGATCCGTCGCTCTTCCTGCCGGTCCGGCTCTCGAACGGGTTGGCCCTTCCCAACAACCAGTCGCTCACCACCCTCGAAGATCCCTGGGGCGCGACCGTCGCGCTCGTGATGCCCGGACGCAAGTGGCGGGACAGCGACCAGGGGAATCTCGAGATCGACGCGGACGGCACGATCAGGACCTCGATGGAGAACAAGATCGGAATCTGCCGGAACGGCAAGCCGCTCTTCGTGAGCGCCGGACCGGACGGCGACATCGGCTGTCTCGACTGCGCCGGCGGCACCTCGCCACGCTTCGAGGCGACGCTCGACAACATCTACTCCTACACCCCGGAGGCCCGGTGATGCAGAGGATCCACCGCCGAAACCACGGTCTCGAGGGCTCCGCCGCCATCACGTGGCGACGCGGCTTCACCATCATCGAACTGCTGGTGGTGATGGGGATCCTGATCCTGCTCGCGGTCCTCACCGGCGTCAGCGTGCGGCAGTTGAGCCAGGGCGCACGACTGAGCAGCGGGTCCAACCAGGTCATCGCGGCCCTCGGCGCCGCCCGCGCCTACGCGATCCAGAACAACAAGACGGTCATGCTGACCTTCGTGGTCAGCGTCGATCCGAACCGGGTGTCCGAGGGTGAGCGGGTGGAGCTCGTGCTCGCGGAGGCCACCGGCCAGATCTCGACCCGCTACAACCAGCAGTGGTACGACGAGCGGTACGTGCCGGTCCCCGGCCTGCCCGCGGTCGAACTTCCCCGCGGCATCAAGGTCGCGGGCCCCTTGAACACCAGCTACGTCGGTGGCGGTTCGAACGGCACGCCCGACGACGAGATCTGGGTCTCGCAGCCCGGGGGCGACTGGCGGGCGGCGGGCGGAAACGTCTTCACCCGGGAGATCGGCCGCCAGATCGGCGTGGTCTTCGGTCCCGACGGCACCCTCATCACCCGCAACGTGATGGGCGCCGGTGGTTCCGGCGCCGTGGTCTGGCCGTACCTCGACATCGACCGCAACGGCGTTCCCGAGATCATCAACCCCTACGGCTACGGCGGCATCCTGCAGTACGTCGCCTACGACGCGGTGGGCGACGAGTGCGACGTGCATCCCGTCCAGTGGCTCGCGGTCTACGACGACGACCAGCTTCGCACCGCCCGCGACGACTCCAACTGGATCGGCGAGGGTGGCGAGGACATCCGCAACAGCCTCATCGCCTACTGGGTCGAGGACTTCGGCATTCCGATCTACTTCAATCGCTACACCGGCGTCGCGGAGACCGTGAACCCATGACTCTCATGAACACGTCATCGCGTTCGACGGGCTCGCGCCCGGCCCGACGCGGCTTCTCGCTGATCGAGCTGCTGCTTGCGATCTTCATCCTCGGCGTCGGGGTCATCTCGATCTCCGCGGTCTTCCCCGCGGGCATCATCCAGCAGCGTCGCGCCCAGGACGACATCCTCGGACCGGTGATCGCGGAGGCGGCGCTCTCGACGATCCGTTCCAAGGTCGGTCAGTCCGACTTCGGAACCTTCGAGGAGTTCGGCATCGGCAACCCGGCCGCGTTCGCGCCGCTCGATCGTCCGTTCCCGAACACCTGGCTTCGCGATGG
>NYVS01000045.1 GCA_002684755.1 Phycisphaerae bacterium
GCATCGCCGATGATCTCCAAGGCGGGGTCGTAGAGCGATTTCAGATCGCAGGTCGCCAGACCCATCGTCGCGTGCCAGCCGCCCGCGAGGAACCCCTCCTGGAAAACCTGCATCGCATGATTCCCCGCGACCTCGTCGCAGGGCAGATTGCAGGCCCCCACCACCACCGGCTCCCAGAACAATCGTCTTGCGTCCGCCGACTGCCCCGTCTCGTCGAGAAACGCTCCAAACGAACGATCGGCCCAGGCGTCCCGACCGGCGAATCCCATCTTGAGCAGACGTCGCATCGCCTGGCCCACGAGGATCTTGGTGTCCGTCGAGAGCAGTCGCATGCGAAGGAACGAAGGGCCGAAATGCGCGGGCGCCGGCAACGGGGCGGGTCGCATCCGATCCGGTCGCCGGGGCGGATTCGCCCACCAGGTCTCCGGATGCCATTCGATGCGGTCGGCCACCCCGAGACGCGCGTAGAGATCGAGGACGTTCGAGCAGCACCCCATGACCACGTGCTGGCAGTTGTCGAGCACCCGACCGGAGCGGGGATCCTCGAAACTCGTCGCCCGGCCCCCCAGCTTCCCACGGGTCTCGAGCACGATGGGCTTGTAGCCGGATTCCGCGAGCCGGATCGACGCCGCGATGCCGGCGACGCCTCCGCCGATGATGACCACCCGCTTCACGACGCGACTCCACGGGCGAGCCGACGCGCCCGCCAGGCGATGGTCATCTTCCGGATCGATCCGAGCCCGACCCGCGCCCGGACGACGCGACTCGGATCACGGTCGATGCGTTGCAGCAGTTCGTGGTAGATCTGGGTCATCGCCCAGCTGGTCGCCCGGCATTCCGCATCGAGATGCGCATCCAGGCCGGCCGACGCGCGGAAGTACGCTTCGGCGTGCGCCACCTGACCTCGAATGAAGTCGCGACAGCGGATCGGATCCCGCCACGCGAGCAGGCCGTCGATGTCGAGCCCCGCGGCCTCGAGTTCGTCCGCGGGCAGATAGGTCCGGCCACGCGCCCGATCCTCGCGCAGATCGCGAACGATGTTCGTCAGCTGGAACGCCTTGCCCCGATCGACCGCCATCCGATCGACGTCGGGACTTCCGTCGTGTCCCCAGACGCGGACGCAGATCAGGCCGACGGTGGAGGCGACCTGCCAGCAGAATCGTTCGAGCGCGTCCCGGTCGGCGCACGTCGTCCAGTCCAGATCGGCGTCCTGCCCGTCGATCATCGCGTCGAAGGGCGCTCGTTGGAGGGTGTGACGTCGGACGGTGTCGCCGAACGCCCGCCACCACGGGTCGGAATCGACCTCGCCCTCGAAGGCCCGATGCGTCCGGGCGCGGAAGGCGTCGAGTTCGAGCCGACGAGCGTCGACCGCCGCCCCGTCCTCGTCGGCGATGTCGTCGACCTCCCGCATCCAGGCGTAGATCGCGTAGAGCGATGAACGCTTCGGCTCGGGCGTCAGACGCAGTCCGTACCAGAAGTTCCTGGCCCGGGACTTCACGATCCGGCCGCAGGCGTCGTAGCCGCGGGCGAGTTCGAGATCCGACGAGGTCATGCCATGGCCTCCACCTTCGACGTCGTCCGCCGGGAGGTCCGGGTGTTGGCCCAGGCCCGGAGAACGATCCCGAGCTTGGCGGTCAACCCCAGCGTCGGCCGGTGCAGCACCGTCTCGTAGTCCCAGTCCTCGATCGACCTGAGCACCCGGGCCCCGCCGTTCGCAAGGACCTCGATCACCGGTGCCGCCCTCGGACCGAGCGACTCCGGCAGCGATCCCCCCGCTTCGAACTTCTCCCAGGTCTTGTCGACGCAGGCCCGCACGAGCCCGCGCGATTCCTCGAGGAAGGTGTCGTCGCAGGCCCATCCCTGTTCCGCCGTCCGCCGGAAGCGGGCTTCGAAGTCCTCGATCTCGATCGACTCCTTGGGGATGTAGATCCGATTCCGGTCGAGCAGGTCTCGACGCAGATCCTGCCAGTGATTCGTGAGTTGGAGCGCGGTGCAGATGGCGTCGGACCGTTCGAGTTGATCGGGCGTCGCGACCTCGTCGAGCAGGCGAAGGACGATCCGGCCGACCGGATCCGCGCTTCGCCGACAGTAGTCGAACAGCCCATCCCAGGTCTCGTAGCGATCGACGGTCTGGTCCTGCTCGAAGGCGGAGACGAGATCCTCGAACGGTCGCCGATCGAGCTGGAATCGCTCGATGGTCGGCTTCAGCGCCCGAAACACCCAGTGACGGGGCTCGCCCGCCCACGCCGCGTCGATCTCCGCCCGCCACCAACCAAGCAGTTCAAGGGCCCGTTGCGAATCCCCGATCTCGTCACCGAGGTCGTCCGCCGTCCGGCAGAAGGCGTAGACCGCGGCGAAATCGTCCCGAACGTCGCGGGGCACCAGCCGGGTCAGGACCGAGAAGTTCTCCCGATGCGATCGGGCGAGCCGCCGGGCACGCGATCTCGCTTCGTCCACGGTGACCTTCGACCACCCGGAAACCGGGGCGTCGGGGCCGTTGAGCGCGAGATCTTCGTGGATGCGTCGGTCGGTCATCGCAGCGTCGGAACGGAGGGGCGGGATCGCCACGAGTGTATCCGGATTCCGGTGCCGACCCCCCGGAATCGTCTACCGGAGATCGGGGACTGCTACCATCCGCGTCGTTCATCTCGCTCGCCCCCCAGCCGGTCGCCTCTCCCATGAAACTGATCCTCGCGAATCCCCGCGGCTTCTGCGCCGGCGTCAACATGGCGATCGCCGTGGTCGACGAGCTGCTCGAACTCTTCCCCGACGAGACCATCTGCGTCTACCACGAGATCGTCCACAACCGACACGTGGTCGATCGCTTCCGCGAACAGGGTGTGATCTTCGTCGAGTCGATCGAAGACGCACCCGACGGTGCGGTGGTCGTCTTCAGCGCCCACGGCGTCAGTCCGGCGATCCGCGAGGAGGCCGCCGATCGAAAGCTGGTCGCGATCGATGCGACCTGCCCGCTGGTCACCAAGGTCCACGCGGAGGCCATCCGCTACGCGAAGCGAGGCTGGCAGATCGTCCTCGTCGGTCACGCCGACCACCAGGAGGTGATCGGAACCAGAGGCGAGGCGCCGGATTCGATCCAGATCGTGGAGACGCCCGCCGACATCCCCGACCTCCGAATCGACGATCCCGAGAAGCTCGTCTACCTGACCCAGACCACGCTCTCCACCGACGACGCGAACGTGGTGATCAATGCCTTGAAGGAGGCGATCCCCACGATCAAGGCGCCGCCGAGCGAGGACATCTGCTACGCGACGACGAATCGCCAGAACGCGGTCCGGGCCATCGCGCCGGACTGCGACCTCGTGCTCGTGGTCGGCAGTCGAAACAGTTCGAACAGCGTCCGCCTCACCGAGATCTCGCAGAACGTGGGCACGCCGGCCCGCCTGCTCGACGACAAGAGCGAGATCGTCGATGGATGGTTCGACGGCGTCGAGACGGTCCTCATCACCGCGGGGGCGAGCGCCCCGGAGGATCTCGTGAACGATCTCGTCCTCCACCTGATCGAGGCCCATGGCGGCGAAGTAGAACAGCGGGACATCGATCGGGAGACGATCGTCTTCGGCCTCCCCGGCTCGCTGAAACAATTGATGCGAAGCCGCGGCATCGATCCCGGAGAGCGGACCATCACCGTGGACGGGGCCGGCGACCTCGATCGCCTGCTCGACGAACACGGCATTCCGCACCGGACGATCGACCTCACGATCGGCGCGTCCGAATGAGCGACGCGGCCTCGACGTCGCCGGAGCGACGCGGATCGAGCATCTTCGACCAGGATCCGGAATCGCTCCGCCAGTGGGCGGCCGAACACGATCTCCCCCGCTACCTGGGCGACCAGGTGCTTCGCTGGGTTCACGAGCGTGGCGTGATCGATCCGAAGCTCATGAGCGACGTCTCCCGCCGAGGTCGCGAGCTGCTTCTCGAGTCGTTTCGATTCGGCGAGGCCGTCGAACTCGCGGCCCCGGTCGCGAGCGACGGCACCCGGAAGATCCTGCTCGGCTGGCCGGATCCCGACGAAGCGACCGAGGGGTCGCTTCCCGTGCTCGGCCAGGAACCCGAGAAGCAGACCGAATGCGTGATGATCCCCACCGAGGATCGGCGAACCGCCTGCATCTCGAGCCAGGTCGGCTGTCCCGTCGGCTGCCGCTTCTGCGCGAGCGGACTGGGCGGCCTCGAAGGGAATCTCACGCGAGGCCGGATCGTCGAACAGGCCTGGCGACTCGGTCGCCTTCCCGACTCGGGACGGGTCACCAACGTCGTCTTCATGGGCATGGGCGAGCCCCTCGCCAACCTGTCGGCGGTGACCGACGCGATTCGAACGCTGCATGCCCCGTGGGGTCTCGGGATCTCTGCGCGGCGGATCACCGTCTCGACCGTGGGCCTGCCCGCGGCGATCCGGAAGTTCTCGACCTTCGATCTTCCGGTGACGCTGGCCCTCAGCCTGCATGCGCCGAACGACGATCTCCGCCGGGAGATCATTCCGTGGGCGACCTATTCCACGGTGCCCGAACTGCTCGAAGCGTGTCAGGAGTACTTCCGTCGTTCAGGACGCGAGATCACGGTGGAGTACATCCTGCTCGGCGGATTCAACGACCGGGTCGAACACGCCCGCGAACTCGCCGCCCATGCGGGCCGACTTCGGTGCAACGTGAACCTGATCCGGTACAACGAGGTGGCGGGCCTTCCCTTCCAGCGCCCGTCCTCCGACGACGTGCATCGATTCCAGGCGGAACTTCGACGCCGAGGGGTGAACGCCCACATCCGCGCGAGCCGGGGACGGGACATCGCGGCGGCGTGCGGCCAGCTTCGACATGAACGCCGCCAGGGCGGACGCGATGCGCACGCGACGTGCAGCACCGACTGATCCGGTCAGTCCGTTTCGCGGCCCAGCCGCACCAGCACCGAAACCGAGGTCTCGTGCAACCGTCCGTCGGACGCGAGGTCGTGCCACGCCCGAAGCACGGTGGACCAGCGGGCGTAGGCGATCGGATCACCGATCTCCCGGATCGCCCGGTCGATGCCGCTTTCGATCGCGACGCGACGAGCCCTCGATTCCCGATCCCCGCGGCGGGATTCGGGAACGAACCGACCGATCTTCGCGATGATCGGCGGCAGCCAGTCGCGAACCGGAATCTCCGCCCGCATCCTCCGGTCGAACGCCACCAGGTCGACGCGGGCGAGGTAGACCCGTTCGATCCGGTCACCACGGGCGCGTCGCACCCCGAGTCGTCGTCGAAGACGCCGACGGTGATCCAGACTGCTCGCAGCGACCGCGAGCGCGAAGACGTCCCGAGCCAGCATCGCCTCGCCGAGCGGGAGGATCGCGAACCGCGTCAGTTCCCGACCGGTATCGCCCCGGTCGGCGGCGTGGAGCTGGCCGATCCGGTCGAGGTACTGATCGACGAGGGCCCGGCCGCCCCGCCGGAACAGGCTCGCGACGGCGAGCAGCAGATCGTCGAGCGCCACGCGTCCGGCCTCGGTCTCGAGCAGGCCGGGGACCGTCTCGAGGAGACGCTGGATCCGCTGATCGAGCCAGCGGGCGGACGTGTTTCCGCGATGCAGACGCGTCTCCAGCACGATCTCCCGCCGACGCCGAGCGAACGGTTCGATGCTCGCCGAGGTCGATCCCCCGCCGGCCTGCGGCGATGCGGCCAGCAGTCGACCGAACCGGAACGCCTCGCCGGTGCGACCGAATCCGACCCGTTCGAGTCGCTGCGCGGCCTCGGTGATCGCCTCGAGCGAGACGGGCACGAGCCCCCGCTGGTAGGCGATCCCCGTCAGCACCACGTCGAGCAGGCGACGATTGCCGAACTGCTGGATGACCCTCGAGAGGAAGGCGTCGACCAGGTCGTCGGGCGTTCCACAGTGTCGCGCCGCTTCGGACTGCAGCGTCGCCGCCACGTCGGGAACGGACGCCCGCTCGTCCGGCGGAGACTCGGTGTTCGCGACGAGGGCGGTTCGCCCCGGCGTCGCGACCCGGAGTTCGGGGTCGGTCGCGATCGCCCGCAGCGTCTCGATCGGATCGACGCCGAGCACCACATCGGCCTCTCCCGGTGGGATCGACGGAACCAGCGTGTCGACGACGTCCTCCCGGGCCGGTCGCGTGAACAGCACCTGCGACCACGCGGATGGATTCGAGGAACGGGCGGCGCCGAGGTTGGCGAGTCGGACGTCGAAGCCCATGATCCGCCCGGCGAGCGACACGAGACTCGCCGCACCGCCCGGCGAGACGCCACGCACGCCGGCGACGTGGAAACGCCACCGACCTCGCCCCCGATGTCGAAGGGTCGGCACGGTGATGCCGAGATCCTGCGGCAAGGGGGTGGCGACCTGGGGACTCCGCTGCCGGACGAGTTCGGTGATCTCGAGCAGCCGGCCGACCCGGAGGACGAACGATCGCCGAAGCCGGCTTCGCACCGGTTCGAAGCGGTACCGGCCCTCGACATCGTCCGGCCGCGGAAGCGAACTGTCGACGGTGGGCTCCGCGAACGGCCGGACGCCGCAGGCGTCGTCGATCCTGGTCTTCACCCGCAGGAGCGGTGAATACCCGAGCCGGTCGATCTCCTCGAGATCGCGGGCGACGCCTTTTTCGCGGCGACGGACCACCAGGACCGAGGGGTGGACGGCCCGGACCGCCTCGCCGATGTCCTTCCGCAGCGACACTTCGTCCGCGACGTCGAGGAGACGGACCTGCGCGGGGTTCTCGCCTGCAGTGGGAATCGCGGCGGACAGGAGGCGCACGGCGTCGAGTTCGTCGCCGCCACCGTCGTCGACGAGAATCGTGACCCAGGGACGTCCGAGGTCCCGGGCCGCGGCGAGCAGCACCGCCTCCTCGAGCAGCCGTCGACGTTCCACGATCTCGACCGCGACGACGCGACCGGTGAATCCCGCCGGTGGACGACCGTTGATCGCCAGTGCGAGCGGCTCCTCGCCCTCCTCGACGACCCGACGCAGCATCCGGTCGGCGGAGACGGAGGCCCGTCGAACCGTCTGCAGCAGTCCTCGACCGACCTGCCCGCTCCGCACCGGCACCAGTCGTGACGGGTCTTCGGCGTCGGGAGCGGATTCGAACGACTCGCTTCCGGGAAGCTCGAGCGTCGGCCGGATCTCCAGCAGGACGTCGCGAAGCTTCGTGGCGAGCGTGGACGGATCGCTCGCGTCACCCGGTTCGATGACCGCGTCGCTGCTGCCGGGGACGCGTCGCCACGCGACCTCCGCGACGATCTCGCCGCGACGCCGCAGTCGTTCCGCGATCTCGATCACCGGCGCGGCGAGCAGTCCGGGCCGGGTCTCGATCACGAGGACCGTGCGGGAACGAGTGAGCAGACGTTCGATCAGGGAGACGTCGAGCGGATTGACGAGTCCGACGTGGATCGCGGGGACCCGTCCGGTGAGACGGGTCTCTTCGAGGATGTGACGAACCGAGCGGGACGCGAGGCCGGAAGCCACGATCGCGACCGTCTCCCGTTCTCCGGGACTCGGCATTCCGGTCGCCGAATCGAGTTCGAGACGACGTCCCAGTCGAGTGAGATCCTCGCCGCCGGTCAGCCTCGGACCACGCCGCCGCCGCAACGAGGCCGCGGTGTCGATGGTCTCGACGATCCGGTTGGCCCGGACCGTGATGGTGACCGCCACGGACAGCAGTGACGCGTCGACGACGATCGCGGCCGGTCCGTCGGACACGTCGGCGAGTCGCGCGGCGTGTTCGATCTTCAAGCGGAGGTCGTCGAGGTCGGTGGTCTCGAGCACCGGGATTCCGAGACCGGCGAGCAGGGATCGTGCCGGGGTTCCGGGCGCCGACTCCGGATCGTCCACCGCGATCACGACCAGTCCACGGCGGGCCGCGTCGCCGCCACGGCCGATCGCGTCGACGGCCCGGGGAATCTCGTGGGTGGCGACGATCGCGACCGCGGCCCCCCGATCCGCGAGGCGTCCCGCCTCGACGAGCCGTCGCTCCGGACTTCGTCGAGCGACGAAGGCGAGCCGATGTCGATTCAACACCCGGGCGATCACCGGATCCTCCGAGGCCGCGAGCAGGCGATCGAACGCCCCGCCCACGTCGACGAGCAGCCCGCCGATCACCACCTCGGATTCCAGCACGCTCTTGAGCACGACCGCCGGCGCGTCCATGAGCTCACGCCCCTCGGCGCGGTCGAACACCTCGGCGTCGACGATCGGGGAGCGTCTCGGGGCTTCCAGCACGGCTTGATTGTACGGATCGCGGCCCGGGTCAGTCGTCCTCGAGCAGTCGACGGATCGCGTCCCCCACCCCGGTGCCCGGCGGCCCGGTTCGTCGATCGGAAACCGCGACCACGCGGGGATCGGCGTTCTCCATCGCGATCCCGATGCCCGCGTTCCCCACCATGCCCACGTCGTTCAATCCATCGCCGATGGCCACCACCGCCTCGGTCGCGAACCCCCGCCGCCGGGCGAGCCCCTCGAGCATCGTCCACTTGTCGACGGTGGGATCGAACGCCTCGAGGAGGTGGATGCGATCACCGGCCACCTCGGATTCGACGACCGCCTCCCAGGCCTGAAGCAGCACGCGATCCCCGAGCTCCTCGAGGATCTCCTCGACCACGTGACCGAGGACGGAACCGACCGCGGTCGTTCCGACGCGGACCGTGTGCTCCAACGTCGGGACGTCGGCCAGATGCTCGACCCAGCGGGCGTTCACATCGTGCCGTTCGAACCCCCATCGCGTCGCCTCGCTGACGGCATCGTTCCCGATCATCCAGTAGTCGCATCCGGCCTCCGGGGCGTCCTGAAGGAGATGGACGACGTGGCCGTGACGACGCAGGTTGGTCGCCACCGCCGAGGCGACCTCGGGATGCACCACGCTTCGTTCGAGCGTCTCACCGGTCGCGGCGTCGTGCAGCAGCGCGCCGCCCGCCGCGATCATCGGTCCGGTGGCCTCGATGGGCTGCAGCGCCTCGAGCGATTCCGACCATGATCTTCCGGTCGCGATCACCACTTCCACGCCCGCGGCACGAGCCGCGTCGATCGCCGCCCGGTCGGTATCCGTGACGCCCCCCCGGGTGAGCAGCGTTCCGTCGAGGTCGATGGCGATGAGATCGGGCTTCATGGTGCGTGGGGCGGTCATTCGGACACGAAAAGGGCGTCGTCGGAGCATACGGGATCCACCGCGGTGAAACGACGTTGCCGCGTGGTAGGATTGAGGCTGATGACGACGGTTCCGGAAGAAACCTCGGCCTCGGTTCCAACCGACGAACGCCGGACGATTCTCGGCCACGCCCTCGGTCCGGTACTTCAGGAGACCCTGTCGGGCCGGCTGGGGGACATCCGATGGTTCCGAACCGACTGGCAACGCAGCGGGGCCGCGACCGGTCGGGCACGCTGGAGCGAACCGACGGGCGAACAGGTCGACGTCGTGATCAAACTTCCGGTGAGCGAACGTGAGTACCGATGGCTCGGCCGGCTCCAGAACGCAGCCCCGCCGCTTCCCGTGCCGAGGCTCGTGGCATCCGGGGACGTGCTCGGTGGGTACGACCTCGCCTGGGTCGTCATCGAGCACCTGCCGTTCGGGCCGCTCGGCACGCATTGGGAAGACGATCACATCCTTCGCATGACCGATGCCGTGGCCCGTTTCCAGGCCGCGGCGGCGGGACACCCAATCGATCGAAAAACTCGTCAGGAGGACTGGGAAGGTCTGCTGAAGCGATCACGCGAGGCGGTGCGTGGCCAGAAGATCAGCCAGGCCACTCGATGGCGAAAGATCCTGAAATCGGTGGCTCGACATCTCGATGCGATCGTCGAGGAATGGCGAAGCCGCGCTCCGATCGCCTGGATCCACGGCGACCTCCACCTCGCCAACGGCATGGTCCGCGACGAGGAAGGCACCGGCCCGGTGGTCCTGATCGATCTCGCCGAGGTCCGGCCCGGGCACTGGGTGGAGGACGCGGTCTACCTCGAACGACTGCACTGGGCCCGACCTGAACGACTCAAGGGGCGAAGTCCCGTCCGGCTGCTCGCCGCCGCGCGACGCCGGCTCGGACTCGAGGTGGACGAGGATCACCCCCGGCTCGCGGATCTGCGCCGGATCCTCCTCGCCGCGTGCGCCCCGGCCTTCCTGAGGACGGAGGGCGTGCCTGCGTACCTCGATGCGGCCCTCGATCATCTGGAGCGGGGTCTGCGGCGATTCGCCTGAGGCCCCTCGGCGCGTCTCCGGACCGGTGTTTCCGCGATCTCGAAAGCCGCTCGTACCGGGCGGCGGGCCTGCTACCATGCGGGGTCCTGAACCGTCGTCGGTCGACGGACTGGACACCGTGTGGAGCTCCCCGACCATGGACGATCGTCTCAAGCAGGTCCAGACCACCGACCTGACCGATTCCCGCCTCAATCACGAGTTCGTCGCCTGGCTCAAGACGTCGGGCATGAACTACCTGCTCATGCTGCTGCTGGTCGCCTGCGCGTTCCTCGCGTGGGACTGGTGGAACCGCAAGCAGGACGAAGCGATCGACACGGCGTGGACCGAGCTCTCGTCCGCGACGAGTCCGGCGGCCCTTCGCGGCGTCGCCGACACCCACGCTTCCGTCGATGGTGTCGCGGAACTCTCGCTCCTCACCGCGGGCGACATTCTGCTGCAGTCGGCCCGCACCGGCCTTCGCCCCGGTCTCGCCGCCGGCGACGAAGGCGCGGAACTCACGGCCGAGGACAAGACCAGCACGCTCCAGGAGGCCGACGGATTCTTCGCCGAAGCCGTCCAGCTCGCCTCGGCCCGACCCGGGTTCGCCGGCAAGCCGATGATGATCGCGGGGCTTTTCGGAAGAGCCGCGGTCGCCGAAAGCGCCGGCCGACTCGACGATGCGCGGACGCACCTCGAGGAAGTGGTCAAGATCTCGACGCCCGAGTATCCCCCGTTGGCTGAACAAGCGACCGCCCGCCTCGAGAACCTCGACGGCATCAGCGCCCACGCAAGCCTTCCGAACCAGGGTGATCTCCCGGTGGTCGCGGTCGGCGAAGAGGAGGCCTTCACGGTCCCCGCCGCGGACGATCTGCTCGAGATGTTCGAAACCGAGGACGATGAGGCCGCGGAAGCCGCCGAGGTCGAGGATGGCGACGACGCCGCGGACGCCGCCGGTGCCGCCGCCGAGACGACGCCCGAGGCCGAGTCCACCGAGCCCACCGAGCCCGCCGAGACGCCCGCGGCCCCGTGACCGGCCGCGACGAGTCCGACGACGCCGTTCCGCCGGCGTCCCCGACCACCCCGACGCCGGAATCCGGCGAAGGCAAGGGAACGGGCGAAGGCGAGCGACCGGGCGAGACCGAGGATGCCGCGCTCTTCGACGCCGGCGGCAAGGTGGACCGCGATGCGATCTACCGCCAGCACGAGACCCGGTCCGACGACGACACGCCGGTGCAGGTCCGGCTCGAACTGACCCGGGACCTCAAGAAACGGCTCGACCGCTATCTCGTCGATCGCATCCCCTTCATGAGTCGGACCGCCTTGCAGCGGCTCATCGACGAGGACGCGGTCACCGTGAATGGCCGTCGACCGAAGGCGAGCACGCGACTCCGGCTCGGCGACGTGGTCGAGGCGGTGCTCCCCCCCCCGCCCTCGAACGAGATCCCCCCCGAGAACATCCCGCTCGACGTGCTGTTCGAGGACGACCATCTGATCGTCCTGAACAAGCAGCCCGACATCATCGCCCCCCCGGCGCGGGCCATGAAGTCGGGGACCATCGTCAACGCCCTGAGCTGGCGCTTCCGCCACGAGACGTCCGGCGGACTCTCCTCGGTCGGCGAGGAATTCGCCCGTCCCGGCGTGGTGCATCGCCTCGATCGGTTCACGTCCGGCGCCATGGTCGCGGCGAAGACCGACACCGCCCACTGGCGACTCGGCCACCAGTTCCAGGCCCGGACCGTCGACAAGCGGTATCTCGCGATCGTCCACGGCGTGGTGCGTCGCGATCAGGACCTGATCGATCTTCCGCTCGGGCGACACCCCAGGATCTTCGACCGCTACGCGGTTCGTCACGACGAGGCCGGCAAGGAGGCGCGGACGATCTACCGCGTCCGCGAACGGTACGACGGCTTCACGCTCGTCGAGCTCCAGCTCCTCACCGGTCGCACCCATCAGATCCGAATCCACCTCTCGGAGATCGGTCATCCGATCGTCGGCGACGACTACTACGGTGGACGGAAGCTCCCCCGCCGGGCGGTGGTCCCGAAGCGTGCCGAAGCCGACGGCCGATCGAGCGACGCCCCGCTGATGGCCCGGCAGGCCCTCCATGCGGCGCGGCTCGAGTTCGATCATCCGATCGCCGGAGACCGGCGCACCTTCGAGGCGCCGCTCTGGCCGGACATCCGCGGCTTCCTCGATGCCCTCCGCGAGCACCGCGAACCCGTCCCGGTCGAATCGGCCGAGGCGATCGTGGACATCGATCGGGACGTCCGCGAGGACTGAACCGCGACCCGGTCAGCGCAGTTTCACGAGCGCGAACGCCGCCATCGAGAGCACGATGGTGATCAACCAGAATCGCGTCACGACCTGCTGCTCGCTCCATCCGCCCAGGTGGAAGTGGTGATGGATCGGACTGCAGCGCAGAAGACGTCGCCCCTTCCCGGTGCGGATCCTCGTGAACTTGAACCAGCCGACCTGCAGCACGACGCTTCCCATCTCGAGGAAGAAGATGCCGCCGATCACCACGAGCAGCGCCTCCTGGCGGATCGCGACCGCGAGGTAGCCGAGCAGCCCGCCGAGCGCGAGGCTTCCGGTGTCGCCCATGAAGACCATCGCGGGACTCGAGTTGAACCACAGGAATCCGAGGCACGATCCGATCATCGCGCCGGCCACCACCATCAGGTCCGCCGTTCCCGGCACGTGCGGCACCAGCAGGGACTGGGCCTCGACCTGACTTCCCGCGATGTGCACCAGGATCATGAAGGCGACCGAGGCGAAACCCACCACGCCGGCCGCGAGTCCGTCCATGCCGTCCGAGATGTTGACGGCGTTGCTGGTACCCGCGATCACCAGGGTGCCGAGCAGCACGAAGCCGCCGAGTCCGAGCACCATCACGCTCGGATTGAGCGGGAGCCCGAACATCGTCTCGCCGCCGTCGGCGAAGGGATCCGCTTCGACGGGCGTGTCCCAGGTCTTCTGGAACGGCAGGTTCAGCACGCGGGCGGAGTCCTGCCAGATCTCCGCCTGGGCGCCGACCCCACCGATGGGATTGACCGTGGCCTGCGTGAAGATGACCCACGAGAAGAGCGCGGCGAGCCCGAGCTGGAAGAGCAGCTTCTCCCACGGCAGCAGGCCGTCCCGGGATCCTGGCGTCCGCCGGGCGGAGGTGAGTTTCAACCAGTCGTCGAACATCCCGAGCACCGAATACGCGACGAGCACCGCGATCGCGAGGTGGATGTAGCGACTTCGAAGTTCCGCGAGCAGCAGGATCGTGATCAGGATCGAGCCGCAGATCAGGATCCCCCCCATCGTCGGGGTGCCGGCCCGCGATCGCATGAGATCGTTGAGGTCCGCGTTGTGGAACTCCGGGGAATCGCCGACCTTCTGCCGGAGCAGCCAGCGGATGACGGGGCGTCCGAACGCGAGCACCAGCCCGAACGAGACGAGCACCGCGAGGAACGCTCGGAACTCGACCTGGAACACGACTTGGAGGATCCGGATGAGGCCGGTCTCCTCGAGCGGCCCCTTCAACGATTCCACGAGGTGATAGATCAACCGCGAGCCTCCCAGGTTTCCAGAATCGACACGACCACCTTGTCCAGCCCCACCGCGCGGGATCCCTTGAACAGGATCGCATCTCCGGCCGCGACGTGCTCCGCGAGCAGCGTCGCCGCCGCATCACCGTCCGCGACCTGATGCAGCCCGCCCTCGAACCCGGCGTTCCGGGCGCCTCGGCCGATCGCCGCGACGTCGTCCCCGCCCACCAGCACGATCTCGTCCGACACGTTCGCGGCCGCCGCGCCCACCGCTTCGTGGAGGGACGCCGACCGCGTTCCGAGCTCCCGCATTCCGCCCAATACCGCGATCCGGCGGGTGGCCGTGGTCGAGATCTCCGCGAACGTCTCGAGCGACGCCCGCATCGACTCGGGATTCGCGTTGTACGTGTCGTCCACGACCTCGATGCCGTTCACCACGTGGCGGACGAACCGCATCGGGGGCGGCTCGAGTTCCGCGAGTCTCCGGGCGATGTCGGCGTCGACGACCCCCAGCCGACGGGCGAGCTCGACCACCGCGATCGCGTTGATCGCGTTGTGTCGGCCGTCGAGACCGACGTCACCGGTGAAGTCACCGAGTTCGATCGTCTGTCCGCCGCCCGACCGCACCGACCGGTCCAGCAACCTTCGATCGGCGGCGCCGGCGTCGCCGTAGGTCACGATCGACCCGCCGGCCGCGCGTCGGCCGGCGATCTCCTCGGCGATCACCTCGGCATCGACGTTCACGATCGCGGTGCCGGCGTTCTTCGCCACGGCGTCGATCAAGGCGGCTTTTTCAGCCGCGATGGCGGCCTCCGACCCGAACCCGCCGAGGTGGGCCCGCCCGACGCCGGAAAGGATGCCGATCGCCGGGTCGGCGATTCCGGCGAGGTGGCCGATTTCGCCGGGGGCGTTGGTGCCGATCTCCAGCAGCACCCAGCGGTCGTCCTCGCGGGCCTCGAGGATCGTGAGCGGCACGCCGAGATCGTTGTTGAAACTGCGGATGCTCGCGGTGCCCGGACCGAGTTCCGCGAGGACCCGCTCCGCCATGGAGCGGATCGTGGTCTTGCCGGAGGAGCCGGTGATTCCGATCACCACGCCGCGGAGTCGACGTCGATGGTCTCGTGCGAGCGCCGCCAGGGCCGGGCGGATCTCGGCGACCGCGATCCCGGGCAGGCCTTCGGGCAGCTTCCCGCCGCCGTCGAGAAACCGTGATTCGACGAGGGCCGCGGTCGCCCCGGCGTCGCGAGCGGCCTCCAGATGATCATGTCCATCGTGACGATCTCCGGGGATCGCGACGAAGAGCCGTCCCGCAAGCGTCGCGCGGGTGTCCGTACCGACCCCGTGCACTTCCGGATCTTCTGGTTCGTCGTGACCGGCGCGGGCTCGATCACCGACCGGACGACCCCCGACGATGTCGGCGATTTCGCGGAGACGTCTGCGAATCAAAGGGCCGCCTCCCCACGTCTGCGGGCGAGGGCGGCCGCCGCCACCTCCACGTCATCGAAGTGCCGCCGCTCGGTTCCGACGATCTGGTAGTCCTCGTGCCCCTTGCCCGCGATCACGATCACGTCACCCGGGTCGGCGGTGGCGATCGCATGATCGATGGCCAGCGACCGATCGACCTCCGGGTGGATCCGGTCGAGTCGGCCGGCATCGCACGCCGCGACGATCTCCGCCACGATCGCCTCGGGCGGTTCGGTCCGGGGATTGTCACTCGTCACCACCACGCGGTCCGCCCCGTCGAGCGCGGCCCGCATCATGCGGGGCCGCTTGGTGCGATCCCGATCGCCACCGGCCCCGAAGACGATGATCAGCGCCGCGTCGGGCGGAACCTCCGGCCGAACGCCGGCGAGGACGTTGACGATGGCGTCGTCGGTGTGGGCGTAGTCGACGAAGACGCGAACCTCGTCCGCCGGCCCGTGGACGGGCTGGAGCCGACCCCGCGGAGCCTCGATCGTCTCCAGTGCGGCCACGATCGCCGACCAGTCCGCATTGAAGGAGAACGCCATCGCCGCCGCCGCCGCGACGTTGAAGGCGTTGTGATCACCCACGAGTGGAACCCGGACGCGATGCGAGGTGCCATCGAACCGGAGTTCGAGCGTCATCCCCGAGAAGTCGCGTTCGATGATCCGGTGTTCAAGACCTCGAACCCCCTCGGGCGTCTCGGCGTCGGCCCCGGCGGGTACCACGCCGATGACGCGGGCGGGCCCCGCTTCGATCATCGTGCGGGATGCGGGATCCGCGAGATTGACGATCGCGGTCGCGTCGGTACGAAGCCCGGCGAAGAGCAGGGCCTTGGCGGCGGCGTAGGACGCCATGTCGCCGTGATAGTCGAGGTGATCGCCGGAGAGGTTGGTGAAGACCGCGACGTCGAAGTCGATGCCCGTGACCCGGCCTTGATCGAGGGCGTGGCTGGAGACCTCCATCACGACCCGTTCGCACCCGGCCTCCGCGAAATCCCCCAGCACGCCCGCGAGGGCGATTCGTCCCGGCGTGGTGAGGGTCGCCGGGGTCGATTCGACGCCGTCGTGGGCCTCGATGGTGCCGATCAGGCCGCAACGCCCCAGCGTCGCCTCCAGAAGCTGACGAGCGAGGGTGGCGACGGTGGTCTTGCCATTGGTCCCGGTGATGCCCGCGAATCCCATCCGCCGTTCCGGATGGCCGTGGAACCGGAAGGCCAGGTCGCCGCCGATCGTCGCGGGATCCGGCGTCGCGACCCCCACCACGGATGCGGGGACGCCCGTCGCCACCGCCGGCACCGCGAGCACCGCCGCGGCGCCTCGCTCGATCGCATCGGCGACGTGGTCGCTTCCGTCGTGGGCCGTTCCCGGACGCGCGACGAACATCGTGCCTTCCCCGACGAGACGGCTGTCCTCGGTGATCCCGGTGATTCGACCGCCGGCGGCGTCCCCCGAGACGACCTGGATCGTCCCGGCGAGCGCCGCATCCTCGAGCAGGTCTCCAAGGCTCGTCTGGCGTGGCATGCGTTTCCCTGATGGTGTCGATGTTGCATCGACCACTCGCGGCCATCGACTGGAATCCCTTGACCGGTCGATGCTCAGTCGATCCGCCGCCGCACGAACATCGCATCGCCGTAGCTGAAGAACCGGTATCGCGCCTCGATCGCCGCGGCGTAGATCGCCCGGGTCCGCTCGAGGCCGGTCATCGCCGCGACCAGCGCGAGAAGGGTGGAGCGGGGCAGGTGGAAGTTCGTCAGCATCGCATCCACGCGGCGAAACCGGTGACCCGGCTGGATGAGCAGATCCGTCCGCCAGTCGTGCCGACCGTCCACCGCCGCCGGGAGCCGGTCGATCGACGCCATGGACTCCAGCGTCCGCACCGCGGTGGTGCCGACCGCCACCATGCGTCCGCGTCCGGCGGTCCGATCCGCCTCGGCCCGCTCGATCGCCGCGACCGCCGCCGGGGTGACCAGGCACCGTTCCTCGTGCATCGGATGATGGTCGAGTTCCTCGACCTCGACCGGCTTGAACGTACCGGCGCCGACCTCGAGCGAGATCCGGATCTCCTCGACCCCTCGATCCCCCAGACGACGTCGGAGTTCATCGGTGAGATGCAGGCCCGCGGTCGGTGCCGCGACCGATGCGGTGGGATCCGAGGCCGCGGCGAAGGTCGTCTGGTACCAGTCCGGGTCGTGGGGATCCGATTCCGGCAGACCTCGATCCCGGCGGGCGTGCAGGATGTAGGGCGGGAGCGGGATCGCCCCCGCCTTCGCCCGAAAGGCCTCGATGGTCGCCTGATCGATCGCCGCGGCCTCGGCTCCGTCGGTTCGAAGGTCCGCCAGGGCGACCAGGATGCGGCCCGAATCGTCGGTGTCCTCGACCCGGAGCCGGAATCCCGTCGAAGCCCCGTCGTGGTCGAGGACGTCGATCTCGTGGCCCGGCCGGAGTCGACGGCTCTTCCGAAGCATCGCCCACCACCGGCCGAGGCCCGCGGACTCGGCGAGCAGTCCCTCGAGCCCCCCACCGGTATCGACCCGACGGCCTCGAACGCGGGCGGGGACGACCCTGGTCTCGTTGAGCACGAGCCGGTCACCGGCGCCGAGATACTCGGGAAGATCGGCGATCCGGCGATGTTCCAGGTCGAGCGAACCATCGTCTTCGACGTCGGCGGGCGGCAGCGTCACGACCAGCATCCGGGCCGAATCGCGCGGCGAGACCGGCGCCGCCGCCACGAGGGCCGGATCGAGTTCGAAATCGAGTTGGTCGGTTCGGAGCCCCATCGAGACGAATGCTACCCGGCGACGGACGACGCTCCCCGGGTCGTCGGCGTTTCGCCGTCGACCGATCTCGGATCTTCGAGCAGGGCCGGACCACGGACCGCCTCCAGAAGGGCGGGCAGCGGCTCGACCGCTCGGGATCTCGGTTCGAGGAACGGCACCAGTTCGACGGGAAGTCGCTTGAGCCCGCGCCGACTCGCCTTGGCGATCGCGTAGTGCAGGGATTCGTCTCGACGCCGTCGAACCGCGTCGGTGACGTTGAAGCCGAGTTCGAGCATCGTCTCGAGCGACCACCGCCAGGCGTGATACTCCTCGAGGCACCGCGGTCGGTAGGCCCCGAGACCGATCGCGTGATGACCCACCTCGTGCAGGAACACCGCGCAACTCATCGGGCCTCGCGGTCTCGGCGACTCGATCAATCGCGCCACGCTTCCGTCCCGGTAGGTGACGGTCCAGGCGCAGCCGGACGTGCTCGATCGCCAACGAACCACCCGAAGTCCGTATCGCCGCTTCATCGACCCGACCAGCGCTTCGTACCTCGTCTGCTGCCGACCGCGGGGGCGGGCGGGCGAGGGCGGCGTCGCGTCGACGACGGCCGTCCGTGGTCGGCCGCCCGCGGTGGACGATTTCGGTTTCTCGTTTCGAGCGACGTGGAGCAGATCCCACAGGGTCGTCGCGAAATCACCGAGACCACGACGGATGGGACCATGCTCGCTCATCGGCCGCCGTCGCCTCCGAGCGGCTCGAGGCGGGTCCCGTCCGGGAACGGACGGCCCCGACGAAGATCGGCCCAGTCCATCGCTCGTCCGCCCGGGACCTGGACCTCCAGGAGTCGAACGCCACCGGTCCGGCAGGCGACCGTTCCATCCTCGAACAAGGCCCCAGCCGCGCCGTTCACGTCCGCCTCGAGTTCCTCGACCCGGTGGATCCGGAGTCGCTGCGACGACCCATCCGGCCCGACCGCCTCGACCTGACACCCCGGCCACGGAACGAGTCCGTGGATCCGACCCCGGACCCGGCCTGCGGGCTCATCGAAATCGACGGTCGCCTCGGCCTTCGACAGCTTCGAGGCCGCGGTCACCGCCGCCTCGTCCTGCACCTCGGATTCGACCTTGCCCGCCGCGAACCGGTCGAGCACCTCCAGGACCGCGTCGACGCCGAGCACCGCGAGTCGGTCGTGAAGCTCTCCCGCCGTCTCCCGCGGGTCGATCGCGGTCGACCGCATCGCGTGGACCTCGCCGGCATCCATCCGGCTCGCGAGGGAGATCACGCTCACCCCGGTCTCCGCGTCGCCCGCCATCATCGAACGATTGATCGGCGCCGCCCCTCGCCATCGAGGCAGGAGCGAGGCATGAAGATTGACCGCGAAGCGACCATCGAGCAGTTCCGGACCGAGCTTCTGACCGAACGCGATCACGACCATCGCGTCGATGCGGTGCCGGACGATTCGGTCGACGACCGCCTCGTCGTTGGCGTTTTCGGTTCGAAGGAGTTCCGTGGCGGCGAACCCCCCGCCATCCGCGTCCTCGAGAATCCGGGCGGAGATCGGCGTCGGCGTCTCGTGGCGACCCCGACCCGCGGGTCGGTCCGGTTGCGAGATCACCAGTGGCACCTCGAACCGGCGCCCCAACGCCTCCAGCGTGGGCACGCCGAAGGCGCCGGCTCCCAGGAACGCGATCCGCTTCCGGGCGTCGTCGCTCATCGGCCGATGTCCTCGATGTCCTCGAAGTCCTCGCGCATGGTCTTGAGCCGCTTCCGATGCACCAGTCGATCGCGCGGCGACATTCGATCCGTGATCAGCACGCCCTCGAGATGATCGAACTCGTGCTGCCAGACCCGGGCGGGAAAATCATCGTCCTCGAGTTCGAACGGATGACCGTCGAGATCGAACGCGCGGATCTTCACGACGTTCGGCCGGCGAACCATCACCCGGACTTCGGGGATGCTGAGGCATCCCTCTTCGAACGGCTCGAGCACACCACTGAGTTCGAGTTCCGGATTGATGAAGACGACGGGGACCGACTCCGGCCCCGGCTCGGGCTCGGCGATGAAGATGCGACGCGACACCCCGACCTGCGGGGCCGCGAGTCCGACACCCTCCGCCTCCCGCATCAACTCGATCATCCGCTCCACGAGGGCGTGAAGCTCGCCGTCGAAGGCGGTAACGGGCGATGCCGGGCTGGTGAGCACCGGGTCCGGATACAGGACGATCCGGGTCGGCGGCGGTTCGAATTCAGGGTTGGAGTCGGTCACGGAACGGATGGTAGTGAACCGTTCCCTTGACCGGACGAATCAAGAGCGACGTTTCGGACGAAGAGACCCCGGAGACGGGACCCCGAACGGCTTCGCACCCCCTCCTCCATTGACCCGCTCTGCCCGGGGCGGGTACCTTGGACCGTTCACGCGATACATCCGGCCCGGGTACGCCCGGACCGGCAGAACGTCCGTCCTCGAAGGAGCCTCCCGTGGCGCTGTTCGGAAAGAAGAAGAAGACTGAAGACGCCGGTGAAGGCCTGATCGACCAGGGCTGGCAGCCCCAGCCCGAGAAGGCGGCCAAGTTCTTCGAGCACGCGCGAACGGTCGCCCAGACGGGCAACTTCTCCTACGCGATCGACATGTACGCCCGCGGGCTTCGGTTCGACCCGGGCAACATGGGCTCGCACGTCGCCCTCTACGAGACGGCGGTCCGGTACCTGCAGTCCTCCGGGAAGGCCGCGACGGGCAAGGAGATCCGGGCCATCGACGGCTCGAACCCCGCCGACAAGATGGCGGCCGCGGAATTCGCGTGGGCGAAGGACATCAACAATCTCCAGCTCGCGATGAAGCTCCTCGCGGCGGTGGGCAAGGCCGAGCAGGTCGAGTTCGGGCAGTGGCTCGCCCCCCGGGTCTTCGCGATGATGTCGAAGGCCAAGAAGCAGACCAAGCAGCTCTACACCCAGGGCAAGGACCTCTTCTCCGAAGTCGACGCGTGGAAGGAGGCNTTCGCCNCCGCNGAGAAGGCGATCGCGATCGANCCCTCCGNCTCCGACCTNATCTCGGANCTNAACGAACTGTCGGCNCANCGNACCATCTCGGANGGCGGNTTCAACAAGCCNGCCGATGAGAAGGGCGACTTCCGCAGCAACATNCGCGACGCGGACAAGCAGGCCGNNCTNCAGGACCAGGANTCNCTCTCGGGCGGNGCCGGTGCCGAGCGNGCGNTNGANCGGGCGAAGGCCGNNTTCGANGAGANCCCCGNNAACGCGGAGGCGGTCACCAAGTACGCCCAGCTCCTGCGTCGGAACGACACCCCCGAGGACGACGANNTCGCGGTNGAGGTNCTGATGAAGGGNTTCGANGCCTCGNAGCAGTANCGGTTCCGNATGGCNGCCGGCGACATCCGGATGAACCGGNTNACGAAGCGGATCCGGGCGATCGAGGAATCNGGTTCGAACGCCGAGGANGCGGACNCGNTCCGCGCCGAACTCCTNGAACTCNGNTCCGCCGANTACAACGAACGCGTCGCGAAGTACCCGACCGACCGNGGCATCAAGTTCGANCTNGGCGCGATCGAGTTCGACCGNGGCNGNTTCGANNACGCGANGGCCATGTTCCAGCAGTGCAAGGACGAGNCCAAGTACCGCACCCGCGCNACCCACATGCTCGGCAAGTGCTTCGCCNACGANGGCTGGCATCAGGAGGCGGTNGGCGAGTTNCGGGAGGCGATCGAGAAGCTCGANGCGACCGANCGNGANCGCGAGNTGATGATCCGNTACGACCTGATGCTCTCGCTNATCGACNTCGCCCGNGANTCGAACTCNATCGANGAGGCCCGGGAGGCNGCNGAGATCTGCTCGGCGATCGTCCGNAAGGACATCAGCTACCGCGACATCCGCCAGAAGCGCAAGGACGTCGACACCCTGATCAAGGAACTGGGCGGCTGACCGCCCCGCCCCCGGAACCGGTCCCCGCCACCGTCGTCATCCCGACGCGGTTGGATTCGACGCGATTCCCCCGGAAGGCGATGGCGAACGACACCGGTCGCCCGATGGTGCTCCACGTCGTCGACCGTGCGCTCGCCGCCCGGNACGTCGGCCGCGTGATCGTCACCGCACCCGACCCCGAGATCCTCGATGCGGTCCGAGCCGCCGGCGTCGAGGCGATCCCCACCTCCTTCGACCATCCCAACGGCACGAGCCGCCTCGCCGAAGTCGCCGANCGACTCGCGNCGGAACTCGCGCCGGANGCGGTGCTGGTGAACGTCCAGGGCGANGAACCGGAAATCGATCCCGCCGCGATCGACGCGGTGATCGCGGCGATCACNCGCGACTCGGAAGCGGACATGGCGACGATCGCCTCGCCGTTCGGGCCGGGCGAGGATCCCGCGAACCCGAACCTGGTGAAGGTGGTGACCACGACCGACGGCCGGGCCATGTACTTCAGCCGGAGCCCGATTCCCTTCGACCGGGACGGTGACGGGGTCGAGCCGCTGCGGCACGTCGGCCTGTACGCCTACCGACGATCGTTCCTCGCGACCTTCGCCGCCTGGCCGGAATCCCCGCTCGAGCGGTCCGAACGGCTGGAACAGCTCCGGGTGCTGGAACACGGTGGGCGGATCGCGGTGGGCATCCATGCCACCGACGCCGGCGGGATCGACACCCCGGCCCAGTACGAGGCTTTCGTGGCCCGTTGGCACGCCCGACCGGACGCCTGACGACGCTTCGTCCACCATCGATCGATCCCGGCGGTCCGGCTTGAGCGCGCCCCCCCGGGCGCGGTAAGGTCTTCCATGCCCCAAACTCCGCGCTACCTCGACCACGCCGCCCCGAAACCGGGTGGCGGCTCATCCGATGGAAATCCCGACGCGGACGATTCGGCGAACGTGGATCCCACGGAAACCGACTTCCTCGCGAGTTTCGGACGATCCGGCAGATCCACGGAGTGGTACAGCCCGGAGCCCGCCGGCTACGTCCGCGGCCGGACCAAGTACGTCGCGGTGATCGGCACCGTGATGAGCGGCCTCGGCAAGGGGATCTTCTCCAGCTCGCTNGCGAAGCTCCTTCAGGACAAGGGTCTGTCGGTCGCCCCGATCAAGATGGAGGGGTATCTCAACATCGACAGCGGGACCCTCAACCCCTACCGCCACGGTGAGGTGTTCGTCCTCGACGACGGGCTCGAGACCGACATGGATCTCGGCACCTACGAGCGGATGCTGCATCAGAACCTGACGCGTCGGAACTACGTCACCGCCGGCCAGGTCTACACCGAGGTGCTCGATCGGGAGCGTCGAGGCGGTTACCTCGGACGCGACGTGCAGATGATCCCGCACGTGACCGGAGCCGTGAAGTACAAGCTTCGAGAGCTCGCGATGCGGGGTGGCCGCGACGGCGGCCCCGCGGACGTGGTCTTCGTCGAGGTCGGCGGAACCGCGGGTGACTACGAGAACGGTTTCTACATCGAGGCCCTCCGNGAACTCGCCTTCGAAGAGGGACCGGAGTCCGCCTGCTTCGTCGCCCTGACCTACATCATCGAGCCCCAGATCCTCGGCGAGCAGAAGTCGAAGGCCGCCCAGCTCGGCATCAAGCGTCTCATGGAGGCCGGCATCCAGCCGAATCTCGTCGCGTGTCGTGCGAAGAAGCCGGTGACCGAGACCGTGATGGAGAAGATCGGGATGTTCTCGAACGTCCCGATGAACCGAATCTTCTCCATGCACGATCGAGCCTCGGTCTATTCGATCCCCGAAGAGATGCGGAAAGCGAGTCTGGACCGCGAGATCCTCTCGCTCCTCAAACTGCACGATCGCGTGGACCCGGTCCACGAGGACGAATCCCGGGTCCGTTGGATGGACTTCTCGCACAAGCTGGTCGCGCCACGTTCGCGTTCGGTCACGCTCGGCATCCCCGGCAAGTACGCGGCGCTTCGCGACGCCTACGCGTCGATCGACAAGGCCATCGAACACGCGGGCATCCATCTCGAGTGCGACGTCCGGACCGAGTGGATCGACACCACCGACATCGAGAACGCCGGCGACGCGAGNTCCATCCTCGACGGGATGGACGCGNTCATCGTCCCCGGAGGCTTCGGCATCCGCGGGGTCGAAGGCAAGATCCGCTGCGTCGAACACGCCCGGACCCACGGCATCCCCTTCCTCGGGATCTGCCTCGGTTTCCAGGTCGCGGTCCTCGAGTACGCCCGCAACGCGATGGGCCTCGCCGACGCCGACTCGACGGAATTCAATCCGGGATGCAGTCACCCGATGATCTCCGAGCTTCCCGATCAGAAGAAGCTCGAGGGGATCATGGGCGGAACGATGCGACTGGGCGCCCAGGACGTCGTGCTCGAACCCGGATCCCTGGCAAGCTTCCTCCACGGCGGGCAGACCCTGGTCCGGGAACGATTCCGCCACCGATTCGAAGTCGAGCCCGAGTACATCGAACGCCTCGATGCGGGTGGTCTCCGATTCACCGGTCGCCATCCCGAATTCCCCATCATGCAGGTCCTCGAACTCCCGCTCGAGACCCATCCGTACTTCATCGGCGCCCAGTACCACCCCGAACTGACNGGCCGCCCGCTCGAGCCGCAACCGCTCTTCATGGGCCTCATCGCGGCCGCGATCGCCCGAACNGACCCCGCGTTCGCGAGCACCCAGACCGGGCGTCGGTGGGTCCGGCAGCGAAACGGCTGCACCACACCCGCCTAGGAGCCCGCCGGAGGGCCNGAAGCCTTGACGTGGGAGCCCGCGC
Source organism: Phycisphaerae bacterium (assembly GCA_002684755.1). The sequence continues at coordinate 24,655 of NYVS01000045.1, forward strand.
GGCTACCATCTTCGATCCGGAATCCACTGCCGATGTAGCTCAGTCCGGTTAGAGCGAGGGATTCATAAACCCTAGGTCGGAGGTTCGAGTCCTCCCATCGGCATTCTTCACGCACGGCGGAAACCAAGGGTTCCGCCGTGCCTGCGTATCCGCCATTCGGTGNGCCGCCANCGATGGAGCATCATGCGACGGTTTCGAAGACTCCTGCTGATCACCGGCCTGTTCATCGTGCTGCTCGGCGTGACGTCGCCGCTCTGGCTCATGCTGGGGTCCAGACTCGCCGAACCCGTGATTCGCAGCCAGCTCCTCGCGCTCGCGGACGAGTACGTGGAACCCCGCCTCGAACTCGGCCGGATCCACTACAGCTTTCCCCTCACCGTCTCGACCAGTGACGCGAAACTGATCGCCAAGGATCAGGCCGGCAAGGACNTCGAGCTCCTTTCCGTGAAGGANCTCCNGATCACGCTCCACCGGCTGCCGATCTTCGACGGCCCGCTGGTCTTTCAGGAACTCATGGTTCAGGATGCCTCCGCGACGTTCGAAGTCGACGAGNACGGCGTCGTGACGGGATGGGAGAACCTGCTCAAGGACTCCGGTTCCGACGACGACGACGACGATTCNGACACGGATGATCGACCGATCAGCGATCTCTTCGCCATCGATCGGATCGGCGTGCAGGGCCTCGACCTCGAATANCGGATCNCCGGGAACCCGACCCCGATGATCATGAAGGACCTCGTCTTCGACATCGACAACAAGGGACGAGACGGTGCGAAGAAGATCGACCTCGGACGAAGCCCNGGCTGGTACGAGATCGACACCGACCTCAANCAGGGCACGCTGCTCGATCTGGCCGTCAAGGGCGGANTCGACATCGACACCCTCGACGTCGAACTGACGCTCGTGAAGCTCGATCTGAAGCTCGATGAAACGAAGACCTCCGTGCTGCCGCCCCAGATCCAGTCCTTCATCAAGGATCGCAAGGTCGAAGGGTCGGTCGACGCGACCCTGAAGGGCGAATTCAACATCAACGACTTCATGTCGAGCAAGACGCGGATGAGCATGGAGCTCGGCAAGACNCGCTTCGCGATCGACAAGTTCCTGATCGAGATCGACGAGGCCTCCGCGACGGGTCGGACCGAGAACGACACGCTCCTGCTGGAACCCATCGTGGTGAAGGCACTCGACGGCACCCTCAACGGGACCATCCGCCTCTCCGACGAAGTGACCCGCGGGAAGCCNTCGGCCGACTCCGCGACCTCCGCGCCCCCCTCCGCCACCGACCTCGCGGCCGGCGAGCCGTCCGAGCCGTCCGAGCCGTCGACGTCGGAATCGAAGCCCGCCGCGAGCGGCGATGATCCGACCAAGGCCTCGCCGAAGACGCTTGGCGGAATCGAACGGGCGATCAACGTCGATCTCATCCCGAGCGCCTCGCTCAAGAAGGTCGAGGAGTTCGCCCGTGGATTCCATCTCTTCACCCAGTTCCAGATCGACGACATGCAGATNCAGGCCCTGCACCGGATCGACGCCGAGGAACCCCATCGGTGGGCCGGCACCGTCGATGCGGCGGTCGCAAGCGACCTCAACCTCGCGAGCCCCCTCGCGAGCCTCGAGGGAGGTGGCTCCATCGGCATCACCAAGGGCCGGCTCTCGGGTGTGAACGCGTGGCAGGCACTCGCGAAGTTGATGCGGGTGGTGACCCTGAATCCGAGCCAGAAGGATCAGGCNAACCTCGAATTCACGGTGGANGACGAACGGGTCGANTTCCAGCGGCTCAACATGCTCGCGGGCGCCATCGGCGTGCGGGCGAAGGGCTGGATCGGCTTCGACANGANCCTCCACCTCGACGCGAACGCCGGTCCGCTCGAAGCGTTGCAGGACTCGGCGGGAACCGTCGGTTCCATCCTGGGGAGNCTGACCGATCGCCTCGTGAAGTACATCATCCGAGGGCGGATCGGCGAGCCGACGGTCCGGGTCGCGCCACTGGGGATCAAGTTCCTCGACTGATCGCTTCCGAACCGCGCCACGCCGTGCCCCGGACTCGTAGACTTCGGGCATGTCCACCCTGATTCGATCCGCGTCGGCCATGCTCCTCGTCGCCGTCCTCCCCGTCCTCCCCGTCATCGGCTGCGAGGACCCCCCGGCACGGGGCGTCGTCGAGAACCGGACCACGGATGCGGACCATCGCCGGGCCGCCGGACTCCTGTCCCGCTACGACTACGACGACGCCGTCCAGCTTCTTTCGGCGGTGGTCGAAAGCGATCCGGGCCGCACCGACGCCCGCATCGATCTCGCGATCGCGACGATGAACCGCCAGGAGGAGACCGACGAGGCCGATGCCCTCGNGATGCTCGACGAGATCCACGCGGAATCCCCCGNCGACCCNCGGGCCGCGTATCTGTCGTCGGTGCTGCATCTCCGCGCCGGGAACGACGAGGTCGCGGCGGCGCGGCTCGGACGCCTGCTCGACGTCGATGATGCCGATCCATTCACGTGGTATCACTACGGACTGGCGCAGGAGCGTCGGGATCCCGCCGCCGCGGTCACCGCCTANCGNCGNGCGACCGAACTCGATCCGTATCAGCGCAGCGGCTGGTACCGACTCGGCTCGGTCGCCGCCCGACTGGGCGACGACGACGTCGCGGACGAGGCCCTCGCGACGTTCGAGCGTCTTGAAGACAACCCGCGGGCCAGAACCGTCCGACCGATCTACGGTCGGCTCGGNCCCAAGTCGATGGCTCGACCCGGCGGAGAGGATGGCGGTCGCACCCCCCGTCCGNCGGGAGGCCCGTGGTCGCCTCCGGTACCCCTGCCGGTGCTCGGCGAGGCCCCCGCATGGTCGACGACGCCGGGGGCACGAGTCCCGTCGGTCGCCGATCTGGATGGCGACGGACGGCTCGATCTCTTCATCGCGGACGCGGCCGAGGGCGATGCGCCGAACCTCGTGCTCCTTCGCGACGAGAACGGCTATCGCCCGGCCACCGATCATCCCCTCGCCCGCATCGACGGCGTCCGATTCGCGGCCTTCGCGGACGTCGATGGCGATGGCCGGACCGACGCCTATCTGGGTCGTCGCGGGACGAACCGCCTGTTTCTCCGATCCGAGACCGGCGACTGGGTGGATGCGACCGCGACGTCGGGGACCGAGGACGGGAACCACGACACCACCGACGCCCGCTTCGTGGACGCGGATCACGACGGCGATCTCGACATCCTGCTGGCGAACGCCGATGGACCGGCGAACCTCCTGAACAACGATCGAGACGGCGGCTTCACGTCGATCGCCGAGAAGATCGGTTTGAACGCCGCGACCGACGGCGTCCGGGTCCTGTCCGCGGACCTCGACGGAACCCGGGATCTCGACCTGCTCGTGATCCGCGACGCCCCNCCGCATCTCGTGCTCCTCAACGANCGCCTGTGGAACTATCGCGGCGACGACGCGGCGTTCGACGCGATCCGTCGCGCCGACCTCGTGCTCGCGACGAGTGGCGATCTCGATGGCGACGGCGTGATGGACCTGGTGACCTGCGATCGATCGGGCGCGGTCCACCGTTGGTCGCGGAACAGCGCCGGCGTCTTCGAACCGACGGTCCTCCACTCGTTCGACGCCCCCCCTTCGAATCTCGCGATGCTCGATCCCGACGGCGACGGTCGATTCGAGATCGTCACCAATTCGACGCTNGGACTCGGCGACGCCGCGAACTGGACGCCGCTCCTCGAGGATGCCCGACGCGGATACGCCGCGCTCTCGATTCCCGCGACGGGGACGGCGACGCCGATGCTGGTTCCGCCGGGACCCGGCCGATTCGACTTCACCGCGGTCGAACTCGCGGGCGGCGACGACCCGACGCAGTCGATCCGGTCGAATCCGGACGGTCTCGGGGCGATTCTCGCGGCCCGGATCGACGACGCCTGGACGATCACCGCCAACCTCCCGCCGGACGCCGGCCCCGGNCAGTCGCGNCAGCCGGTGCCCTTCGGACTCGGCGGCGCCCCCGCGATCTCGTATCTGCTGGTCGACTGGCCCGACGGCCTCTTCCAGGGCGAGGTTCCCGGCCTCGGTGATGCGACGACGGCGGGTCCGTCGCTCGCCGCGGGCAGTGTCGACCGAATCGTGGAGACGCAGCGACAGGTCTCCTCGTGCCCGGTGCTCTTCACCCACGACGGCGAGGGATTCCGATTCGTGAGCGACGTGCTCGGCGTCGGTGGCGTCGGCTACCTCCTCGAACCCGGCGTCTACAGCGAGCCTCGACCCTTCGAGCGGTTTCCGATGCCGGCGAACGCCCTCGCTCCCGACGCCGACGGACGGCTTCGACTCGTCCTTTGCGAACCGATGGAGGAGGTCTGCTACCTCGATGCGGCCGAGCTCGTGGGCTGGTCGCTGCCCGACGGCTGGTCGCTCGCGGTCGACGAACGTCTCGCGATCCTGGGACCACCCGCCACCGGCGCCCCGATCCTCTACCGAACCACGCTCGACCCGGTGACCGCGACCAACCATCGCGGCGAGAACGTGCTGGAGTCCGTGCGGCTCGACGATCTCGAGGCGGCACCGCTGCCGACGCTCGATCACCGGTTCATCGGGCGACTCTCGGAGACCCACGTGGTGGAGATCGAATTCGCCACCCCGATTCCAACGGCCACCGACGATCGCCGTCCCTGGCTCCTCATGGACGGCTGGGTCGAATACCCCTACGCCCAGACGATGTTCGCGGCGTGGCAGGCCGAAGCGACCTACGAGGCACCCACGCTCGAAGCACGCGGTGCGGACGGCGTCTGGCGGATCGTGCAGGAACAGTTCGGCTACCCGGCCGGGATGCCGAGGACCTCGGCGTTCCCGCTCGACGGAATCCCCGAAGGGTGCGACGCCCTTCGACTGAGCACGAACCAGGAGATCTACTGGGATCGGCTTCGGGTCGTGATCGGCGAACCCGCCCCCGCGGCGGCGCGACGCGTCACCGCGAAGCCTGCACGAGCGACGTTCTCCGCGATCGGCTTCCCAAGACGCCTCGACGCGCCCCAGCGAAGGCCCGACTACGACTGGTCCGATCGCCCGCCGCTCTGGGACGTCCGACACCAGCGGGGCCGATACACGGCCTTCGGCGACGTCCTGCCGCTGCTCGACGCCGCGGACGGCGCCGTGGTGACGATCGGGCCCGGCGAAGGCGTCGAACTGGTCTTCGACGCCCCTGCCGACGCCGAAACGCTTCACTGGATCCTCGACACCCACGGTTGGTGCAAGGACCGGGATCGCTTCACCCGCGACGGCGAGACGATCGAGCCGATCCCCGGTGAGGACCGACGCGACGAGGTCGCGGCGCGGCTTCTGGAAACGAGTCGAACGCGGATCGAGGCTGGGCGTTGAGCGGATGTCCGCGTCACGACGACGCGATTCCGCCTTCAACTACGGCGACGCCGGCACTCAGATGCCCACCCGCTCGCCGACTTCGGCGACCGGGAAACCGCGACCGCGGATCTCGTCCTGGAGATCGAGATCGTTCAACGCGGGATTGGTGTGGTTGAGGTGGATGAAGCGCACGCGCCCCGGGGTCTTGCGCCCCGCCGCCTCGAGCAGTTCCATCGTCCGAATCATCGGCGGATGCGGGACTTCGAGGATGTTCCGGCCCGGAAGCTCCCGCCCGTCGTAGAAGGTCGCGTCGACGTAGGCGACGTCGACGTCTTCGAGCAGTTTCTCGAGCAGACCCTCGTGCGCGTCCCAGCGGTCGACGTCGGGGCAGAAGAGCACGGTCTTCGAGGGCCCGTGCAACTTGTAGGCGACGGTGTCGCTGAACTCGTCACGGTGCGGAACCGTGAACGCATCCACCCGCAGTCCGGGCAGCGGTTCGAACGACGTGGGGGCGGTCGCACCATCGGTCGTTCCCGGCGTGATCTCCCGGAGCGCGATCTGATCGAGCTCGACGAGTTGCGACCATGGTCCGTTGGTACGCAGGTACTCGCAGAAGCGAGACGTGGCCCAGACCGGGGTGGCCTTGGTCGACGCGACCTCGCGGCCGAGTTGGATCAGTCCCGCGTAGTGCCCGATGTGCGCGTGCGTGAGCAGGATGCCGTCGACCGGCCGGCGCGGCCGACCGGAGGTCCCGGCGATGTCGTGAAGCAGGCCGACCTGATGTTCGATCCGCGGCGTGGCTTCGAGCAGCAGCAGGCGGTCGGTCTCGAGATCACGGACGCCGAGGCAGGCCGGGGTCTCNAGACGTCCGGACTTCCGGGCNTTGANGCAACAGGATCGTTCGCAGCCCAGGTGCGGAAGGCCGCCGTCCTGCGCCCGCCCCAGCACCACGACCTCGAAGCGAGGCGTCGACGAAGCCGTCACCTCCGGGCCGGCGGCATCCTGGTGTCCAGTCCGCGGCAGCCCGATGAATCCAGCGCCGACGAGAAGGCACGGAATCAGCAGCAGCGAGGAGACCGCGACGAAGGCACGTCGAGAAAAGAGCATCGGCATCGCCCGAGCGTATCGATGAAGCCACCGCCGCGCCGATTCCGAACACGCGAATCCGCATGCCGATGACCGGAACCGGATCGTTCACCAGACTCGTCGCGTGACGAGTCCGCAGCGCCGCACGCATCCTTGGACTCCGGCGCGCTGGGACGACCGACCGGGGAGGATCGAGGCGAACGGACTATGATGCTCCCGCCTGCCCCCGTAGCTCAGCTGGATAGAGCACCGCTTTCCTAAAGCGAAGGTCAGAGGTTCGAGTCCTCTCGGGGGTGTTCACCACACCTGCAGACGTCGAAGCACACGCCCCCGAAACCGATGTAAATCGGTATCGGGACGCATTTTCTGCGCTTTTTCCCGTCACGCCCTCGAATCGCGACGGACTCAAAGCGAAAAGCGCCTATCTGGCTTCCTTTGAGGTTTTTTCTCGGTCTCACGAACCCGTGGGGGTGGTTCGTCCGTACCTTTTACGGGAAGTTACTGGGGACAGATTCGTGAAGGCCCCAGACCGCCTGTCCGACCGAGTACATCGCTCGAACCAACCCAGATCTCTCTCTCGCCCACCCGGCACTCTTCCTGTTCGCAGGCCGAGGCCGGGTGGGCTTCTTTTCGCCTGCGGTCGTCGGGTCCAGGCATCGGGGCCGATTCCCGGGCATCGTGGCGGCAGGTGAACGCCCGTGGGCTGCCCCACGAGAACACCCCCCGCTCCCAAAGGAGCGAGGGGTGTGAAAAGATCGAATACATCCGCTCGGAACGGAGCGGCCGCCTTTCGACGTCAATCCTCTTCGACGAAGCCCGTACCGTTCCGGCGATCCCGGCCGGCCTGCCAGAACAGGAGTCCTGCATAGATCAAGCAGATGATGAGCCAGATCGCGTTCGAGACGAGGACGGGAATCATGGGATCTCCGAAACAGAGGAGCAACGGACGAAAGTCGAAAAACGGAACAGCATTATACTCGGCGAAATGCCCCTCGTCTCGCCCGTGATCCCGATTGAAATCGACGAAAACCTCCGCCTGGAGCCGCTGGAGGCCCGCCATGCGGGATCGATCTTCGAACTCGTCGACCAGGATCGCGGCCGACTCGGCGTCTGGCTTCCCTGGGTGGCGAAGACCGTCACGCCCGAGGACAGCCTCGCGTTCATCGAAGATTCGAAGCGNCGCCGTGCCCTCGATTCCGGTGGCGATGGAAGCGGCGACTGGGCCATCGTGGTGGACACCGGGGGATCGGCCAGCGTCGTCGGCGTGATCGGACTCCACGACAGCAGCCCGGCCCACCGACGTATCGCGATCGGCTACTGGGTCAACGGCGAAGACGAGGGACGCGGATACATCACGAAGTCCGCCCACGCGGTGACGACCCGATGCATCGAGGCGGGATTTCACCGCGTCGAGATCCGGGCTCGAATCGAGAACGCGAAGAGTCGAGCGGTGGCGGAACGCCTTGGATTCGAATTCGAGGGCGTGATGCGGGCGGCGGAGTGGATCGGCGAGCAGCCGTTCGACCATGCCGTCTTCGCCCGAATCGCGACCACCTGAAGTCGATGTCGCGGAATCAGTCGCCGGCCGTGGCGTACGCGGCGGTGCGGTCGACGCCCGGGATCGGATCCTCATCCGGCTCGAGCCACCACAAAGGAAATCGGTTCGGGACGCCGGCGGGCCTCGACCACGACGCGGCCCAGAGGCGATATCGAGCCTCGTCCGAATCCTCGGCCGCGATGCCACGGACCTTCTCGACCCACCAGCCTTCGTCGTACTCACCGCCGCCGGCGGCTTCGATCCAGTGCCATCGGCCGTCGATCGGATCGTAGACCTCCACCCAGGTGTGGTTGTCCCCGTCGGGCCATTCGGGAATGCCCGCGATCCTCGCCGGAATTCCCGCCGCCCGGCAGGCGTTCGCGAGCAGGATGGAGAGTCCCGTGCAACTGGCGCAGTGCTGATCGATCGACTGATACGGACTCTGTTCGTTCTTGAGCCGCTTGTTGGCGTCGTAGGTGACGTCGAAGACCTCGTAGACGAGTCGATCGAGCAGTCGAATCGCGTCGGCCTGCGTGCCCGCCGCGTGCGCCGCGTCCCGAAACCTCGACACGAAATCGGCTCGCCAGTCGTCGCGGCGTTCGTTGATGTGGGCGTAGGGAAGGACCGCTTCCAGAAACACCGCTTCGGGCACGCCTTCTCGCCAGGGGGAGGCGTCGAATGATTCATGGGCGAGTTCGACGGTCTCCAGCAGCGCGTCCGCCGTCATGACGCGACGATCCGCGGGAGGCATGTTCGCGATCAGGAACGCCATCGATCCCCGACGAGCGGGCGTTGCGTCGCGAATCGCTCGGACGAGTTCGGACTCGTTCGGACCGGCGGCCTGGAGGACGCTCCGGAGTCGCGGACGCAGCGTCGGTGGGACGAGGTCGAGCACGCCGCGCCGCGTCTCGCCATCGATTTCGACGGCCTCATCGGTCTNGCGTTCGAGCGGCGCGTCCAATTCGAGTCNGAAGGACGTCCCCGGCGTGCGCTCCGGAAGATCGGGCAGGAAGATCAGGTCCGGCGTCACGATCAGCTCGAGACCACCGTCCTCGACGACCATCCCCGGGCTGATCCGCTCGGGCAGGGTCACGATCGGCGTGGGGCCGTCGGCGAGATCTCCGTGGACCTCGAGTTCGATCACCAGTCGATCGCCGTTGCGGGTGATCACGCTCGTCCACGGAAGCGGACTCGTCTCCAGCCGGACCGGCCACGCCGGATCCCCGAGCAACACGATCGCATCCCGATCCCAGAGCAGACCGGCCAGATCCTCGAAGCGATCCTCCCGCCGGTCGACGCCGGTGGCCTCCGCCACCGCGAGCTGGAACTCGAAGACCTCGCGTTCGTCGAACCCCTCGGTGCTGACCTCGGGAATCCCCGGGTACTCGGCGGCGAACCGTCGAATGAGCTCCTGCTGGGCCAGCCAGGCGGCCTCTGAAAGCGTGCCCCGCCCGGGCTCGTCGAGGAAACGTCGATAGACGTCCCAGCCACCCGCCCCGTGCCAGGTCGTCGAGGCGTAGCCCACGATCTGCCGGGCCCCCGCGTCGTGGATGAACGCGAGCGGCAGCACCTCCGAACCGGGGATGAATCCCAGCAGGCAGCTCCCGGCGCCGAGCATGGCCATCGGACCGGGATTCCGGATCGGGACCTCGGTCCCGTCGAGCAGCCGACCTCGAAGGTCGCCGGCTTCACCGACCACCACCCGACCACCGTTGAAGAGGTAGCCGAGCATCCAACGCTCCTCGTTCGTTCGCCCGCTGGTCACCAGGAGATCCGGGGGATCGTCGTTGAACGCCGCGACGAAGTCGTCGACGATCTCGATGTCGCCGATCACCTCGACGGGCTCGCCCGCATCGGTTCGTTCCACCCGACGCCCTGCGACGCCCTCATCGAAGTACACGCCATCGGCGACCGGACCGAACGGCACCGGGGTGTTGGCCATGAGCCGCCGCACGATCAACGGCGTCGTGGCCCGGACGACTTCCATCGCGTCCGCCCAGTCTGCACCGGTCACCAGCCCCCACCGCGCGTCGAGCCACGGATCATCGATGATCCGGCGAAAGGTCCGGTTGAACGCACCCACGCGATCCCGACCGGCCTCGTCCGGCATCGCCACCACGCCGATCATCCGGGGACGGAGGCGTTGAAGCGCCGGCAGCAGCTCCGACGGCGACTCGTCGAAGAAGAGCATCTTCGCATCGTGCTTCGCGGCCAGCGCCCCCACCACCTGCCGCCAGCCGTCGGTCGCCCGACAGCGATGACTCGATACCACGACGTAATCGTGATTCGGGCGGACCGGACCGTCGGCGGCCACCGGAACGCAGGCGAGCAGCATCGGGACCAGTCGGACGAAGATGAAGGTTCGCAGCGTTCGCACCGCACGAGGGTAGCCGTGCGGCGACGACGGGGCGAACCCGGTGATCAGTCCTCGTCTCCACCGGGCTGGTAGGCGGCCACCACCTCCGCCTGGATCTTCGCCGGGGTCGGTTCGTCGTGGCTGTACTCCATGTGGAAGGCGCCGGCGCCTCCGGTGATCGATTTCAGCTGGTTCGCGTAGTTCATCACCTCGGAGAGCGGCGCCTCCGCGTGGATGACCGCCTGGCCGCCCGCCACCATGTCGGTGCCGTTGATGCGTCCACGCCGGCCGGAGATGTCCCCCGCGATGTCTCCGATCAGACCCGATTCGACGGTGATCTCCATCGAGACCATCGGCTCGAGCAGCGACGGCCGGGCCTTTTCGACCGCATCGATGAACGCCCGCGAGCCCGCCTTCATGAACGCGATCTCCTTCGAGTCGACCGGATGGTGCTTGCCGTCGTAGACGCTCACCCGGATTCCCTGCATCGGAAAGCCCGCGATGGCACCATGCTCCATCACGTTGCGNACGCCCTTCTCGATCGCGGGCATGAACTGCTTCGGGACGCTTCCCCCGAACGTCTCGTCGACGAACTCGAACGCGGACGCCCCGTCCGTCGCGACGGCNTCCGCCGGAAGCGGCTCGACCCGGAGGAAGACCTCNCCGAACTGGCCGGAGCCGCCGCTCTGCTTCTTGTGGCGATGGTGCCCTTCGGCCTTCGCGGTGACGGTCTCCTTGTACGCGACCTTCGGGGCCGCGGTGTCGACTTCGACGCCGTATCGATCCTTCAGCGTTCGAAGCTTCATGCTGACGTGCATGTCGCCGAGACCGCGGAGAACGGTCTGGTGCGTCGCCTTCACCTGCTCCAGGACCAGCGTGGGATCCTCTTCGAGCATCTTGTGCATCGCCTCCGCGAGCTTCGCCTCCGCATTCCGATCGGCGGCCTCGATGGCGATGCCGAACATCGGACGCGGAAGCGGCAGCGGNCGGAGNTGGATGTGCTCCCCGATCGAACCGTCGTGGAGCACGCTGTCGTAGTGAAGGTGCTCGATCTTCGCGACGGCGCCGATGTCACCGGCCACGATCCGATCCTGCTCATGGTGCTTCGCGCCCTGGATCTTGAGCAGNTGGGCCACCCGGATCGGTTTCCGTCCGTCGTCGGCCTTGGGATGCCCCCCGGCCTCGAGGGTCCCCTGGTGGATCTTGAAGAAGCAGAGCTTGCCCACGTAGGGATCGCTGGCGACCTTGAACACGTGGCCGAGCAGATGGTCGTCGTCGCGCATCGAAGGCAGCAGCTCGACCTCCTCGCCGCCGACGTCGTGAAGGAACGGCCGCGGATTGCCCTCCGTCGGGTTCGGACAGAGCCGGACGATCGCGTCCAGCAGTTCGGTCACGCCGGTGCCCGCGGAAGCGGCGGTGAAGCAGACCGGAACCAGATGCGATTCACGCAGCGCCTTCTCGAAGGGGGCGTGCAGCGCTTCGGGCGACACCTCGCCGGTCTCGAGGTAGGTCGACATGAGCGCTTCGTCGACCTCGACGACCTGGTCGACGATCCGTTCGTGAAAGTCCGACACCGGACCGAGGTCGCTTTCGCCGTCGGTCCGTCCGAAGCAGTCGATGACCTCGGTCCCGCCGGAGGCGGGCAGGTTGATCGGCTGGCAGACCGCGCCGAAGGTCTCCTGGACCGCCGCGAGCAGCTCTTCGAGATCCCCACCGTGGTCGATCTTGTTGATCACGATCATCCGCGGGAGGTTCCGCTCCTCGGCGATCCGCATGATCCGCCGCACCACCGTGTCGATGCCGTTGTCGGCGTCGATGACCACGACCACCGTCTCCACCGCGGGCAGCACGCTGATCGACTTGCCGAGAAACTCGACGCTGCCCGGCGTGTCGATCAGGTTCACGTGCGCGCCACCGTGATCGAAGTGGACCAGTGCGGAGTCGAGACTTCGTCCCACTTCCCGTTCGAGTGGATCGTGATCGGTGACGGTCTCGCCACGCTCGACCCGACCCGCCTTCGGAATGGCGCCCGCGGCGGCGAGCAACGCTTCGACCAGCGTCGTCTTGCCGGATCCCCCCGGGCCGGTGAGTACAAGGTTGCGGATGTCCGCGGTGCCGTAGGTGTTCATGGCGAGCTCCCGTTTCTGCGACCACCGAAGCGGTCCGGGGAGTCGACCCAACCCTCGCATCCGCGATGGCGATCTGGACTCGAACGAGAATGCACGCCGAAGGAACCCGTTCCGACGGGAGACCTCGTTTCCTCTCCAGTCTAGGGTCCCACCGGGATTCGGCGACCTCGAAGTCGTCATTTTCCCACCGATCGAAGAACGGCCCCCGAACACGGACGCCTCCGACGTCGATCGAATCGAGAATTCGCGTGGGTTCCCGTCTCGGATACGATCGCCCCCTCCCCCGTTCCTTCGTTTTCGCTCGCTCCCCCGCCGGTTTCCGAGGAGGACGCCGCTCATGGCCGCCGCCCGTCCCCATCCCCACTTCGAGATCGTCCTCCTCAACCCGGAGATCCCGAACAACACCGGCAACATCGGCCGGACCGCGGCGGCCACCGGCTGCCGGCTGCACGTCGTGCATCCCATCGGCTTCGACATGGGCGAGAAGGCCCTGCGTCGGGCGGGGCTCGACTACTGGTCGCAGGTGGACTGCNTCGAACACGATTCATGGGCCGACTGCGATCAGNCCGTCGGTGGTGGATCCTGGCTGCTCACCGCNCGTCGAGGACGGCCGGTCTGGGATGCGACGTTCGAACCCGGGGATCGACTGATCTTCGGACGCGAGAGCGAAGGCGTCGGCCCCGATTTCACTCGGGACTTCGAAGCGACCCACGGTGCGGATCGAGTCCTCACCCTTCCGATGATCGACGCCCCCGGCATTCGAAGCCTGAATCTCGCCACCACCGTCGCAGTGGTGGTCTACGAGGGCCTGCGGCAATTGCGAGCAAGGCCGGATTCGGGCGTCCCGGGGTCCGAAAGCGTGCCGGGGGGATGAGCAGGACNAGGGATTCCCATCAATCCGGCCTGTTCACGCAACTCCATCGGCACCCGAGGACGTATGCTTCTCTCGGACGAGCGTGGCGAGGATCCGATCCCGCTGCCGGGGTCGCCGCGCGGACTGCTCGGCCGACGAAACGTCCGCCGAACGAATCGAGTTGAACCAACGGCCTCGACATCGTCGTCGAGGCGGTCCGATCGACGGTCGATCGGACTTGATCGGTCCGCCCATCGGTCGGTAACCAGCCGAGGATTCGCATGACCCGCACTCCCCATCGCTCCCTTCTTCGTCGAGCCTTCACGATCACCGAACTGCTCGTCGTGATCGGCATCATCACCCTCCTGATCGGAATCCTGCTGCCGGCCCTCGGCAAGGTCCGGGAGAAGGCACGCGTCACCGAGACGACCTCCGTCATGGAGGAGTTCGCCAAGGCGTGCGACGCGTTCGCCCAGCAGTTCGGCTA
>NYVS01000046.1 GCA_002684755.1 Phycisphaerae bacterium
GCGTTCCGGTCATCGCCACCCCGCCATCGACGTCGAAGGGGGTCCCGAGCAATGCTTCGGCCGCGGCGTCGAGGAGGTGATTGCAAGGGCAGCAGTCGAAGCCTTCGACGCCGACGAAGATGCCGTCATCGGCGTCGGGCGGTTGGGGTAGCAGGGTGACGTTCACGAAGCCCCCGAGGTTGACGATGGCGAGCGTGCCTGCCGTCATTCGATGATCGCGGAAGAGCACCGCATCCGCCCGTGGGGTGATCGGAGCGCCGGCACCGCCTCCGGCGAGGTCCGCGCCGCGAAGGTCGTGGACGACGGGGCAGGCCGCGGCCCGGACGAGCGGCCAGGGGTCGAGCAGCTGGAGTGAGTCGGGGGGCGCGTGGGTCACGGTCTGGCCGTGTGCGGCGACGAGGGCGAGGGGGTGGTCCACCGCGCACCGGGCGAGGACTCGGGCGTGCAGCTCGCCGAAGCGCCGTGACAGCGAGGTGATGCCCGCCGCCGTCAGCGCTTCACCCCGGGCGAGGTCGAACAGCTCCGGTTGCAGATCACCGAGCGGTTCCTGCACGTGATCGACGATCTCCGCGGACAGGGACGTCCCGTAACCGCGGGTCTCGACCACCGCGGCATCGATGCCGTCGAGACTGGTCCCCGTCATGAAGCCGACGGCGTGTCGAGGTTCGGTCATTCGGCGAAATCCCGGGAGGGAGAGGGGATCGAACGCAGGGAACGCCGATACTCTAACGCCGGCCGGATGCATCCCGGAACCGACACCCACACGCCCTTTCAGGAAGCAGACTCGATGCTCAAGCGGATCCTTGTCACCGGCGGCGCCGGCTTTCTCGGTTCACACCTCTGCGATCGCCTCGTCGAGCAGGGGCACCAGGTGATCTGCCTCGACAATCTCTTCACGAGTCAGAAATCGAACATCCAGCATCTCATCGGTCGGCCGAACTTCGAGTTCGTGCGGCACGACGTCATCGATCCCTACAAGGTCGAGGTCGATCAGATCTACAATTTCGCGTGCCCCGCGGCACCGGGGCACTATCAGTACAACCCGATCAAGACCATCAAGACTTCGGTGATGGGGGCGATCAACATGCTCGGCCTCGCGAAGCGGCTGAACGCGAGGATCCTCCAGGCCTCGACCAGCGAGGTCTACGGCGATCCGGAGATTCATCCGCAGACGGAGTCCTACCGGGGCAGCGTGAATCCGATCGGCATCCGGGCCTGCTATGACGAGGGGAAGCGGGCGGCCGAGACGTTGATGTTCGACTATCACCGACAGAACAAGGTGGACGTCCGGGTCGTTCGAATCTTCAACACCTACGGCCCGCGGATGCATCCCTACGACGGTCGAGTGGTCAGCAACTTCATCCGGCAGGCACTCGCTGGGGAGCCGATCACCATCTACGGCGATGGGTCGCAGTCCCGGTCGTTCTGCTACTGCGACGACCTGCTGGATGCGATCATGGGCATGATGAACGGCCCGGAAGGCTTCCACGGCCCGGTGAACATCGGAAATCCCAGTGAGTTCACCATCCGCGAGCTCGCGGAACTGGTGGTCGAGATCGCGGGCACCGGGGTCGAGATCGTGCAGGCGCGGCCGCTTCCGCAGGACGACCCGCTGCAGCGACAACCCGACATCACGCTCGCCCGGGAGAAGCTCGGGTGGGAGCCGAAGATCGCACTTCGTGAGGGACTCCAGCGGACCGTCGACTGGTTCCGCGACGCCGATCTCTCCCAGTACAAGCCGCCGACCCCGCACTATTGATTTCGAGTCGATTCGACTGCTCCACGGAGCGGCCGCAGATCCGCCTGTGATGCGTGATCGCGTTCGATGCCGTGGTCTGTGAACCGCACGGGCCTCGAGCGGTATCGGCGCGTCTCCATGACCGAGCGAATGACAGGTGCCATGCTCGCCCACCGCATCTGATTTCGGTCGAGCCCGGGTCGATCGGCCTTCGCGATTTCAACTCAGGACGAACGCCGTTCGAACTCCGGCCCGGTTGGTGGGGTCGAATGCGTCGCTGGGGCCGCGATGGCCCGTCCGTGGCCGGTTTCCAAGATCGTGCATCTCGAGGGCCGCATCGCGAGGCAGGTGTGATCGACCCCCGGGCGTCTGGAGTCCGCATTTNGGGATCTCCGGGGNATCGGAAGCGGCATTTCGGGGCCGGAATCCNCCGGGGGGCGAAATCGCCCCTTTTCGGACCTTGACAGCGGGCCGTGGGCGATCGACACTGCTTTTCCGAACAAAGACCGAACGGATTTCGGGCCTTTTTCCGATGATGTTCGGTCAGCGTTCGGTATCCGGCGTGTGTCTCACCCGACAACGACCCATGACGATCTCCCACTCATCCTCCTCCTCCGCCGATTCGAGCCGTGCCCCAATCGTCTCGAGTATCCGGAACACCCCGGTCACCCAGGGGATCGATCGGTGTCCGAGGCATCGGTCGGGAGAAACCGCCGATTGCGGAGACGGCCATGGGACGGGTTCTACGATTCGAACTCGTGTGCGATACACGCCGGTCGGAAGCCCTCGGATCACATCGATCTCCAAGCGGGGCGCAAGATCACCATGAGCCACCTGATCCAGAGGAGGTCGGGCGGATTCAACGAGGAACCGGACGACGACGACGAGCCTGATTCCGGCCCACCGGCCCCCGACGCCAACGACCCACCATCCCGAATTTCAAATCCCCGAACACCTCGACTCGACAAGAACCCGGATCACCGACGGATCGATCCGACCATCGCAACGGAAGGCGAAGACAACATGCCCAAGGCAACCCTCGATTCCCCCGAACAGACGACCGCCGACAAGACGCCCAAGAACGGCACCGGCAAGAAGAAGAGCACCAAGGCCACGACGCAGGTCGAACAGAAGCCGGATGCCGACAAGGCCGCCATGGATCCGGGTCGCAAGCAGGCGCTCGATCGCGCGCTCGCGCAGATCGAGAAGGCGCACGGCAAGGGATCGATCATGACCCTCGACGGCGATCGGCTCGCCGGCATCAAGTGCGTGTCGACGGGGGCGCTCAGTCTCGACCTCGCCCTCGGTGGTCGCGGGCTTCCCGAAGGACGCGTGGTCGAAGTCTTCGGACCGGAGTCCTCCGGCAAGACGACGCTCGCGCTGACCGTCGCGGCGAACGTGCAGCGTGAGGGTGGTGTCGCGGCGTTCATCGACGCCGAGCACGCCCTCGACCCGACCTGGGCCAAGCGGCTCGGCGTGAACATCGACGAAATGCTGCTCAGCCAGCCCGACACCGGTGAGCAGGCGCTCGAGATCTGCGAGATGCTCGTTCGATCGAACGCGGTCAACATCATCGTGATCGACTCCGTCGCCGCCCTGATTCCGCGAGCGGAGATCGAAGGAGAGATGGGTGATTCGCACGTCGGCCTGCAGGCCCGTCTGATGAGTCAGGCCCTGCGGAAGCTCACCGGCGCGATCGCCAAGAGCGACTGCATCGTGCTCTTCATCAACCAGCTTCGCGAGAAGATCGGCGTGATGTTCGGCAGTCCCGAGACCACCACCGGCGGTCGGGCACTCAAGTTCTACTCCTCGGTCCGCATCGACATTCGTCGAATCGGCGCGATCAAGGACGGCGAGAACAACGTCGGCAACCGGGTCCGTGCGAAGGTCGTCAAGAACAAGGTGGCCCCGCCGTTCCGGCTCGCCGAGTTCGACATCATGTTCAACGAGGGCATCAGCACGTCGGGCGACCTGCTCGATCTCGCGGTCGCCGATGGAATCGCCCAGAAGGCGGGTGCCTGGTTCAGCTACGGCGAGATCAGGCTCGGGCAGGGACGTGAGAACTCGAAGCAGTTCCTCCGCGACAATCCCGACCTGTTCGTCGAGATGCGGGCGAAGGTCCTCGAGAGCCGACTCGGTCCGCTGGTACCGACGCCGGCGGCCGATCAGGCCGACTCGGGCAAGTGACGGAAGGGGCGTCCGGGCCGGTCTGGCCGACACGCCCGACCGATTTCCGGGCCGATCCGATGTCAACCGAGTTGACCCGAATCAATCTGAATCACACCCCTCCGTGCGGACGCACGGGGGGGTGTTTTCTCGGGGGCGTTCGCCGGGGCTCCGGCAGGGTGTCCGGCGGGGACGTGCGGAGCGTTTCGGCGATGTTGCCGCATCGATCCGACGGTTCGAGATGTTGACGCCTTCGGGGAATCGGATACCCTGCGACGTTCCTCGTCACCGAGGATTCCATCAAGCCCTGCGGGTGTGGCGGAATTGGCAGACGCGCTAGATTCAGGTTCTAGTGGGAGTAAAATCCCGTGGAGGTTCGAGCCCTCTCACCCGCATTCACGAGAACGCCCCGTCCACCATCGGACGGGGCGTTGTTCATCGGGCTGTTCGCGTTCGGGAGGGGGGTCGTGACCGGAGGCGACACGGCCGGATCACCCGACGTTTCGTGCGTCCCGGCCGTCGATCGAATCCTTGGAGATCGGGGGATCGATGCGGTCGTCATCGAACGCACCAGCGGCATGGAGGTATTCGATCTTCTCGATCCAGCCCCGCGGAATCTTCGTGATTCCGCCCATCTGGTCGGTGGTCATCGTGTCGGTGACCGCGATCTGCTCTTCGTCGGCGTGAACCAGCAGACCGATCGTGTGCACCGTGGTCAGGGGACGCCGAGCGAACTCCAGCATCTCCTCGCAATCCTCCCAGCCCGGACCGCCCTGGCTCTCCGCATCCTTCCAGCGGATCGAGACCATCGCGTGCGGGTGTCCCGACGCGACCTCGCCGGTCCGGTCGGCGTCCGACCGTGGCTTTGAATCGGTCTCGATCGACGTGCGGTTTCCCGGAAGTCGGTGGGGTCCCTGATCGATCGAATCTCGCGGCGTCATGTCGAGTCCTTTCCACACGTTCTTTTCATGAGCGAGGGCCCGCCATCGCGGGCTCCTCTCTGGTCAACGGCTCGATGCGGCACGCGGTTCGATCGAACATCGGCACCCGTACCGAACCATGGTTCTCGGACGTGCTGGCGGGCACGGCAGCGTGCTCGTCGACGAGATGGAGGCGGCGTCGGTCGAGTGCTCGGCCGGTTCGGACCGGACCGGGTCACTCCCCGGGAATCGGGCTCGCCACCGGTGCCGTGCAGAAGTCGTCGATGTCGGTGATTCGAATCATCGCGGCGTCCGCCGCTCGGCGGATCTGGACGGTCGGTCCGAGTTCGAGTTCCCCGAGCAGGCGTCCGGCTTCCGCCGGCCGGTCGCGGACGTCTCCCAGTCGGCGTTGAAACGTGGAGCGGAGTTCGGCCTGCGGGGAGGTCGTGGGGAAGACGTCCAGGGAGCGATACGGAAACAGGTCGTCGAGGTCGGCGAACGGCTCGGTCACGGACTCCCGAGGCGGTCGAGGCGACTCCGTCGGGATGATGGCTCGATCGTCGGCGACGGCGAAGATCGAATAGAGCCGTCCCGGGGGGAGCGCGGCGAGCGCCGTCGCGGATGCCTGCGCCGCATCGCTCGGCAGGTCCCCGAGCCTTGCGGTGACGAATCGGGACGCATCCGTTCGCGTCGCGGTCGATGCGTCGAGCCCGTCGAGCCTGGGGAGCTTCGCCGCCGCGTCCGCGATCAGCATGCGAAGAACGGGATCGATCCGCATCGCCCGGGCATCGCGGGTCGCGAGCAGGCTGGCGATGTCCTCGATGATCGCGGCGGCGAGCCGGACCCGCGCGACACCGGGATCACGGATCAGGTGCGCGGCGAGCGACAGGGTGACCGCGATCTCGTTCGCGGCGAGATAGCGTTCATTCTCCGGCGTGATGCCGTCTTCGTCGGAGGCGGGCATCGTGACGGCGCGTCGGAGGCGACCGGCGGCATCCGCGAGGTAGCCGCGAGCGGCGGAACGAATCGCCGCGAGGCATTCGTCGGCGTCGGATTGCGGGCCGCGTGGCTCATCGAAGTCGGCTTCCGAGATCGCCGCGGCGTCGAGTCCCAGCGTCAGCCATCTGGAGGCCACCGGGGCGTAGGCGTTCCTCCAGATCACCTCGGGTGATTCCGCGGCTCCCGGCGCCCCGGACTCGTGTTCGATGAATGGCGTTCCGGCGAGAAGATCGAGGCCCGCGCGCTGTGCATCTCCCGGAAGACCGAGCATGCCCCGGCCGATCTGCTGCCAGAGAATCGCGGCGTTTCGGATTCCATCGGGTGGGATCCGGCCGGAGGCGACCGCGTCGAGGCCGCGAATGCGATCGTTCAGGATCCGTTCGACGCGGAGCCTCGCCCGGGCGAGCAAAGTCATCGAGGGAAGCAGCGTCTTGATGATCTCAGGAACCTCCGGCGAGTCGAGTTCCGCCTCGATCCCGGCGAGCGTCTCGATTCCACGATCCCGATCCGGATCGTCGAACGCGAGTTGGATCCGATCGAACATGTCGTTCATCGTGTCTCGGACGCCATCACCGCCATCCGGAAGTTCGGTGATCGACTCGATGAACCGGTCCCCGAACGCCGAGCGGTAGACCGCAAGCACGTCCTCCGACGGCGGTGCTCCATCCTTGCCGAGGATCGCCTCGAGCGACTGGGTGAACAGGAGACGTTCCCCGGCGACCGAGTCGCCGAAGTGAAAGGGATCCCGCGCCTCGCGAAGCGTGGAGAGACTCTCCAGGATCGTCGCGGCGGTGGCGGCATCGATCATCCCGTTCGCGATCGCCAGTTCCATGGTCTGGTCGGAACGCTGGTACATCGCCGCTCCGACCAGCGAGCCGATGGCGGTGCCGTCCTGGCCGGCGTGGGCCGAGATCTCGTTCAGGGTGCCGAGCCATTCGACGACGCCGCCCACGTCGCCCGAGATGGTCGCGCGACGAGCGAGATTCGAGCTGACCCGGCAGATCTCCCGCATCGGGGCGAGATGGGGGAGCAGGAGCATGAACCCCTCGTCGAGGTCGATTCCCGCATCGAAGCGCGGCGTTCCGCGCAGCTCACGAATGAGCGGTGCGATCGATTCGGCCTTTTCGAGGTAGGCGAGGGCCGCGCCCCGGGGTGGTTCAAGCGGGCCCTGCTGCCATGCCTCGATCGCGGCGTGTTCGTCCGGGGTGAAGAAGCCCGGCGATCGCGCGGCGGTCGGATCGTCCCAGCCCGGCTGGAGTCGATCGAAGAGCCTCGTCCAGGCGTCGTAGGCGTTCGCGTCCTGGGCGGTGGCCGTCGGCACCGCGATCGATGCGACGGCGATCAGCAACGCGACGGTCGTTCGGGCCATCGCGAATCGAAGGGTTCGGGCAGGCGAGTCGAGCATCCCGGGGGTCTCCGGCGAGGGCGCTGGATCGAGCAGCTTCAGGATCGCCACCGGACCCGCACCTCGCATCAGTTCTCGTTCGATTCGCATGACATGGCTCCAAGGAGGGTCTCCTCGATCGAGCCTGATACTATGTGTGACATGGTATCCCAATCAAGGCTCGGGGATCCGGTCACCAGCCCGCGGGGCGTCCACCCTTGCGTGGATCGCTCGCCGGCTCGAGTCCGTCCTCGTGCACCACGATCGCCTGGACCACGCCGACCCCACCGATCTCCTNNACGGTGTGACCGGTCGCTTCCAGTCCGGNCCGGAGTTCGAGGAGCCCGGCTTCGAGTCGCAGCGTGTCNGGGTTCCATTGATGATGGAGGCGTGACGCGTTCACGGCGTCGGTCGCGGATCGACCNCCCTGCAGCACTTCGAGGATCACCTGCAGCGTGCCGGTGATGATCTTCGGACCGCCGCTCGCTCCCGCGGTCATGGTGGTACGACCGTCCTTCACGAGGATGGTCGGCGACATGCTCGAAAGCGGTCGCTTGCCGGGTTCGGGGAGATTCCGATCCGACTGGCGAAGCCCGAAGAGGTTGGCCTCCCCGGGGATGGTGGTGAAGTCGTTCATCTCGTTGTTGAGGACGATTCCAAGTCGCGGCACGGCGAGGAGGGAACCGAAGCTCCCGTTGATGGTCTGCGTGCAGGCGACGGTCATCCCCTCGTCGTCGATGACGCTGAAATGACTGGTTCCCGCGTCACGGAGTCGGTCGGCCGGGCCTTCGGCGTCGATCACGCCGCAGGCTTCGACGGGCATCACGGCGTCGAGTTCGATCCGGTCCGCGGCGATCTCGACCGCGGCGGGATCGAGCAGGGCGTCCACCGGAACCTCCACGAAGTCCGCGTCGGCGAGATGCCGCGCCCGATCCGCGAACGCGTGACGCATCGACTCGGTGAGCAGGTGTGAATACGCGACCGAACCGGGGGCGGGATCACCGGCGGACGGAAGTCGATGCCGCATCATCGAGAGCACCTGGGCGATCGCGATCCCACCGGAACTCGGCGGCGGCATCAGGATCGCATCGTGGCCGTCGAACGCGTTTCGGATGATCAACGGGGGTCGCCAGGCGACGCGGTAGTCCCGCAGGTCCGCCGGCTGAAGGACGCCGTCGTAGGCGCGATCGACGCCGGCCACCAGATCCGCGGCGCCGTCGGGGCCGGACCACGCGTCGAGACCTTCGCGGCCGAAGCGTTCGAGAAAGTTCGCGAGTTCAGGTTGTCGGACGACGTCACCGATTTCGAGCTCGCCGCCGCCGCAGAGACGGTTCCAGACCCATCTGCTGGTCGGCCTGAGATCCGGGTGTCCTGCCCGGGTTCGACGAACGGATTCGACCGCGGCGAGATGATTCGCGTCCACGCGGAAGCCGTCCCGGGCCGCCCGTACCGCGGGTTCGACGAGCCGGGGCAGCGGAAGCGAGCCGAATCGATCGTGGGCGGCGACCATTCCGGGAAGTTGTCCGGGAACCGCGACGGCGCGGCCACCGAAGCGACTCGGGTCGTATCCGCTGGCGGTCGGCGGAAGCGAGACGTAGTAGTCGGGCCCGATGCCGGCCGGTGAGGTCTCCCGGAAGTCGAGCGCGATCGACTCCCCGGACGCGGGATCGAAGACGATCATGAAGCCGCCGCCACCGAGGCCGCAGGAGTAGGGCCGCGTGACGGAGAGCGTGAGGGCGGTGGCGATCGCCGCATCGACCGCGTTGCCGCCCGCCTTCAGGATCTCGACGCCGGCATCGCTCGCCATCGCCGAGTCCGCCGCCACGGCGCCGTTGGCGAACCGCGGGCCCGGATCGATCACCGCCGATGGGTGGATCGGTGCCTCGCCGGTCGGATCCGCGGGGTCGGGATCGGCCGTCACCTTCGTCGAATCGACGCAACCGACGGTCGTCGATGCCAGCAGCGACAGGAGCAGCGGAACGCGAACGGCGGAGGTGAGCCGGGAAACCAGTCGCATGCGGGCGCTCCGAGAGTTCGAATCGGAAGGACGGGGCGGATGTNCGGAGTCTAGACTGGGGCGGATTCCGTCGTGNGGGACCAGTCCGTTTCATCGGGATCCTCGGAGCCGCTTCATGTCCGACATCGGCATTGAAAAACTCGTCTTCGTCGGTGGCAAGGGTGCGGTGGTGGCGTTCGATCGGTTCGACGGAGCGGAAGCATGGAGCTGGGAAGCCGAGCCCCAGGCTGGCTGGGTGGCGAAACTCGGGATTCCCGCGTATCTCTCGGTCGTGCTCGATGGTGATCGANTGATCGTGGCCAGCCCGAAGGGCGTCTGGTGTCTCGATCCGCTGACCGGAGCCGAGGTCTGGAAGGCCGAGACGTCGGCATTTCGCGGCGGATACCCGGTGATCGCCGGCGCGATGACGGGCCACGACGGCGGTGCGACCGCCGCGGCGACGGGATCGGCCNCGGCGCGGCAGGCGGCGGCGTCCGGAAGTGCAGGCATGGGAATCTGAAGTCACGATGGCCGACACCTANCTCGATCACAACGCGACGACGCCACCGCTTCCGGCGGTGGTCGATGTGATGCTCGACTGCCTTCGCGGCGACTGGGCCAATCCTTCCAGCACNCANCGNGAGGGNATCGCGGCGCGCCGACGGATCGAGCTCGCGCGGGAATCCGTGGCCCGATTGATCGGTTGTCGACCGAGGGACCTGCTGCTCTGCTCGGGCGGGACCGANGCGGCGAACCTCGCGCTGCGAGGCTCGCTCCAGTCGCAGCCGGGNCGGACCGCGATCGCGACGAGTCGTCACGAACACTCCGCGGTTCGCGAGACCGCGGAATCGCTCGGGAAGTCCGGGACGACGGTGCACTGGCTCGAGCACGCCGACGACGGCACGATCGATCTCGATGCGCTGGAGACGTTGCTCGTCGCGGACGGCGATTCGATCGCGGTGCTCAGCGTCATGTGGGTCAACAACGAGACCGGGGTGATCCAGCCGGTCCCCGAGATCGGCCGCCTCTGTCGCGAGCACGGGGTTCGATTCCACACCGATGCCGTCCAGGCGGTGGGCCGCATGCCCGTCGACTGCGCCGCGCTCGACGTCGATCTCCTCTCCTTCGCCGCCCACAAGTTCCACGGGCCGAAGGGGGCGGGGGGCATGTTCGTCTCCCGGGGAACGCGCCTCACGCCGGAGATCACCGGTGGTTCGCAGGAGCGTGATCGGCGTGGAGGCACCGAGAACGTCGCCGCGATCGCGGGCATGGGAATCGCCGCGGATGCGGCCGCCTCCTGGATCGCGTCGGAACCGTCTCCGTGGCAGGCGCTCGAGCGACGCCGCGACGATTTCGAGGCCGCGGTCCGCG
>NYVS01000047.1 GCA_002684755.1 Phycisphaerae bacterium
AGGATCGAATCGAACTTCGGGAACACCTCGCGATCCGCGTCCCTGGCCCGCGCCCAGACCCGCCAGCCCGAGACCGCGAGATAGAAGGCCATGGTGTTCACCATCGCGGTGTTGACGACCGCGAGCACGTCGACACCCCCGTCCTCTCGAGAGGGCGAGACGGTCAATTCCAATCCGAAGACGTCGGCCACGGTGTCCGTCGGATTCTCGAATTCGAGCAGGTAGCCGCCGATTCAGATGAAGAAGAAGCAGCCCACGAAGGTGAGCCCCGCCCAGNGGTGNAGCNTGCCGCCCTTCGTCGCGAGCGTTGCCACGGGAAACGCGACGAAGGCCGCGANGATTCCGGCCAGCACGTGCGCCGTCGGGAACACGGCGAACATCAAGTCCCACGTCTTCGATCCTACTCTTCGCGAGGAATGACCTTCCTCGTCGTCGTGACGGACGAACGTCTTTCAAACTCGAACATCAGGCGGTCAGTTGAACGAATGCATGCCGTTTCACCCGGCTCGACCGGGGGTCAATTCGTCGATGCGTCGGAGGGTTCGCGGGGCATCATCGTTCTCGATCTCGCGAATCCGGCCGGGAATGTCGATCTTCCGGAGTCGCTCGGGATTCCACTTTCGCGCCTCGAGTTCGGCCTGCAGCGCCTTCAACCTCGGGATCTGCCCGCGGGCCGCGCCGCCGTAGACCCGGAGTGCGTTCAGGGAGCGTTCGATCCGGTTGCCCATGCCCCAGCGTTCGGGATCGATCATCGTCACGCACCAGGGAACGCCTTCCTCGATGCCGTGTTCGGCGAAGAGGTCGAGTCCGGCGAGACGGATCTCGTCGGCGAACATGATTCCGCTCGGGGCCGGCTCGATCATCGCTTCATGAATCGCGGGAAGCAGCGGCGTGATCGCCTCGAAGGAGAGGTTCTGATAGACGGATCGGACCGCCCCGCGGGCGCGACCATCCTCGTTCCGAAGTCCTGCGGCGACGGCGGCGAGCAGGTCGTCTCGATCGACCCCTTCGAGCGATCGGCCGAGCATCCCGTCGCGTCGATCGAAGAGCGCGAAGCAGAGATATCGCTGTTCCATGCGACGCGGGTCCGACGCGTCGGCGGGTTCCGCGAGCATCGCCAGCAGGTCCGGAAGTGCCGGCATCGCGGGCCCGCCGATCGCGGCGATCGCTTCGGCGGCCTTCGCGCGGGTCCAGAGATCATCGGATTCGAGCGTCGCCCGAAGCTCGTCGACGAGCGGTGCGGCCCGTTCCTTCAGCATGATCGCGGCCTGGCACGCGCCGAGTCGGGCGTACGGATCGTCGCGCCGGAGCATCTTGCGCAGGCTCGCGGTGGGATCGCCGTCGCGTCGGGCGAGTTCGATCGCCGCCCGCTCCCGCACCACCGGCGACCAGCTTTCGAGGTTTCGGAGGAGTTGTCGGTTCGATCGGTCGGACCAGGACTCCAGCCGGGTCCGCGATCCCCAGTCCCGGCCGTCGGCGACGAGGTCCTCGGCGGTTCGACGATCGACCTCGGGGGCGGTGCTCGGCGTGCGGCCGGTGAGATGGATTCGGCCGAGGGGCTGGGCGTAGGCGAGGAGCATCGCGCCGGTCGCGTCCCAGTTCCGGTAGCTGTCGGGCTTCGCCTGCGGCGGTCCCTGATGCTGGAAGGTCCCGTCCCAGCGGCGGGCGAGGTCGTAGTACCAGCCGAACTCCTCCATCCACGCGCCACTGGCGTCCGAGCCCGACAGGGCGACGCCGGGCATCGCCCAGAGCATGTTGAAGTAGTTCCCGGTGTGTCCGTTGTCGCGCTCGTTGCCGTGGGACGCGACGCTCATCCGGGAGAAGTATTCGGCGGCTTCGGCGTCGCCGAGCAGGTTGAACAGCACCGCGGCCGCGCCGTTCTTGCCGTTGTCGTCGTGGGTCTCGATCCACGGGTGGTGATCGCCGTAGGGGACGCTGCCCTTGCCGACGTAGAACCGCATGAGGCGGGCGCTCTTCTCGATCGCGTCGTCGAGATCGGGATGCTCGACGCCGGCCTTTCTGGCGAGGACCAGTGAGATCGTCATCGGGAGACCGGGGGCGTTCATCATGCCGTAGCCGGAGAGTCGCCCGTTGGTCTGCACCATCCGATGCCCCCACGAGCCGACTTCGCTCTGGCCCTCGACGATCTCGCCGGTGATGCGCTCGAGGTTCGGCATGAACGTCCGGTCCCCGGTCGCGAGCACGTATTCGGCCAGCAGGATGTTGATCGGGCCGTACCACCACGAGTGCAGGCCTCGCCGCTCGAGGTCGGAGTAGGTGGAGAACGCCTCGACCTGTTGGCGGACGAGTGGCAGGTACTCCTCGTTGCCGCTGGAGAGCAGGGCGAGCGCGTTGTAGCAACGCTCGATCGGCGATCCCTTCTCCGGATTCGCCGCCATCCTGCGTGCGAGTGCCGCACATCCCTGTTCGAGGATCGCCGTCGACTTCGAGCAGTCGAAGGGCGCGGTCGCGGCGTAGCGGCCGAGGGTGGGGAGTTTGACGGCGACGCGGGTGCGCCGGCCGTCGCGCCAGCGGATGAGGACGAGTCGGCCGCTCGACTTCTCGGCGAGCCCGACGGCCTGTCCGAACTCGGTCCGGGGATCGGTCTTGAAGAGCCGGCCGCCGGCCCCGAGGATCACGTCGCCGGGGGCGAGCACGCCATCCGCGGGGGAGCCCGGATCGACCGTCGTGATCATGATCTGCCGGGCTTCACTGGTCTCCAGCTTGTTGCTGTACATCCAGCCCCGGGCGCCGGTCGGCCCCAGGTTCCAATCGTGGGTCGCACCCTCGGGGATCGACTCGCCCTTCGTGAAGTCGGGGTTCGAGACCTTCGACGGCGGCGCCGCGACGGCTGTGGCGACGAGGGCGAGAATGACTGAGGCGATCAACGTGATTGGACGCATGATTGGGCTCCGTCCCGTCACCATAACCGGCGAAGCCCCTCGATCCCGCTCGCGGATAATCTTTGGAAACGATGGCAGACCGTGAACTCCAATCCGACGAAACGGGATCCCCGACGCTGCGACGCGAGGTCGGGCTCGGCGGGGCCGTCCTGCTGGGACTCGGTTCGATCCTCGGCACCGGGGTGTTCGTGGGGATCGGGATCGCGGGCGGAATCGCGGGATCGATGGTGGTCGTGGCGATCGTGCTCGCCGGGGGGCTCGCGTTCTGCAACGCCGCCAGCAGCGCCCAGCTCGCTGCGAAGCATCCGGTGAGCGGGGGGACGTACGAATACGGGATTCTGCTCCTCGGTCCGAGGGTCGGGTTCGTCGCCGGCTGGATGTTCCTCTGTGCGAAGTCCGCCTCGGCGGCGACCGCCGCGCTGGGATTCGCAAGCCATCTGTTCCATGCCTCGGTCATCCGCAACGAGCAGTGGGTGATGCCGGTGGCGATCGCCGCGGTGGGTTCGATCGTCATCGTCGTCGCGATGGGGATCCGCCGCGCGAATCTCGTCAACGCGATCATCGTCTCGCTCACCATCGGCGGCCTGCTCGCCTTCATCGTCGCCGGGTTCTCGTGGATGTCGGGGCCGAACGGCGAGTCGATCGGGCCGGTGGTCGACGGGATGAAGTCGTTCTCGGTCGCCCGCGACGGTGTCGGCCTGCTCGAAGCGACGGCGCTGATGTTCGTCGCCTACACCGGATACGGTCGGATCGCGACGCTCGGCGAGGAGGTTCGAACGCCGCGAACGACGATCCCCCGCGCGATCGGCATCACGCTGGTGGTGTCCGCGACGCTCTATCTGCTGGTCGCGGTGGTGGCGATCGGCCTGCTCGGGACCGACGGGCTCGCCGCGGTGACCGCGGCGACCGCGGCTCCGCTGGAGGTCGCCGCGACGATGCTCGAGACGCCCTGGGTTCGCTGGGTGGTCGCGATCGCCGCGGTCACCGCGATGCTCGGGGTGCTGCTCAATCTCGTCCTCGGCCTGTCCCGGGTGGCGTTCGCGATGGGGCGACGAGGCGACCTGCCGTCGGGCGTGGCCCGGGTTCGTGAATCGACGGGAACCCCGATCGTGGCGGTGATCCTCGTGGGTGTGATCATCACGGGCCTCGTGACCCTCGGAAGCGTGCGGACCACGTGGGCGTTCAGCGCGTTCACGGTGCTCGTCTACTACGGGATCACGAATCTCGCGGCCCTCCGGCTCGCACCGGAAGATCGTTTCCTGCCACGCGCGTTCGCCTGGTTCGGACTCGCCGGCTGCGGCTTTCTCGCGTTCTGGGTCGACTGGCGGATCTGGACGATCGGCCTCGGCGTGATTCTCGTGGGGCTCGTGTGGCGATCGGTCTTCCGACGATTCAAGGGCTGAGCCGGGGATCGGGCCGAGGCGACGTTTCCGGTGTCGATCCCACGGTCGGTTGCGTCGACGCCTTTCCGCGTCGAGGATGACACCGACGGTCGCGTCGGAAACGAGCCCCGGCAGGACGCATACTTCACGAGCTCGAGGAGCCCAGGCCCATGTCAATCACCGTGTCCGCATTCCTTCCCGGTCGAGTCGACGTCCGCGTCGTCCTCGCCACCCTGCTCCTGCTCGTCGTGTCGAGGCACGGCATGGCCGACGCCTCGGGCGACGCGCCGGTGAAGGTGTTCGTGCTCGCGGGGCAGTCGAACATGGTCGGCGCGGGCCAGATCAAGGCGAATCCCGAACGCAACGACGGGCAGGGATCGTTGGAGTGGATGGTGGAGTCGTCGCCGCTCAAGGCGAAGGTCCGTGGCCTGCGGAATTCGTCCGGCGAGTGGATCGAACGCGAAGACGTTCGGATCTGGAACTTCGGACGGACCGGTGGACTCGCGCCGGGATACGGATCGAACCTCGGCACCATCGGGCCGGAGCTTGGATTCGGCACGGTGGTGGGAGAGGCCTTCGACGAACCCGTGCTGCTGATCAAGATCGCCTGGGGTGGCAAGAGCATCGGCAAGGACTTTCGTCCGCCGAGCGCGGGTGGAGCGGTCGGTCCGGAATACCGGATCCTCGTCGATCGCACGAAGGAGGTTCTGAAGGATGCGGGAAGGCAGTTCCCCGAGTTCGCCGGGCGGACCTTCGAGATCGCGGGCATCGGCTGGCATCAGGGTTGGAACGACCGGGTGGACCAGGCGTTCAACGACGCCTACGAAGTGAATCTCGCGCACTTCATCCGCGACATCCGGCGTGATCTCGATTCACCCGATCTTCCGTTCGTGATCGCGGAGACCGGCATGAGCGGGCCGGACGAGAAGCATCCCCGGGCGTTGTCGCTGATGGCGGCCCAGGCCGCGGTCGCGAAGAAGCCGGAATTCCGGGACGACGTCGCGTTCGTGGGCACCCGGAGCTTCTACCGCCCGCCCGAGCAGTCACCCTCCGGCCAGCAGTATCACTGGAATTCGAACGCCGAGACCTACTACCTGATCGGCGAGGCGATGGGCGTCGCGATGCTCGACCTGCTCGAACGGGCGAAGCGATCGAAGTGAGGTCGGAACGGGAAGGGATCGGGATCGCGAGCGGTGCGATCCCGTGCGATCCCGGGGGCGACGCGACATCCGTGACGTCACTTGACGACCGGGACGATCGCGTCGGCCCACATCTCGTAGGCGTCCGGCGTCAGGTGAAGGAAGTCGGGCATCATCGTCTTCGAGATCGTGCCGTCGGGACGCATGAAGGAATCACCGAGCGGCTGGATCGTGAATCGAGCCGCCCGGCCGGCCTTCTTCGCCGCTGACTGTTCCTTCGCGACCATGGCGCGGAGGGCCTGGTTGATCTGGCAGATGTCGCCCCGCATCGGATTGATCCGTTCGCCGCGAGGAAAGATCTCGAGGATGTGAATCGTCGCGTCGGGGCACTGCTCGGCGAGCGTCTCCGCGACCTTCGTCACACCCGCAAGCGTCTCGGCGGCATTGCTGGTGCCGTGCCCGAGATTGTTGGTGCCGATGAGCAGAACGACGTGCTTCGCGCCGAGGCGGGTGAGCGGGGCCTTCTGGAGTCTCCAGAGGACGTGTTCGGTCCGGTCGCCGGAGTTCCCGAGGTTCAGGGCGTTGAGCGGAGCGATCCGGGCCTTCCAGGTCTTCGCACCGGGGCCTTCCCAGGCCTGGGTGATCGAGTCGCCGACGAAGAGGACGTCGCAAGGATCC
>NYVS01000048.1 GCA_002684755.1 Phycisphaerae bacterium
CCTCGGCGTCGACGATCTCTTCTTCAAGTTCAGCGGTCGGGGCGTGCTCGTTTCGCGGCTCAGCGTGGACGGTTCCTCCGGTCGCCGAAGTTCGACGAGCGTCACGGGGACCGGCAGGATGACCGGAGGAAGACGTCGCGATCACGGCCTCGACGATGCCGCGTCCCGCTCGCTCCTCGAAGACGCCCTGATCGCGGCGGGCCCGATCGTCGACGACCCCGAAGTCGGACGACGCGCCGCCGACGCCGTCGAGGGGACCTACGCCGAGGAGGCGATTCGAAACATCACCGAGAAAGGCGGTTTCGTCGGACGCCAGATGGCGAAGATGCTCATCACCGGTGACATGCTCGACGAACTCCGGACGGCATCGACCCCGCGGAGGGACATTCCCCGTCAGGTCGCTCGCAAGGCCTGGGGCGGCACCACCATGCCACTCGCGATCGCGCCGGTGTTCGGCTTCTGCTTCGCCGGGATGGGCATCTTCATGGTCATCGGCGGTCAGACCGAAGGCCTCATCTTCGCGGGGGTGGGACTTCTCGCCCTCCTGATCTCGGCGTTCATCCTGCGACATCGGATGATCCGGAAGAACCTGATCACGAACGGAATCGCGGTCGACGGCCGGATCACCGGGGTGGAACGAACCGACACCACCGTGAACGAGGACCCGATCAGCAAGGTCACCATCGAGACCCGTGACGGCGGCGAACCGGTCGTGGTGAAGATGGGATCCCAGCCGGCCACGCAGGCTCGCCGAATGATGGAGTCGAATCCCGATACCTGGATCCTCCGCGATCCCCGAAAACCGGCCCGCGGGCTGTGGCTGCAGGGCTGGGCGATCGAGCTCGGCCTCGATTGACGCCCTGCAGACGCGATGGGCGTGATATCGAGGGGAATCCCGCGTTTCGTCGCTCGATTTCCATCCCGGCCGCGTATTGAACNGTGAGGCCCCATCCGCGGGGATCACGACCCCCCCTGTTTCGATCGACCCATGACGAACCGAACCCACCACGCTCGCGCGGACCAGAGCCTGACCGACTGGTCGATGGTCCTCGACGCGGGCCGGATCGACTCGCCGTCTCGCGCGATCTCGCTCGATCGACTGGTGCGTCGCTACTGGCCGCCGCTGTTCGCCTACGTGCGCGCGACCGGCTGCACGCCCCAGGAGGCGACCGACGTGGTGCAGGGATTCATCGCCGACGTGATCCTCGAACGAAATCTTCCGGGCAGCGCCGACCGNGACCGCGGCCGNTTCCGCGGCCTGCTCTTCCGCTCCATCGGNAACTACCTGAAGGACCGGCACCGACGCGAAGCATCGCTCAAACGACGCCCCTCCGGTGNACGCGTCGCATCGCTCGATGCCACGGACCCGGGGGCGATGGCCGCCGCGGACCAGGACACGCCGGAGCGATCGTTCACCCGGCACTGGGTCGCGACGATGCTCCGTCGGGCGGTCGATNCGGTGCGATCTTCATTTCTGGAATCCGACCGGGAGACCGAGTGGATCATCCTCGAAGCGAGGCTGGTTCGACCGATGCTCGACGGCTCCGGGCCCACGCCCTATGCCGCCCTCGTCGAATCCCTCGGNCTTCGCGACGTTCCCCAGGCCGCGGCCTACCTCGTGAACGGGAAGCGGGCCCTCGGCCGGGCCGTGCTCAAGGAGATCGGCGAGACCGTGCAGTCCCCGGACCAGGTGGATGCGGAGGCCCGCGATCTGCTCCGCCTTCTTTCGGAGACCAACGCATGACCGACCCGTTGACCGACTCCCTGCGCTGGGCGATCGCGATCGGCGCCGAACCCGAACGCAGCACGGCCGACTGGCTGGCGATCGAACTCGCCCCCGGAACCCCGGACGCCNTCGCCGCGATCTGCGATCCCGGCCCGGACGCCGAAGCGGACCTCGAACGCCTCCGGCTCCTGAAACGAGGCTTCAAGACCCTGCGACTGGGCGGGGAGGACTCCATCGATCGCCGTCTGGCGGCCCGGTACTACGCGGCCACCCTCGCCGCGGGCCTGGTCAGGCACGGCGTGTGGATCTCGCGACAACGGACCGACCGGATCGTCGAGGCGCTTCAAGGTCTCGCCGAGGATGAATCGATNGACGGCCGACTTCGCGCCGTCGCCTCGACCGCGATCACGATCGCCTCGGAGCGGGCGATCGAAGGCGATGCGACCGACGAGCCTTCGGACTGAACGCNTCAGCCGTCTTCATCGACGGCGGACGCATCGCCGTCCGCGAGGACCTCGCGGACGGAGGTCGCCCCGTCGTCGGATTCGTCGAACTCGACCTTCGACTGTCCCAGCAGGGTGCCCGTCGCGAAGGCGATGTCCACGAGTGCGATCTGATACGCCGCCAGGGACTGAACCTCCCGGCTCTGGGCGTCGGCGAGCCGACTCTGCGCATCGAGCACGTCGGTCGACGTCCGGATCCCGACCTCGAACTGACGTTCCTCGCCGACCGCGGTTCGAGCCGCGAGCACCGTTTCCAGACGGGCCGCCAGAATCGACTGCCANGCCTCCCGCAGCCGGTCGAGGGCGTCGAAGACCTCCGACTCGATCGCCTGACTTCGCGCCTCGCGGGTCGCGAGTCGCTGGACCCGCTGCAGGATCGCCGCGGAGAGTCGATTCTCACGCTGGGCGTTTCCGATCGGGATCTCGCCGTTCACGCCGATCCGATGACTGTCCGAATCCCCGAGCGCTCCGTACGCGGCGTCGAAGGTCTTGTCGTCGCCCTGGATCGAATACTGGTAGTCGAAGGCGAACACCGGGAGCGCCTCGTTCCGACGGATGTCGATGGTCGTCGCGTCGACCGCGAGCTGGATCTCCAGTTCGAGCATCTCCATCCGATTGGCGATCGCCTCCGCCGCGAGTTCCCCGCCGTCGAGTTCGATGCGAAGCGGATTCGGCCGGGTCTCCGGAATGATCGCCGTCTCGGAACCGATCGGAAGATCCGTGAGATTCATCAGTCGCTTGAGGGCTCGCTGACGCTGCCGAAGCGACGCGTCGGCGCGGATGATCGATTCGAGGGTGCTTCCCACGCCGCTTCGTGCGCGGATCACGTCGATCTCGGGAGCGTCGCCCGCATCCAGTCGTCGCTGGGCCCGCTCCAACTGGCTGGTGGCCTGTTCGTACTGGCTCTTCCTCACCTCGAGCTCGCGCCATGCCTGATAGAGACGCCAGTAGGCCTTGTCGGCATCGGCGAGGATCCGGATCGTCGCCAACTTGAGGCGGGCGTCGGCCAGATCACGATTCCATTTCGCGATCCGGATCGAAGCGGTGTTCACCGTCCCCGCACCACGAAGCAAGGGCTGCGAGATCGAGAACCGGAGATTGGANTCCCAGGGCGCCAACTGTGATCCGGGAAAANTCGACCCGAGGTCGCTCTGCGTCGCGAGGGTGTCCACCGTGAGGGTGCCGCCGCTGGCGAGCGGAAGTCGGATCCCGGCGAGGAACTCGTCGCTGCTGGTCGGTTCGCCCTGCTCGAGGTTGGTGATCACACCCTGATCGTTCCGNGTGTAGCCCGCGAAGAGCGTCGACTCGAACTTGGCCTCCTCGGCGCCCAGATTCGCCCGCGCGATCCCGGGAGAGACCAGTTCGGTGCGAAGTTCGAGATTGCCCTCGATCACGGCCCGACGGACCTCGGCGATCCCGATCGTCCGGGATTCCTCCGGCGTGGTCACCGGAAGTCGATTCGCCAACGCCGCCTCCATCGCTTCGTCGGGACCCTCGAGCGGCTCCGTGCTCCGGGTGGCGAGATCCACCGCCGAGATGGTGCCGACCTGCTCGGGGGCGGGACGCCAGTACGGCGTCTTCGGCTTGAAGATCCCGTCNCAACCGGCGGCGAACGAAAGGCCGANNAGGGCGGCGAGCACGATCGAACGTTTCGATGGGCGACNGA
Organism: Phycisphaerae bacterium; assembly: GCA_002684755.1. The sequence continues at coordinate 3,896 of NYVS01000048.1, forward strand.
GGACGATGTGGAACGGAGTGTGGTTCATTCGTGTCGCAACGCCTCGATGGGATCGAGCCGCGATGCCTTGATGGCGGGGAACATCCCGAAGACCACCCCGACCGCGGCGCTGAAACTGAAACTCATGATGATCGCCCACATCGGAACGTGAGCCTCCTCGAGCCCCGCGTCGGGAATCAAGGTGAGTCCGAACGCCATCGTCTCCCCCGCCGCGACGCCCAGCGCCCCGCCGACCAGGCAGAGCACCACGGCTTCGAGCAGGAACTGCAGCAGGACCGCCGACGGCGTCGCGCCCACCGCCTTGCGAAGCCCGATCTCCCGGGTTCGCTCGCTGACGGACACCAGCATGATGTTCATGATGCCGATGCCGCCGACGAGGAGACTCACCCCGACGATTCCGCCCGCGATCGCGGTGATGCCGGCCGCGAGGGCCCGGAACTGGTCGATGAACTGGTCGATCGCGGCGACCTGGAAGGTGTCGGGATCGTCGGGACCGAGGCCACGCATCTTCCGCAGCACGAACCTGACCTCGCTGATCGCTTCGTCCGCCACGTCCGGTGATTCGATCATGGCGGAGATTCGAAAGAAGAACTCGTCGTTCTGAAGCCGGGCGGCGATCGCGAAGGGCACGAAGACCTCGGCGCTCGACGTGCTCATGCCGAGCATCGTGGACTGGATGGTCTCGACGACGCCGACCACCAGATACCGCCTCCCCCCGAGCAGGATGTGCGAACCGACGGGATCCCGTCGCAGCTGGAGTTCTTCGATGGCGGCATCGTTGAGCAGGCACACCTGCCGTGCGTTCGACTCGTCGATCGAGTTGAAGGGTCTTCCCAGGGTCACCGCCCGATTCTCGGTCTCGTGCCACGCGGGACGGATCCCCGTGACGTTCAGTCCCTCGATCAGACGATCGCCGTACTGGGCACTGAGACCGAGTGACGTCACCGGCGTGAGGCTGCGGATGGACGGGCAGTTGGCCTCGATCGCGTCGACCTCCTCGACCTTGAGTCGGACGTCCTTCCATGGGTAGGCGTTCTTCGGAGCATCGTCCGGTCGATCCGGGAAGATGAACAACCGATTCGCCCCGAACGACTCGAATTCCGAAAGCACCTTGGTCTTGAGCCCGGACAGGGCGGCGATCACCGCGGTGACGCTCGCCACGCCCACGATGATCCCGAGCGCCGTCAACAGGCTTCGGCCGAGGTTCGCTCGAATCTGCGAGAACGCGAGGGCGATCGCCTGGAGCCAGAAGACTGGATTCAGCATGCGCCCTCCGTTCTCGACCCGGTCGGGAGCAGTCGGCCCGCGGGATCCTCCTCGATCGGCAGGTCGCTCGCGATCCGTCCGTCGTGGAGGCGGATCACCCGCCGGCAGTGCGCGGCCACCTCGTCCTCGTGGGTGACGATGATCACCGTCTGTCCCTCGTCATGGAGACGCCCGAACAGGGCGAGGATGTCCGCCGTGGTCGTCGAGTCGAGGTTGCCGGTCGGTTCGTCGGCGAGCAGGATCGCCGGTCGATTGAGCAGGGCTCGGGCGATCGCGACCCGCTGCTTCTGACCGCCCGACAACTGGTTCGGACGGTGATGGACGCGGTCGGCCAGTCCGACTCGCTCCAGCGCCGAGAGCGCCCGGCCCCGGCGATCCCGACGACGATCGCCTCGGGCGTACACCGATGGAAGTTCGACGTTCCGCAGGGCCGTCGCCCGGGGCAGAAGCTCGAAGGCCTGGAACACGAATCCGATCCGCTCGTTGCGGACCATCGCGAGTTCGGTGGCGGACATCCGATCGGTCCGCCGGTCGTCGAGTCGATACTCCCCCTCCGATGGACGATCGAGACACCCGAGCACGTTCATGAGCGTGCTCTTGCCCGAACCGGACGATCCCATGATCGCGACGAACTCGTTGTCGCCGATGTCGAGATCGACTTCGCGGAGCGCGTGAATCGTCTCGACGCCGATGCGGTAGGTCTTCGAGATGCCACGGAGGGTGATGAGCATGATCGAGATCGGAGCCCCGTCAGAAGGAGACCTTGATGCTGCCGTCACCGGCCTTCGATCCGGCGTCCTTCGTTCCGGAGTCGTCGCCGTCGTCGGCGGCGCGGAGGCCGGAATCGACCTTGACCGCATCGCCGTCTTCGAGGTCCTCGATCGCCTTGTAGGGACCGATGACCACGCTCGCACCGGGCTCGATCCCCTCGGAGATGATCGTTTCCGCGAGGCTGCTCGGGCCGATCCGGACCGGCGTGCATCGGGCCTTGCCGTCCTCCACGACGAAGACGACCGGGACGGTGCGTCGATCGGAATCGACGAGATCGACGTTCCTCACGTCGGACGGCAGTTCGTCGACCTTCATGTCGACGACCGCCTGACTCGGCACCACCAGACCTTCGTGCCGCGCGATTTCGATGTCGACGTTCGCCGCGAGACCGGAATAGATGCGACGCCCGGCGAGCTCCAGTTGCACCTCGGTCTTGAAGTATCCACTGCCGTCGCGGTCCAGCGATCGCTGCAGCGCGATCCGCTCCACCGTCCCGTCGAAGACCTCGTCGGGGTAGGCGTTGATCCTGATCTCGGCGGGCTGGGTGTTCTCGACCTTCGCGATGTCGCTTTCCGCCACCTTCGCGTCGAGTCGCATCCGCGAGAGATCGGCGATGGTCATGATGATGGTGCCGGCGTTGTTCATGGTGCCCACGACCACGAGCTCGCCGACCTCCGCGTTCAGGATGGTGATCACCCCGTCGATCGGCGACTTCATGATCGTCTTGCCGAGGCGATCTCGAGCCTGGTCGATGTCCGCTTCCGCGGCCTGGAGCGAACTTTCGATCACGGAGATCGCCAGCTTGCCGGCCTCGACCTGAGCCGCGAGCTCGGCCACCCGGTTGCGGGCATCGTCGAGGCTCTGACGGCTGACGTCACCCGTGGCGAAGAGCTGCTCCTGGCGCTCGAGCACCGTACGGGCGTTGGCGAGCGACGCCATCGGGCCGGCGATCCTCGATTGCTCGCTCTGGAGACGAAACTGCTCCGCGTCGCGGCGGGCCCGAGCGCTTTCCAGCCGGGCCTCGAAATCCGCGGCATCCAGTCGAATGATCAGCTCACCCGCTTGAACCGATTCCCCCTCGCGAAACGGCAGTTCGAGAATCCGCGCCGAAACCTCCGCAGAGACGTCGACCTTGACGTTGGGTTCGATCTCACCGGGCGCGGCGACCCGTTCGACCAGGGTCCGTCGAACCACGGACTCGACCCGGACCGATTCGCCGCGATCACCGGAATCGGAACCGAAGGAGAAGCCGGACGAGAAATCCGGTCCGAAGGCGACGAGGCCGCCCACGATTCCGAGCACGATCACGATGGAAACCACTAGGAAGATCCGCACGCGAGCTCCTTCGAGGTCTTCACCGCCGCCGCCGTCCGCAGACCTGGACGCCACCGTTGCAAGACCTGCCGATACTGGTCAACCACCCCGCCCGACACCCCGCGTGCGGTCGGTTTTCTGAGCGTCCGAGCCGTTGTGACGTGGCGCGGACGTTTCTTGGGATCGAGGCGGGGCCCGTTTCAGCACCACCCGGAATCACCACCAACAGGATACCGGGCTGCAACCATCCGGATGCGTGGTCGGCCTCACCGGCTCCAAGGCCGAAACGACCGAGACGCCATCGAGGGCGAGGCCTGAAACGAACACCCCCCGGCTCGAAGAGCCGGGGGGGGTTGCGATCTAGGAGTTCCGATCAGGGATCGGAGGATCGATCAGGGGCAGGCACCCCAGACGGAAAGCACGAGGCCGACGTCGGCACCGTTCACTTCACCGTCACCGTTGAGGTCCTCGGGGCAGCCGCCACAAGTTCCCCAGGCCGCGAGGATGAAGCCGAAGTCAGCACCGTCGACCATGCCGTCGCCGTTGAAGTCTCCGGGGCAGTCGGGCTGGCCGCCACCCGCGGTTCCGTCGACGAAGACGAACCACTCGAGGTCGAAACCGATGTCACCGACCGCGGTGAACTCGGCGATGCCACACGAGTCGGAACGAAGGTAGGTCGTGCCGCTCGTGATGTCGGCCGCGGTGCCGCCGCCGAAGGTCGCGAAGCCGTCGGTCGAGCCCGCGTAGGCGATCTCGATGACCAGTGCCGAACCATCGGAGAGATCGACGTTCACGCCGTCCGCGAAGGACACGACGCTGTACTCGTTACCCGCGGTGGTGTAGAAGCCCCACGGTGCCGTACCGAGGAGCTCGAGATCTGCAAGCGGAGCGGGCGTGCCGTTCGCGGACTTGTAGATGTTCATGTCACCTGCGATGTAGGAACCGGGGTTGTCCATGCCGAAGCGGACACAGTCGATGGTGAACTGATCGTTCCCCATCTCAGCGGCCGTATAGACGCGGCAATACGCGTTCTCGGTGGTGATGCCGCCGGCAGCACAGGCGACGCCGCCTGCGGTCATGGCGTCGGTGGCGTTCTGCGTGAACGTATCGGGACCCGGCGTATCACAGGTGTACGGCGGGATCGGCGGCTCGGGCGGCTCGGCGGGGGCCCAGTCGACGGTGAGTCCACCACTGCCTTCGTTAAGATCGTAGCCCGAGACGCTGATGAGGTACTGCCGGCCGCCTTCGACGTTCGCCGTGAGGAACGACTGGAAGTCGGGGCAACCGCCACCGTCATCGTTGCAGGCCACTTCGACGTTCGGAAGCGTCGACGGATCGAAGACCGAACCGATCTCACCGGCATCCCACAGCGTGAGGGCGGTGTCGTAGTCGGCATCGTTGCAGGTGGTCGCGTTCAGGGTGTTCGTGTCCGTTCCGTCGATTTCCACCATGAACCAGACGTTCGCCGCACCCCCCGCGGCACAGGTGATGATCGGACCATCGTAGTTCGCACCGACGGTGGAGTAGGCGGCCCGCTCACCGTTGCCGATCATGGTCGGGGAGGTCGCACAGTCGTTGCCGTAGGCCGGGTTGTCACAGCTGTAGAAGTAGATGTTGCAGAGGGCGATCGCGTTGTCGACGCACGTCGAGTCCCACGAAACCTCGCAGCAGAACGGATCACCACCGGCGGCGGGATCACAGGTCAGGGCACAGCAGGTGACGTCGTCACAGCCGGGCTCCGGATGCGGCTCGGCGCAGGAACCGGTCGCGTCGACGCAACCCTCGGGGATGCCACTGCCGAGCGTGAAGAACGCATCCGCGGTGACGACCGAACCGCCGTTCATGCCGGTGCCGTCTTCCCAGGCCTGATACACGGCGACGCTGACGTCACCCGATGCATCGACCGAGAACGTGAACGGATCGAAGACCGTCTCGCCTGCGGCGGACGAACCGTCGGTGGGATACGTGGCACAGGTGTCTTCCAGGTCCGCACCGGTCTGGTCGCCGACCGGGACACCCACGTTGAAGAAGGCGGTCTCGGTGCCGTCGGACATGCTCATCGCGAACGTGCATTCGCTCGCCCAGCAGGAATAGGTGGAGCCCGTGTTCCAGCAGACGTCGATGACGACGTTCGACCAGCCGAAGGTCGTGAAGTAGGCCCCGGCGTCCGCCATCACGGTCGAGCCGTTGTAATTGGGACTGGCCGCGTCAATGCCACCATTCTCGATCGAATAGTAGGGCGCGTCGGAGAACCCGACTTCGTACGTTCCACCGCCACCCGCGAGGGCGGCGGCCGACAGACCGGCCGCGGAGATCGCGGCGGTTGCCTTGATGAAAGTGATCTGCATCTTGAATTGCCTCCTGATTGCCGAATTCCGAAGAGAACGGACACACGTCTCGCTCTTCGACGGATGCACATATTTACAAAGAACACCCGAAGTTTATCGCACGATCGAAAAATGCCACCTGAAAAACGAGTTGAACGTCGAGATTGTGGTCCGTTAACCGCAACCGTTCAAATCGGCCGTGAACTATCGGCGAAGTTCGATGGATCGCCTGGGACTCACGGATGCCCGGACCATGAAGAACCCCCCGGTCCGCGAAGCGGACCGGGGGGCGTTCGAATCGTTCGAATCATCCATCCAGCGGATGGTGGTTCGCAGTCGGTCGGTGACCGATCAGGGGCAGGCACCCCAGACCGAGAGCACGAGGCCGACGTCGGCACCGTTCACTTCACCGTCGCCGTTGAGGTCCTCGGGGCAGCCGCCGCAAGTTCCCCAGGCCGCGAGGATGAAGCCGAAGTCGGCACCATCGACCTGACCGTCGCCGTTGAAGTCTCCGGGGCAGTCGGGCTGGCCACCACCGGCGGTACCGTCGGTGTAGAGGAGCCACTCAAGGTCGAAACCGATCGAGCCGACCGTGATGTACTCCGCGATGCCGCAGGAACCGGATCGGAGGTACGTGGTGCCGCTCGAGACGTCGACCGCGGTGCCGCCAGCGAAGCTGACGAAGCCGTCGAGGGACTGCGGGATCTCAACCTCGATGACGAGGGCCGAACCGTCGGACAGGTCGACGTTCACGCCGTCGGCGAACGAAACGGTGCTGTAGACGAGGCCGTCCGTCGTGGGGAGCCCGAAGGGGTTGGTCGCGAGCAGCTCGAGGTCGGCGTAGACGTCGACGGTGCCGTTCGGGGCCTTCAGGATGTTGATCGCCGACGGGAGGTACGAACCGGGGTTCGACATGCCGAAGCGGACGCAGTCGATCGTGAACTGATCGTTGCCCATGTCCTCGGCGGTGTAGATCCGGCAGTAGTTGTTCTCCGTGGTGATACCACCACCGGCACAGGCGACGCCACCNNCGCTGAGAACNTCAGTGAGGTTCTGCGTGAAGGTGTCGGGACCGGGNGTGTCGCAGGTCTGGGGCGGGATCGGCGGCTCGGGCGCGTCGATCGACGCGACGAGGTCGCCGGTGCCGGTGGCCTGGAGGTATCCGCCGAGACGGATGAGGTACTGACGTCCCGCGTCCACGGCGACGAGCGCCTCGGAGGTGAAGAACGTCGGGTCGTCACAGTCTTCGTTGCAGATCAGGAACGAGGTCGGGAGGGTGGATGGATCGAAGGTCGAACCGATCTCGCCCGCGTCGTAGATCGCGATCTTCGTGTCGAAGTCCGCGGTGTTGCAGCAGGTCGCGGTCAGGATGCCACCATCGACGGCATCGACCATGTACCAGAGGTCCGACCAGATCGGATAATCCTCTTCNCCGGAGCCGCAGTCGATCTCGGGCGGGCCGTCGGTGTTCGCACCAATGGTGTTGAACGCGACGGGGCTGTCGAGGTCGAGCATCATCGGCGAGGTCGCACAGTCGTTGGAGTACTGCGGGTTCTCACAGGTGTAGATGTAGATGCCGCAGAGCGCGATCGCGTTGTCGACACAGGTCGAGTCCCACGAGACTTCGCAGCAGAACGGATCGCCACCGGCGGCCGCGTCACAGACGACGGCACAACAGGTCAGATCGTCGCAACCGGGCTCGGGGTGGACCTCGGAGCAGGAACCGGTCGCACCGTCGCAACCGGCGGGGACTTCGCCCGCGAGGGTGAAGAAGCAGTCGGCCGTGACGACCGAACCGCCGGCCATGCCGGTGCCGTCGTCCCAGGCCTGGTAGACCGCGACTTCGACGTTGCCGGAGGCATCGACCTGGAAGGCGAAGGGATCGAACAGGGTTTCACCCGCGGCGGCCGAGCCGTCGGTCGGGTAGGTCGCACAAGCGCCTTCGATGTCGGAACCGAGGTTGTCGGCGACGGGCACGCCGACGTTGAAGTACGCGGTGTCGACGCCGTCGGTCATGCTCATGGCGAACGTGGATTCGCTCGCCCAGCAGGAATAGGCGGAGCCCGTGTTCCAGCAGACGCTGAGCACGACGTTCGACCAGCCGAACGAACCCATGTAACGGCCTGCGTCGGCGGCGACGCCCTGACCGTTGTAGTTCGGGCTGGCGGGATCGATACCGCCGGAGGCGATGTTGTAATACGCGGCGTCGGAGAACCCGACGTTAAAGGTGTCGCCACCGCCGGCAAGGGCGAATGAAGACACGGTCGCCGCGGAGACCGCGGCCGTGGCCTTGATGAACTTGCTATGCATCCGAGATTCCTCCTAGATCGGATCTGGTGTCGAGATTGAGAACTTCAAACTCGATTATGAATGGCGGGTCTGCAAATAGATTCCGCCAAAAGAAGACTACCGGCGAATCCGGGAAGGTCAATCGGCTTCTGCCACTCTGATGCAGCATCGAAGAAAAACGACCGTTTCGAATTTCGGCGTGACCCGATAACCTTGCCCTGATTCGGAAGTTTAGTTATCGGGCGTATTCCGCCAATCGACGACAAGCTTGCCGAACTGCCGTCCGGCCTCGAGCGAGGCATAGGCGTCGGCCGCCGTCTCGGGCGTGTGGATCGCGTCGATGACCGGCTCGAGCCGTCCGTCGACCAGCAGACCGACGACCTGGCGGAACTCATGCATGTCACCCATCGTCGAGCCCAGGATCGAGAGCTGGTTCCAGAAGATGCGAGCCAGGTCCGTCGTCGCCGCGGGCCCGCTCGTGCAACCACAGGTCACGAAACGCCCGCCTCGAGCCATCGATTTGATGCAGGCGAGGTGCACCGCCGCGCCGACCGAGTCGATGCAGACGTCGATGCCACGCCCATTCGTCGCCTTGCGAACCGACCGCGACCAGTCCTCCCCCTCGTCGAGCACCGTCGCGGATGCACCGAGTTCGCGAGCGCGCTCGAGCTTCGCCTCGCTCCGGCTCGTGACCACCGTGCTGCAGCCGAGGTGCGTTGCGATTCCCAACGCCGCGAGCGCGACCCCCCCACCGATACCGGGAATCAGCACCCAGTCCCCCGGCCTCGCCGAGGCCCGCGTCGTCAGCATTCGCCACGCGGTCAGATGGGTCAGGCCGAAGGCCGCGGCCCGAACCGGATCCGTCTCCCCGATGTCCACGACGTTCGTCGCCGGAACGATGAAGTGCTCGGCCATCGCCCCGGGCACATGCTCGCCCACCAGTTGGAAGTTCTCCCCCGCGTCGCGGCCGCCCGGCGAAGCCGGGGTTCCGACGTCCCGAGCGGCGTTCATCATGACTCGACGCCCGATCCAGGCCTCATCGACCTCCGGCCCGACGGCNTCGACCAGTCCGACGCCGTCCGAACCCGTGACCCGCGGCCACGGCCGGTCGACCCCGGGGATCCCCATGCCGATCCAGAGGTCCAGATGGTTGAGTGCCGACGCCTCGGTCCGGACCCGGAGTTCGCCCGCGGCCGGCTCCGGCATCGGAAGATCCACGAGTTCCACGTTGGGCGCGACGGGCGCGCCCCCGGTCATGACGGCGACTGCTTTCATGGGGTGGATCCTACCTCCGGTCCGACCGGGGCCCCGGTGCTCCGCCGCATCGGCGGTCGCGTCCGACCGACTATCCTCTACCGAAGGCGTCANGGGACCGACCACGCCATCGACGCCGTGAGCCGCCCCGAAACAGAGACTCCACCGGAGCAGACCGTTGAATTCGATGCACCCGATCCTCTCGTCACTCGCGCTCGCATCCATCGTCCTCGGCGGTTGCGAGGATCCCGCGACGCCTCCGCCCGGGCCCGCCGAACAGGCGACGAACGAACCGACCACCGCGGCTCCCGCCGCATCCGGGATCCGCGTGATCGCCCCGGGATCGATCGAAGTCCGACCGGACGCCACCGCGGTCTACGGCGATCCGGCGGACGTCGACTTCGGTCTCGTGAAGCCCGGTTCGAAGCTCACCGCCGACGTCATCCTCGTGAATCCCTTCCAGACGCCCATGACGATCGCCCAGGCGGTCCCGACCTGCCAGTGCACGACGGTCGAAGTCGCCGGCGAGACGATTCCCGCGGGCGGCGGCATCGCGATCCCGATCACGCTNCAGGTGCCCAGCACCACCGGCAAGAAACAGGCCGCGGTGAACACCGTTCTCCAGGGTCCCGACGGAAAGAACGTCCGCGGGCCGCGGCTCACCCTGACCGCCATCGCGGCCTANGCGGTCAAGACCACNCCGCTCTACATCGATGCACTGCCCNCGAATCCCGTCACCGGCAGCGTCTCGGTCGCGGCGACGGACGGACGCCCGTTCCGGGTCCTCACCGTCAACGGCCGGCCTCCGGTGCTCCTCACCCCGGACCAGCCGCTCGCGNAACACGTCGTCCAGTACGACCTCGGTCCNGCNGCGACGCAGGCCGAACGGTCCGGCAGTCCCGAGGTGTTTCCGAAATGGATGATCTTCGAGACCGATCACCCGGACGCCCCCGTGATCGAGATGCGGATCCGCCATCCCTTCTCGAAGCTCCCGCACCAGACCCGGAACGTCGCCCTNCAGTTCGACGGCAACATCGCGAACCTCGGGNTGATCCCGGCGGGCGGAACCGGCACCTTCGACGTGGAGTTGAAGCAGTTCGCGGGAAAACTCGTCACGGGCGTGCGAACGACGAACCCCGACTTCCGCGCCGACCTGGTGGAACAGGTCGAAGGCGCGGGCGACCGCGTTCGGGTCCGGGTCGCGGTGACGAACCTCGGCGGCGCCGGGNGCGTCTTCATGATTCCGATCACCTTCGACACCACGGCCGGCAGTGAAGCCATGTACGCGACCGGCGTGGTGCGGTAGCCACCGCCGGCGTCCGTGTTCAGCGGTCGGCCAGCAGTCGCTCGATCGCCTCGAGTCGGGATTCGATCCGGTCGAGACGCTGCGCGACGTCGTCGGGGATCTCCTCCATCGCCTTGCGGATGATCGGCGTCAGCAGGGATGCCATGGTCTCGTCGATCCGCGACCGCCCCTCGGCGACCCACGCCCGGGGCGATTCGCCCGACTCGGAAGCCGACGCCGTGTTCGCGGCGGCATCGGCGGCCTCCACGAGCTGCTCGCTCATGAAACCGGCGATCACGCCGTCCAGCCACCCCGGCTCGCCGGTGGCGGGCGTCGATCCGGAATCCTCGGTCTCGGGACGTTCGTGTTCGTTCATGCCGTTGCGCTCCGCCGTTGGAAATCCGCGATGCCCTTCGATCGACGGGTACGGCGAGTTTAGACTGTCCGGATGCTGAACACGTCGATCGCCATCGTTCTCGCCGCCGTCGCCCCGCTCCTGCAGCAGGACGATCCCCCGACGAGGCCCGCCAGGCAGATTCCCACCGAGGTCCGGGACCGGATCGAGCGCGGCACCGCGTCGGAGGAGACGCTGGACCCGCGGATCGACGCGTCGAAGATCACCGAACTCGACGTTCCAGCCGTTCCGGAGACGGTGCTGCTGCCGGCGCCTCCGGTGCATCGGATCGCCACCGATCGCGGCCAGACCCGGCTCGACGACGCGAGCTGGAACACGGCCACCGAAAGCACCCGACGCGGGCTCGCCTGGCTCGCACGCAACCAGTCGAGGAATGGTGGCTGGATGGAAGGCGAGGTCGTGGTGCCGACGGACCAGCCACCCCGCGAAGCGGCGGCCGCGGTCGCAGTCACCGGCCTGGGGCTCAAGGCGTTCGCCCAGGCGCCCGAACTCACCGAAGGCCCGGGGCCGCGCGAGCAGGCATTCCGGTTCGTGCGGCGGGCGCTCGAGTCCCACGGCTTCGACGGACTCGCCGCGGCGGGACTCGGAAACTACGTGGCGAGCTCGATCGCGATGGGACTCGCCGCCAACGGTTCGACCACCGATCCCGGCGACGCGGGCACCCTCGGTGACGCGGTNCTGTTTCTCCAGAACAACCAGTGGGACGAGACCGAGGGCGTCTCGGCCCGCCAGGACTGGTTCGGCGGCGCCGGCTACGGAAATCGCGGCCGCCCCGATCTCTCGAACACCCAGATGATGCTCGACGCGCTCTACGACGCCGGCGTCAGTCCCGACGAACCCGTCGTGCAGAAGGCGCTGGTCTTCCTCTCGCGGACCCAGAATCTCAAGGCGACGAACCCGGCCGCCTGGGCGCAGGCCGGTTCGGACGACGGTGGTTTCGTCTACACCCCCGCGAACGACGGCGAGTCGTTCGGAAGCGCCGCCGCGGGCGAAGGTCGGTACGGCGAGACGATGCCCGCCGGCGTGGCCCGCAGNCTCCGCAGCTACGGGTCGATGACCTACGCCGGATTCAAGAGCCTGCTCTTCGCCGGACTCGGCCCCGAGGACCCACGGGTGGCGGCCGCCCTCGGATGGATCCGTGACCACTGGACGCTCGCGGAGAATCCGGGCGTCGGCCAGCAGGGCGTCTTCTACTANCTCCACGCGATGGCCCGGGCGTTGCGGGCGTCNGGACTCGACGAGATCGTCGATGCCGACGGCACGAAGCACGACTGGCGGAAGGAGATGATCNCCGAGCTCGCTCGACGACAGCGACCGGACGGCCGGTGGTTCAACGACGCGGACCGCTGGGAGGAGTCCCGNCCCGAACTCGCGACGATCTACGCCTGCCTCGCGCTCGAAGAGGCCTTGAAGCCCCGGCTCGGCATGGAGTGACCGCCGGGTGGGGACGTCCACGCGAGGACTTCGGTCAGGACGCGTCTTTCTTCCGCGCCGAGATCGCGCGGTCGATGATCGCCCGCCCCCGCTCGAGTCCGGCCTCCGCGGCGTCGGGNTCTCGAACCCAGGCCGCCTGCCAGAAGCCGAATCGAAGTTCGAGCCCCTCGATCGCCACCACGTCGACACGGTCGTTGGAATCGCCCACCGGTCGGGCGAGGCGAANCGTGCCCGCACCGATCGGGAGATCGATCCCGCCCGACGCCGTCGCCGTCTCGATCGAGTCCAGCGGAAGGATCGTCCAATCCTCCGCGGTCCCCGCCGTTCTCACGGAAAGCACGCGTCGCCGCGACGCGAGATCACCCGAAGGCGTCCGACGCGGCGGGATGATCCAGTCGTCGCCGTCGAGATAGCGATCGTAGGAGACGCGGCGGTATCGCTGCAGCGACTCCGAGTCCCGCAGGACCACGTCGGTTCCGGGATGTCGGGCGAGCCAGTCCTGCCAGGTCGAGACGACCACCTCCGGAACCGGAACCAGACGTTCGCCGATCCGGGGACCCGCGATCACCCGTCCATCGTGACCGGAGATCAACGTGCCTTCGACGTCCGCGGTGTAGAGCAGCACGGAGAGGTCGTCGAGCAGCCCGCTCACCCCGAAGTCGNCCGGCGTCGCGTCGAGACGTCGCTCGTACACCCCNACCTCGTCGACGAGCGGCGAGCGGGCGAGGACGATGGAAACGCCGCCGACCTCGTCGAGCACCACTTCGTGGGCATCGAGAATGAACATGGGATAGGCCCGCGTCGAATCGCCGATGCGAACACCGACCACGCGATCGCCGCTGACCACTTCCTTCTGCCACTTGCGCTTGTTGCTCGCGTTGAGCCCGGCGACNTCGGTCCCNGCGATGACGACCGGCGAGACCAGCGGCGGGAGGAAGTCNCGCGGGTTGCCGCTGGCGACGATCGCNTCGGCATCGATCGCGACGTTCGAGAGATCGAATCCNTAGCTCGAGGGATCACGCCCGTCGCCGATCGGCGACTCGCCGGACAACATCCCGACCACGCCCCAGGTCGCGACCGCGGCCGCACCGGAGAGNCCGAGCAGCGTCACGAGGATGATGGGAAGCAGGGTGGAGCCGCTTCCGGGGGAGGCCGGCTCGGGATCGGACTCGGTGGTCATGAGCCTGGCGCCGGAGATGGATCGACGTTCGCGTCGGGGCCCGCGGNCCGCAGCCCTTCCGATTCGGCGGTGAGCGGCGGACGGCCGCCTCGAATCCAGGATTCGGGATTCACCGGCCCCCGGTCGAGCACCATCACGCCGAGCACGATCGGCAGGTAGGCGAGNCTCGCCATGAACGCCGATCGGGCCGCCTCGTCGCTCGGCGATCGCCAGAACCGGAGGCAGCGGAGCGTGAACCACGAGCCACAGATCGCCGCGGTCGCGGCGGAGAACCAGCCGGCGACACCGAACATCGTGCCGGTCATCCCCACCGGCACCAGCAGCGCGGCGGTGGTGGTCATCACCTGTCCGGTGATGCGTCCCGTGGGATCGAGGACCGGAAGCATCGCGTGTCCACCGCGTCGGTAGTCCTCGCGGTACATCCAGGCGAGTGCGAAGAAGTGCGGCAGCTGCCAGACGAAGAGCACGCCTCCGAGGACCCACGCCCCCGCCTCGAGGCCGCCGGTCGCGGCGCTCCATCCGATCATCGGTGGAATCGCGCCGCAGATCGCGCCGAAGAGCGTGTTCGTCGTGGTCAACGGCTTGAGCGGCGTGTAGATGAAGGCGTAGACGATCACGTTCGAGACCGCGAGGACCGCGGGCGTGATCCCCACCCAGCCCGCGAGCAGGGCGAACCCCGCGTAGGCCAGTCCGATGCCGACGACGAAGGCGAGGGTCGGTGAAAGACGTCCGCTCGCGACCGGTCGTTCCCGCGTGCGGTGCATCTTCGCGTCGCGACGCTGCTCGAGGGCCTGGTTCAGGATCGCGGCGCTCGCGGCGGCGAGACCNGTGCCGAGCATCGTCAGGAGCAGCAGGCCCCAGTCGAAGGAGACGACGCCGTCACGACCGAGAACGTANCCCACCGCGGTGGTCAGGAGCACCAGCGCGTTCAACCTCATCTTGGTGAGGTCCATGAGCATCCGNCGCATCCCGACCGGCGGATCGGCGGTCGGTTCGAGGATCTCGGACGAGGCTGGAGTGTCGACCTGGTTCATGAGGAACGGTGATTCTACGAGTCCCGCGGGNTCGGGCTCGGGGATTTCCCGCGGTTGTCGACTTCNCGGCGTTCCCGAGCGGATCGANGGGGGCNGGGGGTCTAGAATCCTCNCCGGGTCCACCCCTCCCATCACGACCATNCTCCGTTCGGAAACTCGACTCATGACNCATACGACCCACGCGCTGCGGAACGGCCCCTCGGAGGCCNGAGGACTGATCGTCGGATTCGGATTCGCCACGACCACGGTGATGTGGGCACTCGGCTACATCGCCTTCATGCAGCCCGGGTTCGCCCTCGGCGAACTGGTGTTCGCCGCGGAGCTGCTCGTCCTCGCACTCGGCGGATTCGCCGCGGGTCGGCTCCTCGGCACGATCCGGGCGGGCGTCGCGACCGGCCTGGTCAGCGCCGCCGTCAACCTNCTGGTGATCGGCAGCCTCTTCGGGGGCGGCGACGACGGTGCGATCCTCGTCTCGGGACTCTTCTGGGTCGCCGGGCTCTTCGTGGCCTCCGGGGTGCTCGGCGGACTCGGCGCGATGGTCGGGCGACGCGGCTTCCAGCCGGAGCGAGCCATGAAGATCGCCCCGGCCAGCTTCTTCTCGCTCGTCGCCGCGGCGACCGTGTTCGTGCTGATCGTCAGCGGCGGGCTGGTCACCGGCATGGAGGCCGGGCTGGCGGTGCCGGACTGGCCGAACTCCTTCGGGCACAACATGCTGCTCTATCCGCTCTCCGAGATGAAGGGTGGGATCTTCTACGAACATGCGCACCGGCTCTACGGGATGCTGGTCGGCGTCACCGCGATCACCCTGCTGGTGATGGTGTTCCGGTACGACCGCAGGACGTCGGTCCGGATGTTCTCGATCGTCGTCTTCATCATGGTCTGCATCCAGGGACTGATGGGCGGCCTTCGGGTCACCGGTGAATTCACCACCAGCCAGACCGAGGTCGATCCGAGCACGGCGTTCGCCGTCGCCCACGGCGTCTTCGGCCAGCTCACCTTCGCCGCGTTCGCGACGCTGGCCGTGGTGAGCAGCCGCCGCTGGCGGAACCCGGCGGTCGAGGCGATCGCGGTTCCGAACGGGAACCAGGATCGTGGATTCTCCACCCTGCTCGTCGTCGCCCTGGTTCTCCAACTCCTGCTCGGTGCGTGCTACCGGCATTTCGCCACCCCCGCGGTCGATGGCGGGATCGCCCCGGCACCGCCGGCCTGGGCCATGCACGGACATCTGGCATTCTCAGTGGTGGTCGTCACCATCGCGTTCGTCACGGGCCTTCGGGCGAAGTCGCGGCGGGAGCTCGGCGTTCCGGTGGTCCCCGGCCTCGGTCGCACCGTGAACATGCTGGTCGGTCTCCAGTTCACGCTCGGACTGCTCGCGTTCCTCGCGACGATCCTGCGGAAGACCACGGAGATCCCGATCTGGGAACTGATCCCCACGTCCGCCCATCAGGCGAACGGCGCGTTGCTGCTCGCCGCGGCCGCGGGCCTCGCGGTGGCGGTCCGACGATTCGAAATCGCCGTCCCCGGCACGTCCTCGCCTCCGACGCCCCGCGGCATCGGCGTCGGCGCGTGAGTCCGAGACGACCTTCCCGCCGGATCAACCGCCGAGCGTTCCCGCGACGAGCGTGAGATAGAGCACGACCCACGCGACATCGAGGAAGTGCCAGTACATGGCGGTGTAGGAGATCCCGCGTCGGACCGAGGGCGACCGGTCGCCGCGGCGGACGCGTCGCGTGACGATCCACAGCGGGATCACGCCGCCCAGCACGTGCACCGCATGCAGCCCGGTGAGGAAGTAGAAGGTCCACGCGTAGAGGTGCCGGGAGAAGTCCATCCCGCGGCCGATCAGATCCCACCAGGCGAAGGTCTGCACCGCGAGGAAGGCGAGGGCGAGCACGAGCGTTCCGGTCAGCCACCGGACCAGCCCGCGTTCGTCGTCACGTCGCAGATCGCCGGTCGCGCGGAGAAACGTGACGCTCGACGCGACCAGGATCAGCGTGCTGAGGAGGAGCGACCAGGGAAGCGCGGGCATGCCCGGCGGCGGCCAGCTGCCGTCGTCCTCGAGCCTGACCACGAGAAAGCCGAGGATCGCGGCCGCGAAGATCATCGCGAGCGACGCGATGAAGATCAGCATGCCGAAGCGGCCTGCGGCCAGCCGGCGTTCCGGATCCTCGAATGGCGAGACGATGTTGGCCATGGGTCAACCCGGGTCGAGCGACGCACCGCGTTCGATGCGGACCTCCCCCGGCATCGGGCCGATCTCCCGGACGCCCCGGGGCGATCAGGGAAGCTGGGACTGCTCGGCGATCGGCGCCCCCGGCGCGTCGACGGTGAGGACTTCCTGGACCTTCGGGGCGTTGCCCTTGAAGATCTGCGGGGCGTACTGGGCCGTGTCCATCAGCACGAAGATCATCAGAAGGACCACGAACGCCATCGAACCGACGAGCACCAGGGCGTTGAACGGACGGTCCCAGCGAAGATGCATGAAGTAGAGGGCCACGAGCGTCGCCTTCACGCCGGCGATGCCGAGCGCGATCGGCATGTTCATCTCGCCGGCGTCGACGTACCGGACCGCGACGGTGATGACCGTCATCAGCAGCAGCGCGAAGCCGACGCCGAAGAGGGTTCCGTAGCTGACGATGTGGCCGAGGCCGTGATCGTCGTGGTCTTCCTGGGATGCGTGGGCTGCGGTCGTGTCGTGCGCCATGGTGTTGAACTCTCGGGGTGCTGCGAGCGTCTGGATCGGGATCGGGAACGAGCCGGTCGGGACCGGTTCAGTGAATCAGATAGAAGAGCGGGAACAGGAAGATCCAGATCAGGTCGACGATGTGCCAGTAGAGGCCGCCGAGGTCGACCGGCGTGTTGTACTTGGGACCGAAGTCGCCNCGCTGCGATCGCCAGATCAGCCAGCCGATCACGCCCATCCCGATGATGACGTGGATGCCGTGCAGGCCGGTCATGCAGAAGTAGATTCCGAAGAACAGATGCGTTCCGACCGGCATCTCGGGATCGCCGAGATGGCCGGCGCCGGAATGCCCGTCGCTCTCCGTCTCCTCGATCGCCATCTCCGCCGCGGCCGGTCCCGCGGAGAGCCCGGCGGGCCCGAGGGCCGCGGTCTTCACGCTGGAGGCGGCCTCTTCGGGCTTGTTCACGATCCGGGACATGGCGATGTCGCGGGCCTCGGCGGCGTTCGCCTCGCGAGGACCGTCGACCAGCGGCGTGTCGAGCGCCTCCTCGGGCGTGGCGAGCAGGAGCTTCTGGGACTCGTCGACCGGCTCGTAGAACGTGCCGCCCCAGACGAGGTGGTCGTGGATCTTGTGGGAGTACTCGAAGTACTTGATCACGAGGAAGCCGACCGCCCCGCCCATGGTGAGCCAGAGACAGAGCACGAGCAGCCCCTTCCGCCCCTGCTGGGCGAACCGGACCGCGAGGGCCATGGTGAGACTGGAGAGGATCAGCACGCAGGTGTTGATTCCCCCCATCATCGTGTCGAGGTAGTGACTCGCATACGAGAAGACCTCGGGGTTCCTCGCTCGGAGCACCGCGTACGCGGCGAACAACCCACCGAAGAACAGTACCTCGGTGGCGAGGAACAGCCACATGCCCAGCTTGCCCGAGTCCATCTGCTGTTCCATGGACTCGAAATGGTGGGCGAGATTCGGATCGTGTCCGTGGCCGTGGTCGTCGTGACCGTGGTCGTCGGCGTGATCCGAAGGATTGGCCTGGATGGAAGTCATCCGATTGGCTCCGATGGGGCGTGTGGGGACCGATGGTCCCCGGAGGGTGCGAAGGGAGAAGCGGCCGCGATCCGGCCGCGATGGGAATCAGTGATCAGGACGCTCTTCGTCGACCTCGGAGCGGTCGACGACGTAGCCGCCCTCCTCCTCGTCCCACTTCACGACGCTGAAGTCGTAGCAGTCACCGACGGAGGGGGTGGTCTTGAAGTTGTCGTGGGGCGGGGGCGACGTGCACTGCCACTCGAGGCTTCGACCGCCCCAGGGGTTCGACGGGGCCTTGGCACCCGAGAACAGCGACTGCACGAGGTAGAACAGCGTCCAGAAGAAACCGGCCGCCATGATGTACGACCCGATGGTCGAGATCACGTGGTAGATCTGGAATTCGGGCTGGTAGTTGTAGTACCGACGCGGCATGCCGTGGCTGCCCAGCATGAACTGGGTGAAGAACGTCACGTTGAAGCCGATGAACACCAGCGCGAAGCCGATCATCCCCCACTTCTCGTTGTACATCCGGCCGACCATCTTGGGCCACCAGTGGTGGAGGCCGCCGATCATCGCGATCAGGGCGGAACCCATCATCACGTAGTGGAAGTGGGCCACCACGAAGTAGGTGTCGTGAAGGTGGATGTCGGTGTTCAGCGTTCCGAGGTGCAGCCCGGTGAGACCGCCGATCGTGAACAGGAAGATGAATCCGAGCCCGTAGAGCATCGGGGTGTTGATGCTGATCGAGCCNCGGTAGAGCGTGGCCATCCAGTTGAAGACCTTGATCGCCGAGGGGATCGCGACCGAGAAGGTGATCAGCGAGAACACGACGTTCATCAGCGGGCTCTGNCCCGANGTGAACATGTGGTGACCCCACACCAGGAACGAGAAGATCGCGATCGCGACCGANCTGAANGCGATGAAGCGNTAGCCGAAGATGTGCCGGTGGGCGTGGACGGAGATGATCTCCGAGATGATGCCCATGGCCGGGAGGATCATGATGTACACGGCGGGGTGCGAGTAGAACCAGAAGAAGTGCTGGAAGAGCACCGGGTCGCCGCCCATCGCCGGGTCGAAGAGACCGATCTGGAAGACCCGCTCGACGATCAGCATCAGCAGG